>NZ_JBIARA010000014.1:0-177059 GCF_042889525.1 Micromonospora sp. NPDC002575 | reverse complement strand
GGGTCTGGGACGTGGACAACGGTGTGCTGCTCCGGGAGTTGGTGGGTCACGACGGCGCGGTGGTGGCGTTGACGTCGTGGCAGGCGGGGGCGGGCCGGCGGGTGGCCTCCGCCGACGTGGCGGGGGCGGTGCGGGTCTGGGACGTGGACAACGGTGTGCTGCTCCGGGAGTTGGTGGGTCACGACGGCGCGGTGGTGGCGTTGACGTCGTGGCAGGCGGGGGCGGGCCCGCGGGTGGCCTCCGCTGACGCGGCCGGAACCGTGCGGATCTGGGACGTGGACAACGGCGTGGTGCTCCAGACGTTCGAGGGCAACGACGGCTTGGTGCGGGTGTTGACGTCGTGGCAGGACGAGGCGGGCTGGCGGCGGTTGGCTGGTGCCGACGTGGCCGGGCGGGTGCGGATCTGGGACGTGGACAACGGCGTGGTGCTCCAGACGTTGGAGGGCCACGACGGCGTGGTGGCGTTGACGTTGTTGCCGGAGGGGCCGGGCCGGTGGCTGTTGGCCGTCGGCCAGCGGCAGGCGGTGCGGTTGTGGTCCCTGGCGGACGGGGTCGCCTGGCCGGCGGGGTTGCCGCTGGTGTCGGGGGAACGGTTCCGGACGGAGTCGGGTCGTGGGTCGGTGGTGGTGTATCCGGAGGGCGTGAGCGCCGGGATCGATGTGGAGCGTCTTGCTGCGGTGGCGCGGGAGCAGGCGGTGACGGATGCCGAGGCGTGGGCGGCGCGGACGGGGCAGGATCGGCCTGCTGATGATGCGGTCTGGCGGGTGGTGTTGGCGTTCGAGGACCGTGGGCATGAGGACGTGCTGGCTCTGGCCCAGCGGTTGATCGACGGTGAGTTGGGCGTGGAGGTGCCGGAAGCGGCGGTGATCGAGCTGTCGCCGTACGGCGCTGACCCGTCCGGTGTTCCTCAGGTGCAGTCACGGACGTTGGTCGAGGTCGCGGCGTTGCGGACAGCGCGTGCCGAGTCGGGGGCGGTGGCGATCCTCGGGCGGCACGTGGCGGACGTGGACGCGGGGGTGGTCACGCACGGTCTGGTCGCTGTCGATTTCTCGGGTCGGCAGACGTTCCCGGCGTTGTCGTGGGAAATCCAGGCTCGTCCGAGCAATGAGGACGCTGATCTTGATTATCGCGGCCGGCGGAGGCTGGCTGGACTGCCCGTTCACCATGGGCCGTACCTCCTGCCTTTTGATCGGGATTGGGCGCGGTTGGGGCTGCGCGCGTTCTCGCATCTCCGGGACTGGGTGTTCCTCCCGAATGTGCCGTCGGAGCGTGGTTTGCGGGTGACGCAGTTGCGGCAGGCGGAGTTGCTTGCGGGGGAAATCGCGGCAGCGAGTGTGGGGGAGACGGAGCGTCTGGCGGGGGTGCCGGATGTGGGGCCGGCGGGTTGGGTGCCGGATGGCGCGCGGGTGTTGGTGGTGGGTGTGCCGGGGCGGCATCCGGGCGATCCCAAGGCGGTCGTGCCGTGGATCTTCGACTTCCTGAATGGCGCGTTGCCGCCGGCGGCGTCGGGGTTGCGGGAGCCGGTGTACGTGGTGGTGCACGGGTTCGGTGAGTGGACGTCGACGGTGGTGCTGACGCACACGGCCGAGGATGACCTGTGGCCGGTGCGGATGGAGGAGCTGGCCACCGGCGGGCCGGCGGGTGGCGGCCTTCGGGAGGCGCGGGACCTGGCCGAGGCGGAGGGGTGGACCCGTGTGTTGGCGGAGGCGGAGAGGATCGCGGCGGCGGTGGGGGCGGTGGCTCCGGGGCGGGTGGATTGGGCCGGGGAGCTGAGGGCGGCGCTTCCCGACGTGGTGGGTGGTCCGGCGGCTGTGGACGGGCAGCGTCGGATGGGTGAGCGGGTGGACCAGATGGTGGCGTTGGGTGAGCGGCTGGTCGGGCTCACGCGCCGGTGGACGGGTGAGGGTGCGCTCCCGGTGGGGACGGATCGGCCTGATCTGCGGCTGGAGAGGTGGGCCGGCGACGAGCGCAACCGGCGGCTGGCGGCGGCGTTGGCGGCGACTGACGACGTGGTGGCCGAGGAGGTGGCGGAACGGGTCGAGGAGGAGATCGACCGGGTGTGGGACGCGGTGGTGGCACCGGTGTCGACGGCCCGGGCGAACGGGACGGTACCGAACGCCGTCTTGGACGTGTTGCGGGCGGTGCATCTGGGTGCCTGGGCCTTCTATACGGCGCCGGGCGAGCCGGTGGTGACCGAAAGACCTGACAACCCCCACGAGAACCTGCCGGAGGGGGTCCAGAGCGAAAACGGTCGGTGGATTGTCGATCTGTCCGCGGTGCGGGATCTGCCGGTGGCGGACTTCGATCGGTTCCTGACGGAGCATGGCCAGGACGTGGCGTCGTTGTGGTCGGCAAACGGTGCGGTGGAGGGGGTTTCCGAGCTGCGGGCGGCCCTTGGGGTGTCGCCGCCGGTGCCCCACCTGCGCGTGGCGGGGCGGGTGCCGGAGGTGTCCGAGCAGTGGCGGGCGGAGTTGTTCTCCGCGGTGAGCGCGTTCGGCCTGGCGCGGCAGTGGTTGGAGGAGCAGATCTCGTCGTTGCCGGCGGCGGCGCCGGGGCGGGCCGGGGACGGCGCGGCCGGGTCGGGTGAGCAGGCGGTGCCCGTTTCCGACGAGGGGGCCGCCGCTGCCCGTGCGGACCTGGCCGGGCGGTGGCGAGATCTTGCCGACGGTCACGCGAGGCGGATGGACGCCGCTGACCGGGAGCTGCGGCGGCTCACCACACCCGGGCAGGACGACAGCCCGGCGCGGTCCGTCCTGGCGGGGCTGTCCGACCGGTACCTCCAGGAGATGCAGGGCCTCAGCCGTGCGCGGATGCCCCGCACCGTGGACGCCTACGTCGACTCGTTGCCTGCGGGCGAGCTCGGGGGGCTGGGGGACCGGCTCGACCAGGCCGAGACAACGGCCGCGGAGCTGGACCGGCACCTCGGGCAGGCGCCTGACCCAGCTTCGGCGGACGTGGTCGACGGTGTGGAGCTCAGGACGTTGGAGGGCCACGCCGGCCCGGTGCGGGCGGTGACGTCGTGGCAGGGGGAGTCGGGCCCACGGGTGGCCTCCGCCAGCGACGACGGGACGGTGCGGATCTGGGACGCGGTCACCGGTGCGCCACTGCGGACGTTGCGGGGCCACACCGACGGGGTGGTGGCGGTGGCGTCCTGGCAGGCAGGGTCGGACCGGCGGTTGGCCACCGCCGACATGCAAGGGACGGTGTTCGTCTGGGACGCGGCCAGCGGTGCGCGGCTGCTGACGTTGGGGGGCCACGTCGGCCCGGTGTGGGCGGTGACGTCGTGGCAGGGGGAGTCGGGCCCGCGGGTGGCCTCCGCCAGCGACGACGGGACGGTGCGGATCTGGGACGCGGCCACCGGTGCGCCGCTGCGGACGTTGGGGGGCCACACCGGCGGCGTCGGGGCGGTGGCGTCGTGGCAGGCGGGTTCGGACCAGCGGTTGGCCACCGCTGGCTGGGACGGGACGGTGTACGTCTGGGACGCGGCCAGCGCTGCGCGGCTCCTGACGTTGCGGGGCCACACCGGAGGGGTGGTGGCGATGGCGTCGTGGCGGGCGGGTTCGGACCAGCGGTTGGCCACCGCTGGCTGGGACGGGACGGTGCGGGTCTGGGACGCGGTCACCGGTGCGCCCCTCCTGGCCCTGGGGAGCCGCACCGGCGTGGTGTGGGCGGTGACGTCGTGGCAGGCGGGTTCGCAGCGGCTGTTGGCCTCCACCAGCGAGGACGGGACGGTGCGGGTCTGGGACGCGGTCACCGGTGCGCCGCTGCGGACGTTGGGGGGTCACACCGGCGGGGCGGTGGCGGTGACGTCGTGGCAGGCGGGTTCGGAGCGGCGGTTGACCACCGCCGATGCGCACGGGACAGTGCGGGTCTGGGACGCGGACAGCGGTGCGCTGCTGCGGACGTTGGAGGGCCACACCGGCACCGTGCGGACGGTGACGTCGTTGCAGGGCGAGCCGGGCCGACGGGTGGTGGTCTCCGCCAGTGACGACCACACGGTGCGGTTGTGGTCCCTGCCCGAGAATGCCGGCGGGCCGGCGGGGCCGCCCGGCGTGCCGGATGGGCCGGTTGATGCGGGGACCGACTCCGAGGCGGGCGGGTCGGACTCCTCGGCGGATGTGGCTGGTGGATCGGCGCGCGATGACGTGTTGCTTCCGAGTCAGATGTCGCCGGCTGAGGTGTCGTTCTGGTTCGGCTGGCTGGGTGATGTGAATCCCGGCCGTGGTGAGGGTTTCGACACCAACTGTGTGTTGGCGGCGGTCGGTACTGACATGTCGTTGGCGGATGGGGTGGGTTGGCAGGTGCCGCCGGAGGTGCCGTCGCCGGTGGCGTGGTTGCAGCGGTATGCGGGTCGGCCGTTGGTGGAGGTGGCCGGTTACGACGCGGTGGTGGAGGTGATGGCCGGGGCGGAGCCGGGCGCCCGGGGTGTGCTGGTGACGACCGGTGAGGGCGACGAGATCTCCCATGCCGTGAACGTGGTGCGTGCCCATGACGGGAGGGTGGTGTTCCTCGACGGTCAGCGGGGTGGGCTGGCGCGGGGGCCGGTGGAGCCTGGCCGGTTGCGGTTTGTGGCGACCACCGATGGTGTGGGCACCCCACGCCCGCCGTCGAGGGTGGCAGAGGCCGCGACCGTGACCGTTGCGGAGCATGCGGACCTGGCCGGGATGGACGAAGCTGCCCGGCCCCCGTCGGAGAGCTCCTCGTCCGAGGACCTCCCCGCGCAGGGCTCGACGATCGACTTCCGGAAGGCCAGGGACGACTGGCGCAAAATCGAGTTCCGCATGTCCCGCTACGACAGGCTGTGGAACAACGACGAGCTGAGAGCCGCCTACGAGGGCTTCAAGGAGCAGATGAAGCTCGAGCTCCGGCTGAAGGCCAAGGGCAAAACCAACGAGGAGATCGACGCCGAGGTCGTCGAGCGGTTCGGCGCTGACCGGGTCGCCCCGTTCGCGCAGTTGATGGCGGACAACCACGCTTTCTCCGCCCCGGCCAAGTGGTGGTTCAACCACCAGCACGACAGCGACTTCGACGCCCAGTTCGCAGAAGCCGTCCAGCAGTTCCGGTCGAGGCTCGCCCTCTGGGGCAAGATCGGCCCCGCCGTCGCCGAACGGATCACCGAGCAGAGCGGCAACCGGATGCTGGAGGCGACGCCCGGTGGGCAGATCTTCGACAACATCATGCTCGGCACCGGCAGCTTCTTCAACTACCCACCCGGCTTCAACCGCATGTGGGAACAGTTCTCCCACCAGCTCGTCGCAGTCACCGACGGGATGATCGACGCGCACGTGTACCGGGGGGTGATGGTGCCGAGCGTCCTGCACAACACCGAGGCGAAGATCCTCTTCGAGAAGGTCGACCGGCGCGAGATCGAGGGCCTGCGGGTCGTCGCCTGGGAGTTCGTCGCCAAGAACAAGATCGCGAAGGCGGGCGAGTACGTCGTCCGTTCCCAGGGGTCCTACAACGAGCGGGTTCCGAAGCTCGAGAAGGGCAAGACCTCGAAGACGTTCGACCAGCGCCAGCAGCAGCTCTACGAGCAGCTCGCCTACCGCCGGGAGGAGTACAACCGGATCGGCCTGCAGGACTCGCTTCCCGAACTCCCGCCGGTCGAGCGCAAGGGCAGCGACTACGTCTTCGTGGTGTCGGACGCCAACCAACCCGAGGTCGACGAGAGCCCGCAGAGCCTCACCAGAAAATGGTCGATGGCGCTGGAGAGCCAGACCGCCGACAACCCGCTGGCCCAACTGGACCAGATTCTGGCCGTGCTCGAGTACGCGCAGAACAACCAGGAGACCTCGGATGGCGAATCGTCGTTCGTCGACCTCGCCACCGGCCTCTCGCGGGCGAACACAGGCACGGCCGGCAGCATCTCCAGCTCGATCGCCAGCATCCTCGTGCCCCCGACCCGGCGCAACACCGCGCTGGACGCGACCGACGCCGAGCCCGGCCCGTTTCCGGAGGACCCGTATCCGAGCCCGCTCGGATCCGACTACTCGCCCCGGCTGGATGCCGTGCTGGAGGAATGGCCCCCTCCGGCCGACCCGGGCAGCCCGGTCGACGCCGAGGGGCGGGCCCCCACGAGCGGAGGCGGCGGCGCCACGCCGACGGCGGCCGGGAGCACGCCGAAGGTCGAACGGCCGCCGCTGACGAGAACACCCCTGCCGCATCCCCGGCCGAGGCCCAGGACGACGACCGCGTACCAGATCGAGGCATCCTCCGGTGGCCCGAGCGCGGGTCAGAGCAGCGCGCCGTTCCGGTCGTACCAGCGGCTGGGCGTCAGGACGAGCCCGGGCAGCCGGCCCACCGAGGCGGACTTTCCCGCGCACGTCCCGGCACAACAGCTCGTCACCCACCGGCACCCACCGCTGCGGCTGTCCGACGACGGCACGCTCGCCATCAACGGGATCGCCTCGGTCAGCGGCGCCCGCCCGGTGACCGAGGCGACGGAGTTCTACGCGACCGACGAGGTCATCGACGCGGCACGGCGTGGACTGGCGAGGGCCGGGGCGAACGTCAGGCTGACGGTGGACAGCGCCGTCACCGTCACCGTCGACCACGGTGGCCGACCCGTGACGCTCCGCAAGGTGAGCGCGGACTTCGACAGCCCCCCGCCGGACGTCTGCGTCGACTTCGCGGGCGTCGTCCTCGGTGGCGTACCCGACGGGCTGGTGTTCCGAGCCGGAGGTCAGACCCTCCTGGCCGAGACCGACGCCGGCAACGGGCGGGAGTTGCTGGGTGTGCACCATCTCGCCGAGGGGGTGGCTGCCGTCGCGGCCGGCGACCTTCCCCTCGCCGCCGTCGACCCGGGATGGGCGGCGGCCAGGATCGCTGCCGACGGGCGGTTGACCGGCGGCCTCACACCACCCCCGCTTCCTGGTGCCGCGTACGGTGTGGCGCTCCGGAACGATCGGGCGAGCCGCGCCGAGCACGCCAGACTCAGTCAGGTCGCGAGGCGGATCGGCATCAACGAACATGCCTGGCCCAGGATCGGCGAGGCCTACGCCGTCAGCACCATCACGTCTCGGGGCGCCGACGGCGAAGCCTCGATGACCGCTGACTTCGCCCGTGGCGGCACGCTCGCCAACGTCTTCGGCTACCACTTCGCAGCGGTCGTCGCGCAGAGCGCCGACGGAAAGACCCAGATCACCTTGGAGAACTACGCGCGTGTCGGCGGGCGTAGACGTGCCGTCGACGAGGCGATCGAACGAACGCTGGCCGCGTATCGCGGCCGGTTCGACACCGTCCGGGCGACGCTCGAACGGGCGGTGGCGGATGGCGGCGGCGACCCCCGGGCGGTCGACGCGCTGCAACGCAGACTGGACCTGGCGGAGGCGCTCGCCGTCGTCGAGAGGTCGGGAACCGAGGCGTCCGGCTCCGACTCGGAGGCGTGGCGGTCCGCTCGCGCCGCCATGGCGAGGTTGATGGACCTGCCGCGGGCGGGCGACATGTGGCACTTCAAGATGTTCAGCCAGCGCCCCGGCGAGACCTTCCACGAGCAGCTGGCGGTGCTCTACGACGCCGACGTGCCGGTCGCGCAGTCCAACCCCCTCACCACGGTCGTCGTCGGCGGCTCCACCGTTCCCGAGCCGGTGCGGATCAGCTTCGATCCGGGGTCCAAGACTCCGGGGCCGGTCGAACTCGGCAAGCTGCGGTGGGTGTCGCGGCAGACCAGCAAGCTCGCCGTGTGGCGGCACGACAACGGCCTTCCCCTGCCCGCTGTCGACGTCACCGGATACGGCAACGGCACCCGCATGTGGCCGGGCAGCGCGGTGGCCACCGGGTGGGAACGGGCAAACAGCGTCAGCGACGTCCTCGGTCGGCACCTGGCCCAGGACCTGAGCACGCTGCTCGACGGCGGGCAGGACGTGACGGCGGCCGACATCGTGCTCACCTCGGACTCTCAGGGCCGTGACCTGGGCGGCGCCGTCGCTGACCGGGTCACGGACACCGACGACCTCCGCCGGGCCGACGTCGTCGTCGCAGTCCCGTCCCCGGGTCCGGCGTCCGCCGGGCTGGCCGGCCGGGCGACGGAGGAGGAGTTGCTGCCGGGTGGGTTGTCGCAGGCCGAGGCGTTGCGCCGGTTCCCGTGGCTGGGCGGGGTGAATCCGTACCGTGGCGGGGACTTCGAGACGAACTGCGTGTTGACGGCGATCGGCACCGACCTGTCGTTGGCCGACGGGGTCGGGCACCAGGTGCCGCCGGAGCAGGCCAGCCCGGTGGCCTGGCTGGAGCGGTACGCCGGCCGGCCGCTGGTGGAGGCGGCCGACTACGCGGCGGTGGTGGAGGTCATGACCGCCGCGGCGCCGGGCGCCCGCGGTGTGCTGGTGACGACCGGTGAGGGCGACGAGATCTCCCATGCCGTGAACGTGATGCGCACCCATGACGGGAAGGTCGTGTTCCTCGACGGCCAGCGAGGGGGACTGGCCCGGGGGCCCGCCCAGCCTCGCCGGCTGCGGTTCGTGGCGACGACGCAGGGGGTGGGCGTTCCGCGGGCGCCGTCGACGGTGGGCGGCGACGCGATCGTGACGAGCGTGGAGGAGCTGGACCTGGCCGGGGTCGGCGGCCCCGCGTCACCCGCGACGGGCGGCGGTGTCGACGCCGGGGACGGGACGCCGGCCGGGAGCCCGCCGGAGGTCCGACGGCTGGCCCAGGAGCTGGCCGACGTCCGCGGCACGGCCGCGGCCGTCGAGAGTGACCTCGCCGCGGCGCGCAGCGAGCTGTCCGCCGCTCGGGAGGATGTGGCGCGACAGGTCGCCGCCCGCGCGGCCGTGCTGCCGACGCCCGCGTCACCGGCGCTGACCGACGGGAACGAGGCGCAGGCGGCGGACCGTGCGGCGTGGGAGCGGCTCACCAGGGCCCAGGACCGGGTCGCCGAGCTGGAGCGGCAGCACGCGACGGCGCAACGGCGCGGGCACCAGTTGCTGGAGCGAGCCGTGCGGGTGGCCGACCAGAGGCGACAGGCGCTGGAGCGGGACGCCGCCACCCGGGAGGCGGACTGGCGGACGGCGGTGCAGCAGTGGATGGACGGCCTGCAGGCGTTGCAGGCCGGCGGGGCAGCGGCGGCGGACCGCGCGGCGGAGCGGATCCGGCAACGGGACGCGGCGCGAGAGGCCGCCGAGCGGCTCGCGGCCCAGCGGGCCGGCGAGCGGGAGGCGGCCCGGCAGGAGGCGGCCACCCGGGCGGCCCAGCGCCAGGTGGCGGGTCGGGATGCACGCGAGCGGGCGGCGGCACGCGCACAGGCCCGCATGGACGAGCAGGCACGGTGGGACACGTGGCAGGGCGAACAGCGGGCGCTGGCAGCCCGGAAGGCGGCCCGCGACGCCGCGCAGGCGGAGGCCGACCGGCAGGAGCAACGACGCCAGGAGCAGGAGGCGCGGGCCGCGGCGGATGAGGCGCGGCGACAGCAGGCGGACCAGGACCCCGGGCAGGAGCACCTGGCCGCGGAGCGGGAGCAGCAACGGCGGGCCGCCGCCGCGGCGGCGCACTGGCACGCGCGGGAGCGTGAGCTGGCCGCGGAGGCGGCGAGGATCCGGCAGGACGAGCAGCGCGCCGACGACCAGGCGGCCGGGCAGGCGCGGCGGCGGTGGGAGGACGGCCGGCGGGAAGCCGACCTGGCGGAGGCCGATCGGGTACGCGCGGACGAGGACGCGCGGCGGCAGGAGGACGAGCGGCAGCGGGCCGAGCGGCGGGCGGTCGAGGAGGAACGCGAGCGCGTCGAGGCGGAGCGGCGGGACGCCGACAACGCGGAACGGCAGGCGGAGACGTGGCGGCAGGCCGAGCTGAGGGACGCGGTCGACGCGGCGGCGCGTACGGCGCAACGGGCCCGGTTGGAGCAGCACGTCGCTCGCCACCAGGTGCGGCTCGACCGCGCCCGGCACGCGGCGTCCGACGCGCGTACGGCCTGGGAGCGTGCGGTCGCGGAGCGGGACGGGGCCAACGCCGCGTCGGCCGCGGCCAAGGGGAAGCCCAGGGTGGCCGAGCCGGCGGCCCCGTGGTATTTCGCCGACGGCGCCCTCGGCGAGCTGAGCGTCTCGGCGGTGCGGCACCTGACGCCGCAGCAGGTGAGCGACACGGTCACCCAGTTGATGGACGAGCTGCCGTCAGGGTGGCCGGCCGGGGCAGCCGACGACATCGAAATGGGCACGACCGACCGGCTGGACCTGGGCACCGCTGCCCAGGAGGCGGCCCTGCGCGCACGCGTGTCGGCGGCGCTGCGGACGCTGCTGGCAGCGCCGGAGCAGGGGGGTTCCCGTGCCGCCGAGGAGCACCGTGAACGCTGGGAGCGGGCGCTGTTCTCCGGAGAGACCCTCAGCGCGGGCGGGCGGCTGGTGTGGATCCGTCCCGTGCCGCACGAGCCGCGACCGACGCCCCCCGGCAATGCCGGCGGCCCGCGGGTGTTCGGGGTCTCCTTCGGTTCGACGAAGGTCGGCAACGACACGTCCGTGTCCAGCGGACGGAAGTTCGACGGTGGGCTGGAGGAGACCTTCGACATCTCGACCGGGCGTGCGTCCCGGTTGATCGCGGGACTCCCCACGCTGTCGGTGAAGGGCGATCGCCAGCACGCGACGTCCCGGGAGACCCGGGTCATCTGGGGCCGGAAGATGTTCGTGACCGCGTCGACGTCGTTCACCAGCGGGGTGTCGTTCCAGGTCTTCGTGAACGGCGTCGAGTGGGGGCGGCCGTCGGTGCCGGCGGGGACCGGCCTCCTGGACATCTCCCTGCCGACCCTGTACGCCAACGGCAGCGCCGCGCCGGAGCCGGCGGCTCAGGTCGCGCCGTCGCCGTCCGGGCCGCCGGCGCTGTCGGCGTCGCAGGCCCGCGAGGTGCTCAACGCGATCGACCTGACCCCACTCGTGACCGGCTGGCACCAGGTGTTGTCGGCCGCCCTTCCGGCCGACACCGCGGCCGGGGTCGCCGCGAAGGTCACCCGCCAACTGCTCAACGAGCGGACGATGCGCAACCGTAGCCGCTGGGTGCTGTCGAACGGGGACATGACGGACACGATCGACGAGCGCCTCACGGTCGGCAGGTTCCGCGGCCACGTCTCCACGAGGGCGGTGCTGCGGAGGCTGCAACTGGTGGGGGTCACCGAGGGCGTCACGGTACGGGACGACCTCGGGGTGATCGCGACCTCCGGCGAGGAGGTGTCGGGTTCGAGCGGCGCCGGCCTCGATGCGGACGCCGTGCTCCTCGGACTGACCCACGTGGCGGCCGACGCGGGTGGCCGGGAGGAGGCCGCCGACAGGCCGACAGGCGCCTTCTCGTTCGGCTTCGGCGGCGGGTCCGCACGTGAGGCCGCGCTGGAGGTGGGCGGCAAGGTCCTGAACCACACGGTGCTGAACCGCAGGGAGGACCAGGCCCGGTACCGGGCGGTGTTCGACGTCACGATGACCACGCATGGTGATTCCTCGGTGGCGCCGGTGACCCGGCGGGTGGTCGGCGAGCTGGGCGTGCCGTTGAGCGAGGCGCAGCAGTTCGAGCGCAGCGTCTTCGGGACGGTCTTCACCCCGGAGTTCGGTGGGCCGGGCACCGGGCGGCCCCAGGCAGTGATCACGCCCGCCGTCGCAGGTCCCCCACCCGCGCCGACACCGGCAGGCGAGATCGCCGCCCGGTTGTCGCCGCAGGTGCTCGGGGCGCCGCAGGCGCGGCAGCCCTATGTGCCCCCCGCCGGCCCGGCCCCCCGGGAGCCGCTGGCGCTGGCCATGCGGCGCGGCCAGGGTCTGGGGATCGCGGCGAACATGCCCGGGGCAGAGCAGGTCGCCGACCTGGTGCAATCGGTGTTGCGACAGAAGTCGGGGCGCGCCGACATCGGCGCCGTGGCGAGCCGCACCATCCTAACGCAGGTGGGTCGGGCCGCGATGGAGGCCGATCCGACCCGGACGCAGGCCGGGAAGAAGTTCACGGTGCGGGTCGGCCGCGAGCGGTACCAGGTCCTGGTGACCGAGCACCGCAGGGAACTGCTGGACAGCCCGGAGTACCCGATGACCGTCAACGCCCGCGCCCTGACCGGAGCCACCACGTCGGGTTCCCGGTCGACGGAGGGCAGCCTCAGCGGCCAATTGGGTGGCCGGGTGTCGGTCCCGGTGCTCACCAGCGAGCAGCCCGACCGGAACGAGCGGACGCCGGAGCCCGGGACGGAACACCAGGGGAGGGTGTTCTTCCCGCGGCTCGGTGTCGCGGCCGAGCACGCCCGGTCGGCCGAGCACGAGCTCAGCCAGGTGGTGCAGGAGTACCGCCGGACCGAGACCGACGGGCACGTCGTCGACCATCGCTACCGCACGGTGTTCGAGGTCGCGATCCGCGAGCAGACGGGCAGCGGCTGGGGACCCCGTGAGACCTGGTTGATCGGTGCCGGGCCCGGCGGCGAGGTGGCGACCCACATCGCGGTGCCGGTCGAGCACGTGCCGCGTGATCCGCGCACCGGCGAGGAACGGGCCGTCACGCCGGCACGGCTCGCCGGCGCGGGCGTGACCCGTCCGACCCTGCGGCCCGAGGCCGCGTGGGCGCCCGCCGGCCGACCGCCGCACCTGCCGTTGGACGTCCAGGGCAGCGCCGGGTTGTACGCGGCCTTCCGGTACGTGCCGGAGCTGCCGGCCACCGCGGCGCGGCTGTACCAGCAGCTCAACGGCCTGCCCGACGAGTGGTTCGACGAGCCGATGAACTGGCCCGACGCGATCTTCGATCTCGGCGCCGGCTCGGAGCTGGCCGGCGGGTTCCCGGAGGCGGTGCAGGAGCACGGGTGGGAGCTGCAACTGCCCGCCCACGACGGGTACCAGCAGGTCGTGCGGGTCCGGGAGCGGTTCTTCGCGGCGGGGCTGACGTACCAGTACAGCAGCGACGGCATCGACAGCGCGAACGGCGTCGAGCTCGAGCAGTACCGGCAGTCGGCGATCAGTCACTCCGCCGGGACGAGCAGTGAGCTCAGCCTCGGCGGCAAGGCCGGTGTCGGGGGCCAGTACCTCAACCACGCGACGACCGCGAAGAAGGACGGCTCGGACAACGGCGCTCCGGGCAAGGCCCACGAGCGCGGCCGTCTCGGCGGCGGCCTGTACGTCGAGGGTGGGGTTTCGTCCGGCGGTTCGGACGGCAGGGACTACGGCGCCATCGACATCACCCGGGCCACCTACAACGACGTCGTCCACGCCTATCACGGCGGGGTGGTCTTCGAGGTCACCGCCCTGCGGGCCAGGGACGGCGAGACCACCGCGACCGCTCCCGCCTACCTGGACGTGGACGACGCGGTGGACCTCCTGGCGACCGATCGTGCGGTGGAGGATCTGGGGCTGGACCGGGCCCGGACACCGACGCCGGACCCGACGCCGTCGCGCGAGATCATCGACCCTGAGCTGTTGCCCGCCGCGGGGCACCCCGAGCGGTTGCGGGCCAACGCCGTGCTGGACACGATCCTGCGGCGGTTGCGGCAGCGTGGCCTGTTCGCCTCCGGCGAGGGCATCCCCGGCCACCTGCGGCGCGCGCTGGTGAACCGGTTCTCCTCCCGCAACCTGGAGCCGCAGTACCTTCCGTTGTCCGGCGAGGGCGTGTACGGCTGGTTCCCGGTGCCCACCCCTTACCACACCACGCAGTACCTGTGGGTGCGGGTCAGCGCCACCCCGTCCGCCGCGCCGTCGAGCGACCGCCCACGGGAGCAGGTCAGCCTCACCCTGCGCGGTGAGACGCACGACGCCCAGTCCAACACGGCCAGCTCCGGCCGGTCGTGGGGTGGGGAGGCCACCTTCACCGGCCGTGCCGCGTGGAATGCTCAGCGGGAAGTCCTCGGCGGGTATGGCGACTACGGACAGGGGAGCTCGGAGTCCAGCGAACGCGGCACGCAGTCCGAGTCCAAGGACATCTTCCGGACCGGGCCCAAGAGGTCGCACGAGTTCGAGTACCCGTTGGACTTCACCGTCGAGATGACGCTGACCACGGAGCTGCCCCAGGCGGTCACGTTCATGCTCGATTCGGTGCGCAACGTGCTGTTCGGCGGCGCCTGGCTCGCCGGCCTCTGGCAGCCGAACCTGGAACGGTCGGTCCGCGACCTTTGGCACAACGTCCCCGGGCTCGGCTGGCACGATCAGGTTCAGGTCGCCGGGGACGTCCGGCTCATCGTGCCGCGATACCTGACCCGGCCGACGGCCGAACAGCCGGGGAGCTGGCAGGGGCCGAGCCCGGCTCCGGCCCTGACCGACGCCGGCCGGCCGGTGCCGCGATGGAGGGAGTCCGGCGTCACCCCGCCTCCGTTGAACGACGATCTGATCAACGACCGCAACGTCCATCCCTGGCGGCTGAACCGGGCGGCCCGGGAGATCGAACGCTGGGCGGCGCTGACCACCCAACCGCCGCGGCTGCGCCAGGGCCTGGACCTGAGCGCCGACGGCGCATGGCGGGTGCCCGGCGTGCCCAGGGGCAGCGATTTCGACCGGTTGATGGCGCACCACGCGTCCGAGATGATGCTGCGCCCCCGCCTCGAGCCGCTGCTCGAACACCGCTACCAGGTCCCGGGCACCGGCATCACTGTCGGGCTGAACCTGCGGCGGGCGGAGGTCTATGTCGACAAGGACGGCCGACCGCTGGCCTTCGAGCAGAAGGCCCGGCGGTACCAGCAGAACGAGTCGGGCCCGATCAACAAGGGCGGCTCGTCCTCCGGCCGGGAGTTCTCCTTCGGCCCGCAGGGCGGCGCCAGCGCCGGCATCAAGAAGGTCGGCTGGAACGGCGACGGCTTCGGTGCCGACCACGAGAACGGCGAAGCCCACGCGGCCGAGATGAGCGAGGTCAACGAGCGCAACGTGGAGGCGAAACGGACGTTCCACCAGTACCGCTACGACGTCACGGCGGTCATCTACGGTCCACACGGCACCCTGCTCGTCGACGTGGAGCGGGGCCTCTACGTCATGCGCGAGCAGCCGCCGACGATCCCGCTGACCGCCAACCCGTCGACGACCGGGCAGTCTGACCCGGCGCGCGAGGGCGCTGGGTAGGGTGTCGCCGGCCGAGGTGCCGGGCCGGTTCGCGTGGCGGGGTCAGGCCGCCAACCGGTAGCCACGCTTCATCACGGTCTGGATCAGGTCGACGCCGTCCAGCGGGGTGTCGTCGAAGGTCCGCCGCAGCCGCGACACCGCCATCTCGACGGCGTGGTCGTCGACGTCGGCCCAGCTCGGCGTGTCCGCCCGGATCTCGGCCGGGGACAGCACCCGCCCGGGACGGCGGGCCAGCGCCCGCAACACCGAGATCGGGCCGGGCTGGACCGGAATCACCTGGTCGCCGATCACCATCGCCTGGCTGCGGATCTCCATCCGGAGACCCTGCACGGTGAGCCGGAGCGACCGTCCCGGAAGCCTGTCCGCCAGGACCTTGACCAGGTCCGGCAGGGCGGGGCTGGCCGCCACGTACGCGTCGAGGCCGAGCGCCCGCAGCGGCTCCGCCGCCAGGTGACCCAGACAGGCCGGGACGATGTCGGCGGTCAGCGCGTTGAGCACCTCGCCGAGCACGCCGTCGGCCTCGGCCTGGCGCAACAGGTTCTCGGTGGCGGTCACCCCGGTCAGCGCGACGGCGTCGACCTGCCGGCGGATGATGACCGCGCACAGCCGGCGCAGGACGTCGCTGCGCAGCGGTGGGAGAAACCGGTTGGTGACGACCTCGACGACTGTCGCCCCGTTGCGGCGCAGGGCGTCACAGTACTCCCGGTGCGGCTCCGACTCGATCTGCGCCACCACCCGGCGGCCGATCATCGGCTGGGCGAGGAGATAGCGGAACAGATCCTCGGTGGTCGTGGACGGGGTCGCCCAGATCTGGCTCAGGCCGAGGTCCCGCAGCGTGTCGGCGGCGTGCCCGTCGCGGGCCAGCAGGCGGGCATGCGTCAGCCGGTCGATGAGCGCGTCGAGATGGCCGGTCTGCCGGACCACGCGCAGCCAGGCCCGCAGGCCCAGGCCCGACGACACGATGACCTCGTGCACCGGGCTCGTCACGCTGGCGCGGGTGGCGTCAGCGACGGCCTCCGCCACCGGCTGGGCCACCGAGCGGACTGCCTGGACGTTGATCGTCCGTGCCGAGGTGGCTTCCAGCCGGGTGGCGAGGTCGTGTCGACGCCGCTCCGACAGGACGGCGACCGTGTACCCCGCCAGATCCTCCACACTGTCCTCCTGTCACACCGGCTTACCTCGCAGGTTGAACGGATCCGGACGCCGCTTGGCTCACCCGGTGGGACATGTCACCGGGGCGGGCGTCCGTCGGGCCCCGAGCTTTGTCAGAAAGAAGTGTCGCCGTAACAACGTCGATACGGCGGCGACGTCCAATCTCAACACCACGACGGTTCGATCACCGATCGGTGCTACCGAAGTGTGGGACCGCGCTCCGATGTGGGCGGCGTTTCGCCAGCTCAACCCGTATTCCGAAGTAGTTACTGGCGAGTCGGGCCGGGTTTTCGAAAGTTGATCTTGTGAGGTGTTCGTCGGTCCCGTCACGTAACACCCGGGTGACTTCCGGGAAACGCGGTGGTGTTGAAGACTCGGCGCAATCACCGATCGGTCGATGCGATCCGATCGTGAGTCCGACCAAGAGGGACGGACGGGGCGGTCCGACCACCGATCCGGAACCTGCTCCGGCGATCGTTCGTCGACCGCGGCTGAGCTACCACTCAACCGCGGTCGACGCCGGACGCAGTGCGGACGGGTAGCCGCCCGCTCCGGTCCAGTCCCGATCCGCTGACCAGATCCAGGAGAGTCCATGGTACGACGATGGGTACCGCTCGCAGTAGCGACGGCGGTCCTCGCCACCGCCGCAGGGTGCGGTGGCGATGCCGACCCGACGTCCGGCGCGCCGGACGCGAACCTCGCCGGCAAGACCGTCGAGGTGGCGGCCACCTGGTCCGGCGCCGAGCAGGCGAACTTCCAGGCGCTGCTGGACGTCTTCGCCGCGAAGACCGGCGCGACGGTGAAGTACACCTCCGGCGGCAACGACCTGCCGGTGCTGCTCAACAGCCGGATCGCCGGGGGCTCGCCGCCGGACGTCGCGTTGATCTCGCAGCCCGGTGTGGTGACCGAGTTCGTGAAGCGGGGCGCGATCAAGCCGCTGACCGGTGACGCCGCCGCCGCGATCAAGGAGAACTACAGCCCTGCCTGGCAGGAGCTGGGCACCGTGAACGGGCAGCTCTACGGCGTCTACTTCAAGGTCGCCAACAAGTCGGTGATGTGGTACCGGGTCGACAGCTTCGCCGACGCCGGGGTGCAGCCACCGAAGACCTGGGACGAGCTCAAGACCGTGTCCACCGCGCTCGCCGACTCCGGGGTGACGCCCATGGTGGCCGCCGGTGGCGACGGGTGGGTGCTGACCGACTGGTTCGAGAACATCTACCTCCGGGTCGCCGGCCCGGAGATGTACGACAAGCTGGCCAAGCACGAGATCCCCTGGACCGACCCCAGCGTGGTCAAGACGCTGACCCTGCTGGCCGACTACTGGCGTACGCCGCGCTTCCTGGCCGCCAACCCGACGCAGACCGCCTTCACCCAGGCGATCGCCGACGTGTTCGGCAAGTCGCCCAAGGGGGCGATGCTGTTCGAGGGTGACTTCGTCGCCTCGGAGATCAACAAACTGGGCGAGTTGAAGGTCGGCGAGTCGGCGAAGTTCTTCGACTGGCCGTCGATCGACGGCTCGAAGCCGGCGGTGGTGACGGCGGGCGACCAGGCGGTCGCCTTCAAGGACACGCCGGAGGCGAACGCGCTGATGGCCTTCCTGGCCTCGCCCGAGGCGGCGAAGATCATGGCGGCCAAGGGCGGGTTCATCTCGGCGAACTCGGGGCTGGACCTCGCGGCGTACCCGGACGGCACGACCCGGCAACTCGCCGAAGCGGTGGTGAAGGCCGAATCGCTGCGCTTCGACCTGTCCGACCTCACGCCGCAGACGTTCGGCGGCGGGACCAGCGCCCACCTCTGGGTGCTGCTACAGGACTTCCTCGCCAAGCCGATCGCCCCGGAGACATTGGCCAAGCAGCTCGAGGCCGCCGCGAAGAAGGACTTCGGAGGCAACTGATGACGATCACGCCCGACCCGGCCCAGGGCAACCGTCCGCTCCCTGCCCAGACAACGAGCGGCCGGGCGAGCGTGGCCGGCGGCCCCGGCGGCTCGCGGCACGCCGCCGGCGGCCCGGGCCGCCGGGACGCCCCCGGTGGCCGGCAGGGCAGCACCGAGACCGCGGCCAGCCGACGGTCGCGGGAGAACCGCCTGATGGCCGCGCTCTTCCTCGGCCCCGCCCTGGTGCTGCTGCTGGTGCTGGTCTGCTATCCCATCGTCTACACGCTGTGGCTCAGCTTCCGCAACGGTGATGGCTCGAGGTTCGTCGGCTTCGACAACTACGTCGCGATGTTCACCTCGTCGAACACCCGGCGAGCCATCCTGAACAACCTCGTCTGGGTGATCGTGGCGCCTGCCGTGGCCACCACCCTCGGGCTGATCTTCGCGGTGTTGACCGAGCGGCTACGCCGGCCGGCCGTGCTCAAGGCGGTCCTGTTCATGCCGATGGCCATCTCGTTCCTGGCCGCCGGCGTCACCTTCCGGCTGGTGTA
The DNA here is from genome assembly GCF_042889525.1 of Micromonospora sp. NPDC002575. Taxonomy (NCBI): domain Bacteria; kingdom Bacillati; phylum Actinomycetota; class Actinomycetes; order Micromonosporales; family Micromonosporaceae; genus Micromonospora; species Micromonospora sp. NPDC002575. The sequence goes on along the minus strand of NZ_JBIARA010000014.1, from coordinate 158,509 downwards.
CGACGAGAACCCCGACCGCGGCGTGCTCAACGCGGCCGTCGTGTCGGTGCACGACGCCTTCGTGTCCCCGTCGCGCTACCACGGCGTCAATGCCCGGGAGCAGGGCGAACTGGTGCCGACGGACGGTGGCTTCCAGTCCAGGGGGCCGGTGCGGCCGGGGGAGCCCGTCCACCTCGCCCTCGTGGGTCTGCCGCCGGACCGGATCCCGAGCGACGCCGAGCAGGCCACGGCGTCCACCGGCGGCCCCGGACTGAACGGGGTGGTGTGGCTCGACTTCACCCGCGGCGGCGGCGGCAAGGCGGGGATCGTCGATCCCGGCGAGGTGGGGTTGCCCCAGATGACCGTCGAGGCGGTGACCGACGGGGGCACGGTGGTCGCCACCACCCGGACCGACGCCGCCGGGCGGTTCGCGTTCCCCGACCTCGCCTCAGGCCCGTACGTCATCCGGCTGCCCGCCGACAACTTCACCGAGCCGTTCAACGGCGTCACCTGGCTCGGGCCCTCGTTCATCACTCCCGCGGTCATCGGGGTGTACATCTGGATCTGGGCAGGCTTCGCCATGGTGCTGGTGTCGGCCGGCCTGGCCGCCCTGCCCCGGGAAGCACTCGAAGCGGCCCGGATGGACGGCGCGAACGAGTGGCAGACCTTCCGGCACGTGACAGTGCCGCTGGTCCGGCCCGTGCTCGTCGTGGTGCTGGTCACCCTGACCATCAACGTCCTGAAGATCTTCGACCTCGTCTACGTGCTCGCACCCGAGGCGTCACAGAACGACGCGACAGTGGTCGCCCTGGAGATGTACCGGGTGTCCTTCGGCGGCGGCCTGGACTACGGGCTCGGCAGTGCCCTCGCGGTCCTGCTGTTCGCCCTGGTGCTCCCCGCGATGCTGTTCAACATCCGGCGCCTGAGAAGGGATAGCTGATGAGCCACGCCACCACCGACACGGTGCTGGAACTGGTGCCCGCCGGCACCGCGCGGGGCGGCCGGCCACGACCGGGGCCCTGGACCCGGTTCATGATGCGGTTCGGCAAGGCGCTGCTGCGGCTGCTGGTGGTCCTGATCGGCGCCTTCTGGTTGCTGCCGACCTTCGGGTTGGCGGTGGCGAGCCTGCGCAGCAGCGCCGACAACAGCGCCACCGGCTGGTGGACGGTCTTCACCGCGCCGGCCCAGCTGACCCTCGACAACTACGCTCAGGTGCTGCAGAACGAGCGGATCGTCGAGTCGCTGTGGAACACGGTGCTGATCACCGTCCCGTCGACTCTGCTCGTGGTGCTGCTCGGCGCGCTCGGCGCGTACGCCCTGGCCTGGTTGGACTTCCCCGGCCGGGACTGGCTTTTCGCGCTGGTCGTCGCGTTGATCGTCGTGCCGGTCCAGGTGGCGATCGTGCCGGACGCACGGATCTTCCGGGCCCTCGGCATCTACGGCGAGATATCGGCGGTGATCGCCTTCCACGTGGCCTTCGGGTTGCCGTTCGCGATCTTCCTGTTACGCAACTTCTTCCTGAACATCCCGCGCGACCTGCTCGAGGCGGCCCGCATGGACGGCGCCCGGGAGGCGCTCATCTTCGCCCGTGTGGTGCTGCCGATCGGATGGCCGGCCATCGCCTCGCTGGCCATCTTCCAGTTCCTGTGGGTCTGGAACGATCTGCTGGTCTCGCTCGTCTTCGCCACTTCCGACAACGCCCCGATCACCTACGCCCTGCGGGAACAGATGCGGTCGTTCTCGTCCAACCTCGACACGATCGGCCCGGGCGCGTTCCTGTCCATGCTCGTGCCGCTGGCGGTCTTCTTCGCCTTCCAGCGCTACTTCGTGCAGGGCGTCCTCGCCGGTTCGGGGAAGTAGCGGGAGGGTCCGGGACCGGGGTGGGGCCGGGCTCCGCCCGCCCCACCCCGGTCCGTCGTCCGAGCAGCGTGCCGGCTGCCCGTCGCCGATGCGTCCACCGTCGCAGCCCTGCGGCAGGACGGCAACGGGGGCGGCGCGCCGGTAGCTGGGGCAGTGGCCGTCAGCCGGCCAGATGGTGAGGTTCTTGATGGTGGTGGTTGATCAGGTCAGGGTCGGCCGGCTCCCGGCTGAGAGCGCCTCTCCGGCGGCGGGCGTTGCGCTGGCGGCCATCCCGCGGTGCCGTCAAGGACACCGCCCACGGCCCAGCGCCGGTCGGCGTCAGCCGTCCATACCCGTGCTCGATGTCCCGCTGTGCTACGCCGGGGTGGAGTTGCAGACGTCCACCGGTCTGGTCCGGCTGCACGCCGAGTCGAGCGCGGTCATACTCAGCGGCCAGCAGGTCGCCGTGCTGGCCGTCCTGATCACGGCGCGGGGAACACCCCTGGGCCGGGAGGCGATCTGGGCCGCCATGCCGCGCGGGTACCGGCCGCCAACGGCTGCCCAGATCGGCGTGGTGATCGCCAACATCCGTAAGAAGATCGGCGGCGCCCGCATTCTCACCGGGGCGGACGGCTGGTGGATGCGGGACCCGGTCGCGCCGCAACCGCTCGCCGGCACCGACGTGCTGTCGTTCGGCAGCCTGCGCCTCGACGTCGAGCATCGGTACGTCCTCGACGGGCCGGCTCGGCTCATCCGGCTCGGCCCGCAGGGGTTCGCCGTGCTGCGGGTGCTCGTCGAGGCGCGGGGAGCGCCGCGCGGCAGGAGGTGGATCTGGTCGTCGTTGCCACCGCATGACCGGCCCGCCACGATCGCCGCGGTGGGCGCCGTGATCCATCAGCTTCGGGACCACCTCGGGCGTGACCGGATCGTCACAGGTGCAGGTGGTTGGCGGCTGGCTGGCCCGGCGAAGCCTCGTCCGCGTACGGCGGAGTGGACCGGCGCCTGAGTCCAGCCGCCAGGGTCCGGCGCAGCTCCCGGCGGCGAGCCACGCCGCAGCGGCTTCGGCCGCGCCGGTGCGGTGCGAGTCTGCCGGGCGGGGGCGAGCCGAACGGCTCGCCCCCGCCAACCTGCTGCCTACTTCGCCTTCGGCGAGGCGTAGCCGACAATGCTGGTGTTCGACGGGTACCACTTCACGTGGGTGACGCCATCGGATTGGTTCCCGCCGACAACGTAGAAGTAGCCCTTGGCCACGGTGTCTGCGTAGTACGAGGTGACGATGGCAACGTGATCCGTCTCGCCGCCGTTGTAGTTGAAGACCACAGCGTCGCCCTTGCGGGGGATGTAGCCGCTGGTCCTGGAGTGCCAGGTGCCGTTGTCGTTGCCATAGGTGATGAAACTCGATGAGTGCGGCGTGAGCTTCGAGTATTCGGCCGTGCCCCAGTAGAAGGCGTACTTCGCGAAGTCCGCGCACCAGGCCCGGGAACGCCAGCTCACCGGCATCGATTGCTTGACACCGCCGCTGTACATGGTGCCCGAGGTGGTTTTGGCGGGGCTGCAGGCGGCCGAAGCGTGGCTGGTCCTGCGGTCGTTGTCCGGGTCGGTCCAGAACCCGGTGTAGTAGTTGCAGTCTTCGTTGCCGGCCTCCGATCGGCGGACCGAAACCGTTGTGCTGGTGGAGGTGTACTGCTCCCAGGCGATGTTGCCCACGTCGATGCCGAGCTGGGTGTCACCGGCGGCGTGAGCCGTGCCCGTGCCGATGAACGTGACGGACGCCGCCGCGACTACGGCGACCAGCGCCGCACGAATTGCCTTTCTCATGGATGTCTCCTGTGTGAAGTGTCCAACGGGGGATGGTGGCCGGTTCAGAGCCAGTAGCCGCATGCGCGGTTGGCGTTGGCATCGCTGGTGCAGACCTTGAGGTAGACGCCGGCCTTGTGGTGGCCGTGCCGCTTCCCCGCCAGGGCTGTCCGAAGTCTTCGCTGCGTCGTTCTCATCAGTGGCCTTTCCGGAAGGTTGTTTGGATGCAGTCAAGGCTTGCCTGGTCGATCACGTCCGGCAATGGGTCGCTCCTGTCCGGGACAGGCGTAGCGCTGTCCGGGCTGGCCAGAGGCTTGTCCGGCCTGCCTGTCCGGGCGGTCCCGCCAGGCAGTTGATCTCGGCGGTCGTCTCGGGCAGCATGGAGTCCGATGGATGCGGAGAGTGTTCGGCCGGACGGTGCTCGCGATAAGGCTGAGTTCGTGCAGCTCATGCGGCTGATGAAAGACCGGTCCCGGTACACGTTCCGGCAGCTCGAGCAACGGGCGGCGAGCCGTGGCGAGGTTCTGGCCCGCAGCACCGCAGCTGACATGCTGGTTGGGCGTAGCCTGCCTCGCGCGGAGTTGCTGGCGGCATTCGTCCGGGCGTGCACAGACGACGAGGCCCAGGTCGCCGCCTGGTTGGCCACCCTCAATCGGTTGGCCCACGAGACCGACGCGGCAGACGGGAAGGAGTCGGCGCCCAGGCAGTCGGCTCATGCCACCGGTCAGGGCGCCCCGGAGAAGCCGCGCGAGGTCATCTGGCGCACTTTGGTCAGGGTCGCCGCAGGTGTGACCGCGGCGGCGCTGCTCGCGGTGGGTGGTTGGCTGCTGGTCCGCGACACCGGAAGGTCGCCGGGCACCCCGGAGGCTGGCCCGGCGCCCAAGAGCCCGCTGGAACTGCCCGCGGGTGGCAGTGTCGTGCGCATCCACCCCGCGCGGACACCGGCGCTCTGCGTGACCGAGGGGCGGGAGCGCTCCGGACGATACGACTCGGCCGTCGCGGTGCAACGATCGTGCGAGGACGCCGAGCCGCCCAGGACGCTGCTCGTGCCGGTCGACGGGGACCGCTTTCAGATCAAGTGGAGCCACCCGCAGCATGGAGTGGGTTGCCTGACTGTGCTGACCAACGGCCCGGCCGGCGGCATGCTCGAACCCTGGGACGACTGCGCAGCCGGTGGGCCAGCCCAGGTGTTCCGGGTCGAGCCGGTCGCCGCTCCACTGGAGGGCTACCGGCTCCGCCCCGTGCACAGCGAACTCTGTCTCGGCATTCGTGGCGACGAGACGGTCAGCGGTGTCGAACTCGTGCAGGAGCCGTGCACAGGCGAGGGCGACCAGACGTTCCGCGTTGACGTCGTGGCGTCCGCCTCCTGAGCCGGCGGGTCTCGATCACGGTGCTACCCGCCGACGTCGTCCGCGTGCGTCTCCGCTCCAGCCGGACGACGACTACTGATTCGGGTGGTGCCGCGTGGCTCCGGGGGCTTGAAATCCTACTTGATTGATAGGAAAATCGGTCCATGCTGCTTGTTCGGCTGTTCACCTGCCGCCGGGTCGTCGACCTGATGCGGGTCGCCGCGCAGCTCTGTCGCGTGGCGATCCTTCCGGCCTGAGCGGGCGGTCCCTGTCTGTCTGCCTGCCTGTCGGTCGTCGCCCCGCCGGCTCGCGTCCGGCACCTGCGCACCCGTCACCGAGTGGCCGCACGTCAACGAGAGGGATCCGTCATGACCAGTGATCTCGCACCGTCCGCACCCGCCGACGCCGCACGATCCACCCGCGCGTTCGCCGAGGACTGGCAGGAGTGGCACCGCCGGCACGAGGAGGCGCGGGCGGACGGCCACGGCTTCCTCGCCGTGGCCGCACTGCACTGGCTCACCGGACAGCCGCAGCGGTTCCCCGGTGTGCCCGGTCAGTGGCGCACCGGGAAGGACGGGCCGGAGGTGACCCTCGCCGACGGCGAGGAGATCGTCGTCGACGGCCGGCGTGTCCGGCAGCGGCACGAGTTCGGGGCGATCGCCGAGCGCGCCGGCATCACCGTGGACATCGACGGTGGTGTCCTGGAGGTGGCCCGGCGGGGTGGGCGCGACATCCTTCGACCCCGATTCCCCGACCATCCGCTGCGGACGCGCTACCGGGGCACCGCCACCTACCCGCCCGACGAGCGGTGGGTGCTCGAGGGGCGGTTCGTGCCGTTCGATCGTCCCCGACCGACCACGGTGGGCGCTGCCGTGGAGGGCCTTCAGCACGTCTACGACGCGCCGGGCCGGATCGAGTTCAGCGTCGACGGGCTGCCGCTGAGCCTGACCGCGTTCAACGGTGCGGCGCCCGGCAGCCTGTCGGTGCTGTTCACCGACACCACCTCCGGCGTCACCACCTACGGGGCCAACCGGTCGCTGGCCGTCGGGGCGCCGGACGAGCAGGGCCGGGTGACGCTGGACTTCAACCGGGCCGTCAACCTGCCGTGTGCGTACACCGACTTCGCGACCTGCCCGCTGCCGCCGACGGAGAACCGGCTGCCGGTCGCCGTCGAGGCCGGCGAGAAGATCCCGTTCGAGCGGCTGGCGGCCGACCCCGCCGCCCGTTCCTAGCGCTCCGCGCCCCCACCCCCCGGGAGGAACGCCATGACCTCGTCCACCGACGACCCGACCGACGCCGACGCCGACGCGCTGCGCAGGTTGCTGCGCCACCAGGCCAGCACCGTCACGGTGGTCACCGCCCCCGGTGCGCCGCCGGTGGGCTTCACCGCGACATCGTTCACGTCGGTGTCGCTGACGCCGCCGATCGTCTCGTTCTGCCTGAACCTCGGCTCGTCCACGTGGCCGACGCTGGCGCAGGCGCGGCACGTGGCGGTGCACCTGCTCGCCCACGGCCAGCAGGATCTGGCCCGGACCTTCGCCACGAGCGGGATCGACCGCTTCGCCGCGCCGACCCGCTGGCGGCCCGGGCCGAACGGGCTGCCGATCCTCGACGGCACCCTGGCCTGGCTGGTGTGCCGGGTCGTCGACCGGGTGGTCGTCGGCGATCACGTGGTCGTGCTGGCCGAGCCGGAGCTGCTACGGCACGCCGACGTCGGCTCCCCGTTGCTCTACCACCGGGGTCGCTACGCCGGTCTCGCGGACGCTCCGGACGGCACGGCCCGTCGCGCCGCCGCCTGACCATCGAGCCGGCGTCTTCCGCCGGCCGTCGTCGACAGGGTCGTCGGCGTGGGCCGCCTGTCGGGAACCTCGCCAGGACTTCGGGGGGTGGTCGTCCAACCGGCTCGGCACGGGGGCGCGTACGTGTCCGGCGGGCCGGTCCCGGCCCGGTGCGGGTGCGGGTCGACCCGTCGGACGAATTCTCGCCGAATCCTATAGCCTTAGTAGGTGATGCGTCAACGAATCGGCGCTCCCACGTGCGATAGCCGACATCCATCGATCGATGTGTTGACACCGTCGAGCGCGCCGAGTGGACTCGGCTCATGTCCAGCGAGCTGCGGCTGACGATCCGCGGCCACATCGACTTCGGTCGGGTGTGGTCGAGTTCCTGTCTGGCCTGACCGGCGCCCCGCTTACCCGGCCCGCCGCATAGGCCCGCCGAGATGGGGCTCACTGCCGAGCCGACCGCCGAGCCAACAGCGCCGACACCGTGACCGACCCGCGCCCACCGCGCCGGGCCGGGTGTCGGCGTACCCGAACCGCCTGCCTGGACAGGAGACCTCGCCATGCCCGCCAGCCGTCTGCGAACCCTCGCCGCCGCCGCGCTCGCCCCGCTGCTCGCCGCCGTCGCCGGCTGCTCCACCGCCGCCACGCCGGCCGCCGAAGCCGCCGGCCAGCCCCGCTCCGGCGGGAGCCTCACCTGGGCCGTGGAGACCGAGCCGATCACCCTCAACCCGCACCAGTACGCCCAGGCCAAGGCCCGCCTGCTGGTCTGGAACACCTTCGAGTCCCTGCTCACCTACGACAGGCACGGCAAGCTGACGCCGTGGCTGGCCACCGGCTGGCAGACCGCCCCGGACGGGTTGTCGTACACGCTGACACTGCGCGACGGCGTCACCTTCACCGACGGCACGCCCCTGGACGCCGCAGCCGTGAAGGCGAACATCGACAAACTCCGCGAACCCGGGTACGCCCCCGCCGTCGCCGCCGTGCAACTGCGCAACCTCAAGGCCGTCGAGGTCGTCGACCCGCGCACCGTACGGCTCACCCTCACCAGACCTGACGTGCTCATCCTCGACTTCCTCGCCTCCCCGCAGGGCGCCCAGATCTCGCCGAAGTCGCTGCGTGAGGCGAAGAACCTCAAGGCCGGCGGCGTGGACGTCGTCGGCACCGGGCCGTTCGTGCTGGACCGCTACGTCGCCGGTCAGGAACTGCGCTACCGGCGCAACCCCGGCTACGACTGGGCGCCGCCCACCGCGACCCACACCGGCCCCGCCTACCTCGACGAGGTCACCTACCGCTTCCTGAAGGAGTCGGCGGTGCGCGTCGGCGCCCTCACGTCGGGCCAGGTACAGGTCGTCGAGGGGGTGCCCGCCACCGACCAGCCGCTGGTCACCGCCAACCGGGCGCTGCGCCTGACCCGGGAGCTCAACTCCGGCTCCGCCTACTCCTACTTCTTCAACACCTCCCACCCACCCTTCGACGACCTGCGGGTCCGCCAGGCGTTCCGCGAGGCCGTCGACGTGGACACCGTGCTGCGGTCGGTCTACCGGGACACCGCCACCCGCGCCCGGAGCGTGATCAGCCCGTCCAGCCCGCTCTACGACAAGCGGCTCGACGGCAGCGCGTACAGCGGCGACACGGCCAAGGCGAACGCCCTGCTCGACCAGGCCGGCTGGACCGCCCGGGACGCCGACGGCTACCGGGTGAAGGCCGGCAGGCGACTCACCGTACGGCTCGTGCAGTCCGCGCCCTTCGTCCGCGACCGTCGCGACGTGCTCGCCCAGGCCGTGCAGGCGGCCGTCAAGCAGAGCGCCGGCATCGACCTGAAGGTGTCGCTTGTCGACCAGGGCACCGCCACCGACGCGATCCAGCGCAACGAGTACGAGGTCTTCGACAACTCGCGGGCCGACACCGACGCCGGCGCCGCGCTGAACCTGCTGCTGCACTCGCAGGGCGGCATCAACCGCACCCAGGTCAACGATCCCCGGATCGACCAGCTCCTGGAGGCCGGTCAGGCCGCCGCGGACCCGACGAAGCGCGCGGAGATCTACGCCGACCTCCAGCAACGGGTCGTCGTCGAGCAGGCCCTGTTGCTGCCGTTGTACGCGCCGGCCGACCAGATCGCCGCCAGCACCGGCGTCGGCGGCGTGCGCTTCGAACCCACCGCCGGGGTGCCCGCCAGCGCGTACGACCTGTGGATCGGGAAGTGACATGAGCCGCCCACCCGTGCGTGCCGTGGCCCGCCGGCTCGGGGCCGGCCTGGTCGTCCTCTGGGTCGCGGCCACCGCCGCCTACCTGGCGGTGCTGGCCGCGCCCGGCGACACCGTGGACAACATCGTGGGCGACGGCGCGGACACCCCGCAGATCCGCGCCGAGATCATCGCCGACTGGGGCCTGGACCGGCCGGCCGTCGTGCAGTACCTCGACTACCTCGGGCGGTTGGGCGGCGGCGACCTGGGTCGCTCTTACCTCCTGCAACGACCCGTCACCGAGGTGATCGGGGAACAGCTCGCCCCCACCCTCACGCTCGCGGTCGCCGCCGCCGGGCTCGGGGTGCTGCTCGCCCTGGCCGTCGCGGTGGCCACCGCCGGGAACCGGCGACCGTGGCTGCGCCGGCTCAGCTCCGGCGCCGAACTGCTGCTGGTCTCCACCCCGTCGTTCCTGATCGGGCTCCTGCTGCTCAGCGTGCTGTCGTTCCGGTTCGGCCTCTTCCCGGTGTCGGGTGACCAGGGCATCGCCGCGTTGGTGCTGCCCGCCGTCACCCTCGCGCTGCCCATCGCCGGGCTGCTCGCCCAGGTGCTGCGCGACGGCATCGACAAGGCCCTCGACGAGCCGTTCGTGCTCACCGCACGGTCCCGGGGCGTACGGGAACGAACGGTGTTGGCGCGCCACGCCCTGCGGCACGCCTTCCTGCCGGCCATCAGCCTGGCCGGTTGGGTCTTCGGCATCGTCATCGGCGGAACCGTCATCGTCGAACAGGTCTTCGGCCGGCCCGGCCTCGGCCAGGTCACCCTCTCCGCGGTCACCACCCGGGACATGCCGGTGGTGCTGGCCGTGGTCACCCTCTCCGCCGCCGGCTACGTCGTGGTCAACACGACCGCCGACCTGGCGTACCTGCTGGTCGACCCGCGTCTGCGAAGGAGCTGACCCGATGACCGTCACCCTGGGCGCCCCGCCCACCGACGCGCCCGCCGGGATCCTCGTCGACCCGACCGGACCGGCCGTGCGCCGACGGTCCCGGCCGGGCCCCGGCCTGCTCGCCGCCAGGGCGTACCTCGTCCTGCTGGCCGTCGCCGCGGCCTGGCCGGCGGCGCTGGCCCCCGCCGATCCGCTCGCGGCCGATCCGCTCGCCGTGCTGCGCCCGCCCGGCCCCGGGCACTGGTTCGGGACCGACCACCTCGGCCGCGACGTCCTGACCCGGGTGGTGCACGGCGTCGGTCACTCGCTCACCATCGGTGTCGCCGCCACCGCGATCGCGGTGACCGGCGGGGTGCTGCTCGGCCTGCTCGCCGGCCTCACGCACCGGGTCGCCGACGAGGCGCTCAGCCGCACGTTCGACGCGCTGTCGGCATTCCCGATGCTGCTGCTGGCCCTGCTGTTCATCGCCATCGCGGGCCCGGGCACCGCCAGCCTGATCGTCGCCATCGGCATCGCCACCCTGCCGCACCACGCCCGGGTGGTCCGTGGTCAGACGCTCGTCGTCCGCCGCTCCGGCTTCGTCGAACAGGCCGTCACCTTCGGGCAGTCCCGGCCTCGGTTGGTGCTGCGGCACGTGCTGCCGAACGTGGTCGGCCCGGTGCCGGTGCTCGCCGTGATCGGGCTCGGCGAGGCGATCCTGGCCGCCGCCGGGCTCAGCTTCCTCGGCATGGGCCCCCAGCCGCCGTCCCCGGAGTGGGGCGCGATGCTCTCCGAGGGCCGCAACTACCTCCAGGTGGCCTGGTGGATCAGCATCCTGCCCGGCCTGGCCGTCACCGCCACCGTGGTCTCGCTGACCGTCGTCGGCCGGCACTGGCAGGCCCGCTTCGACGGGCGGGGACGCTGATGGCGTCGCTGGTCGCGGTCGAGGACCTGCACGTCGACTTCGACACCCCGACCGGCCGGGTGGCCGCGGTGCGCGGGATCAGCTTCACGGTCGAGCGTGGCGAGTGCGTGGCCGTCGTCGGGGAGTCCGGCTCCGGCAAGAGCGTCACCGCCCGTACCCTGGTCGGCCTCGCCGGCCCGGGCGCGCGGGTCCGGGCCGCCCGGCTCGACCTGGCCGGCGAGGACGTGCGGACGCACCGCCCACGGGACTGGCGGCGGGTCCGGGGCCGCCTCGCCGGGCTGGTCCTCCAGGACGCGCTGGTCTCCCTCGACCCGCTGCGGACGGTGGGCGCCGAGGTCGGCGAGGTGCTCACCGCCCACGGCATCGTCGGCCGCCGGGAACTGGCCGGCCGGGTCGCCCACCTGCTCGACCTGGTCCACCTGCCGGAGCCGCAGCGTCGGGCCCGACAGTATCCGCACCAGCTCTCCGGCGGCCTGCGGCAGCGCGCGCTGATCGCCTCGGCGATCGCCGGGGAACCGGCACTGCTCATCGCCGACGAGCCGACCACCGCGCTGGACGTCACCGTGCAGGCCCAGATCCTGCGGCTGCTCGCCGAACGGCGGGCCGCCGGGGTGAGCCTGCTGCTGATCAGCCACGACCTGGCGGTGGTCGCCCAGGTCGCCGACCGGGTGCTGGTCATGCGCGACGGTCGCATCGTCGAGCACGGGCCCACCGACCGGCTGCTGCGGGCCCCGGAACACCCGTACACCCGGCAGTTGCTGGCCGCGGTGCCGTCGGCGTCGTCGCGGGGCCGCCGGCTGGCGGCGACGACCCCGGCCGGGGCCGCCCGGGCGGCCCTGCCCACCCGCGGCGAGGTCCGTCCCGACGACCGGGTGCTCGACGCGCGCGGGCTCACCAAGAGGTACGGCGAGCACACCGTCGTCCGCGACGTCTCCTTCTCTGTCGGGCGGGGCGAGACGCTCGGGCTGGTGGGGGAGTCGGGCTCCGGCAAGAGCACCGTGGCGCGGATCGTCGCCGGCCTGCTCGACCCCGACGCCGGCGCCGTCACCTTCGAGGGGACGCCGTGGTCCGCCGCCCGGGAACGGACTCGTCGCCCGATGCGCCGCCGGCTGCAGCTGATCTCGCAGGACCCGCTCAGCTCCTTCGACCCCCGCTACACGGTGGGCCAGGTGATCGGGGAGAACCTCGACCCCGACACCGACCGGCGGGACCGGCGCGCCCACGTCGTCGACCTGCTGGGCCGGGTCGGCCTCGCGCCGGACCTGCTGGACCGGCGTCCCCGACAGCTCTCCGGCGGGCAACGGCAGCGGGTCGCCATCGCCCGCGCGATCGCCCCCCGACCGAGCCTGATCATCTGCGACGAGCCGGTCTCCGCCCTCGACGTCTCCGTCCAGGCGCAGGTCCTGGACCTGCTGGCCGAGCTACGCGCCGCCGACGGCACCGCGCTGCTGTTCATCTCGCACGATCTGGGCGTGGTGCACCACCTCAGCGACCGGGTGCTGGTGATGCACGACGGCACGGTGGTCGAGCAGGGACCGGTCGGCGACGTCTTCACCTACCCCCGACACGACTACACCCGATCCCTGCTCGACGCGCTGCCCACGCTCGTCGCCGCCGGCCGACCGCAGGAGGAACGCCCATGACCGAGAAGACCCTGCACCTGGCAGTCGCCCTCGACGGCCTCGGTTGGCACCCGGCCGCCTGGCGGCTCTCCCGGGCCGGCGCGTCGGCGCCGCTGACCGCCCGCTACTGGGCTGCCCTCGCCGGAGAGGCCGAGCGCGCCACCCTGGACCTGCTCACCTTCGAGGACAGCCTCGACCTCCAGTCGACGCGACCCGACGGCCCCGACGGCCGGGTCGACCAGCTCCGCGGACGCCTCGACGCGGTGCAGATCGCGGCCCGGTTGGCCCCGCTGACCCGGCACATCGGGCTGGTGCCGACCATCAGCACCACCCACACCGAACCGTTCCACCTCGCCACGGGGGTGGCCACGCTCGACCACCTCAGCGGCGGCCGGGCCGGCTGGCGGCCCCGGGTCTCCGCCCGGCGAGCCGAGGCCGGTCACTTCGGTCGCCGGGAGATCCCCGCGCTGGATCCGACCCGGCTCGACGACCAGGAGGCCGTCCGCCTCGTCGGTGACCTCTTCGCGGAGGCCGGCGACGCGGTGGAGGTGGTCCGCCGGCTGTGGGACAGCTGGCAGGACGACGCCGAGATCCGGGACGTCGCCAGCGGGCGCTTCGTCGACCGGGAACGGCTGCACTACGTCGACTTCGTGGGTCGGTGGTTCTCCGTCAAGGGCCCCTCCATCGTGCCCCGCTCCCCGCAGGGCCAGCCGGTGGTGGCCGCGCTGGCCCACTCGTCGGTGCCGTACGCCTTCGCCGCCCGGCACGCCGACGTCGTCTTCGTCACCCCGACCGACGCCGCGCACGCCGCCGCGATCGTCGCCGAGGTCCGGGCCGCCGAGGCGGCCGTCGGCCGGACCGGACCCCCGCTGCGCGTGCTCGCCGACCTGGGCGTCCTGCTCGACGAGTCGCCGAGCCTCGCCCGCAGGCGCGGCGCCCGCCTCGACGAGCTGCACGGCCAGGAGTTCCGCTCGGATGCGGCCACCTTCACCGGAACGGCGGCCGACCTGGCGGACCTGCTCGCCACCTGGCAGCGCTCGGGTGTGGACGGTTTCCGGTTGCGACCCGCCGTGCTTCCCCACGACCTGGCCCTGATCACCCGCGCGCTGGTGCCCGCGCTGCGCGGCCGGGGTCTGTTCCGCGTCGGATATCCCGGCGGGACGCTGCGTGACCTGCTCGGCCTGCCCCGACCGGCCAGCCGGTACGCCGTCGCGGCGACCGCCTGATCCCTGGAGACCGTCATGCCCAAGCAGATCATCCTGGCCGCGCACTTCCCCGGCGTGAACAACACGACCGTGTGGAGCGACCCCGACTCCGGCAGCCAGATCGACTTCTCCTCGTTCGTCCACCTGGCCCGCACCGCCGAGCGCGGCAAGTTCGACTTCTTCTTCCTCGCCGAGGGGCTGCGTCTGCGCGAGCAGCGCGGTCGCATCCACGACCTGGACGTGGTGGGCCGCCCGGACACGTTGACCCTGCTGGCCGCCCTCGCGAGCGTCACCAGCCACCTCGGGCTGGCCGGCACCCTGAACACCACCTTCCGCGAGCCGTACGAGCTGGCCCGTCAGCTGGCCAGCCTCGACCACCTCTCCGGTGGTCGCGCCGCCTGGAACGTCGTGACCACGTCCGACGCGTTCACCGGTGAGAACTTCCGCCGGGGCGGCTACCTCGACCGCTCCCTGCGTTACGAGCGGGCCGCCGAGTTCGTCCGCACCGCCCGGGAGTTGTGGGAGTCCTGGCCGGCAGAGGCGATCGTGGGAGACCGCGACGGCGGACGGTACGTGACGGAGCCGGACCCCGGCGCGTTCGCCCACCACGGCGACCAGTTCGACATCGCCGGGCACTTCACCGTGCCGCGCAGCCCGCAGGTGCACCCGGTGATCCTCCAGGCCGGCGACTCGCCCGACGGACGCGAGTTCGCCGCGTCCAGCGCCGACGCGATCTTCTCCCGGCACGGCACGCTGGAGGACGGCCAGGAGTTCTACCGCGACGTGAAGTCCCGGCTCGCCCGACACGGCCGCCACCCCGACGACCTGAAGATCATTCCTGGGGTCACCTTCGTGCTCGGCGACACCGACGCCGAGGCGCAGGAACGCGCCCACCACATCCGCCGCCAGCAGGTCAGCCCGCAGACCGCGATCCTCCTGCTGGAGCAGCTGTGGAACCGGGACCTGTCCGCGTACGACCCGGACGGGCCGCTGCCCGCCGAGGACCCGGACGTGAGCGGCGAGGCGATCAGCCGAGGCCGGGCCGGCATGTACCCGGACCCGGTCGGCACCGCCCGCCGGTGGCGCGCCCTGGCCGAGGAGAAGGGCCTCGGCATCCGCGACCTGATCATCGAGGTGACCGGCCGGCAGTCCTTCGTCGGCACCCCCCGGCAGGTCGCCGACCGGATGGACCACTTCGTCCAGTCCGACGCCGCCGACGGGTTCATCCTCGTGCCGCACCTGACCCCCGGCGGCCTCGACCAGTTCGTCGACCAGGTCGTCCCGCTGTTGCAGGAACGCGGCGTCTTCCGCACCGAGTACACCGGCACCACCCTGCGCGACCACCTCGGCCTCGGCCCCGCCCGACCGGTCGGCCGCGTCGGTGCGGCGTGACCACGCCCGTCACGGTCTGCCGCCGACGCTGGGACGACCCGGACGCCACGGCCCTGCGGGCGGGAATGACCACCGAACTGCGCCACCGGTACGCCGACCGCCCCGACGACCCGATCCACCTCCCCACGGCCCAGGTGCTCCCCACCACGTCGGTGGCGTGGACCGGCGTGGCGTACACGGCCGACGCCACGCCGGTGGGGCACGCCGCCATGCGGTGGCACGGTCCCGACCTGGAGCTCAAGCGGATGTACGTGCCGCCCGCCCACCGGGGGCGCGGCATCGCCGGGAGTCTGCTCGACGCGGCCCGGGAAGCCGCCGGCCAGCTCGGCGCGGTCCGCATCGTGCTACAGACCGGCGACCGCCAACCCGACGCGATCCGCCGGTACGAGCAGGCGGGTTACCGGCCGATCCCGGTCTTTGCCCCGTACGACGCCCTGCCCTACTCGCGCTGCTTCGCCCTGGCGGTGCGCCGCCCATGACCCCCGTGCCGGAAGTGACGGACCCCGCATGAAGTTCCTGCTGATCACCCTGATCACCCACCTGCCCGACCCGGTCACCGGTCAGCGCCGCACCACCACCGAGCGGTTCCGGGAGGTGGTCGACACGGCTGTCCTCGCCGAGGAGCTCGGCTTCGACGGGTACGGCGTCGGCGAGCGGCACGAACGGCCGTTCATCTCCTCGTCGCCTCCGGTGGTGCTGAGCCACATCGCGGCCCGTACCTCCACCATCCGGCTCTTCACCGCCGTCACCACGCTCAGCCTGCTCGACCCGGTCCGCGCGTACGAGGACTACGCCACCCTCGACCACCTCTCCGGCGGCCGGCTCGAACTGATCATCGGCAAGGGGAACGGCGCCGCGCAGGCCCAACTGTTCCACGTCACGGCCGAGGACCAGTGGGACCGGAACCGGGAGGGCTACGAGCTGTTCCGCCGGCTCTGGCGGGAGGACCGGGTCACCTGGTCGGGGACGTACCGGCCGTCGCTGACCGAGGCCGAGACCTGGCCGCGCCCGCTGCAACAGCCCATCCGCGTCTGGCACGGCAGCGCCACCAGCCGGGAGTCGGTCGACCTGGCCGCCCGCTACGGCGACCCGATCTTCTCCGCCAACGTCACCAACCCCATCGAGCCGTACGCCGAGCTCATCCGCCACTACCGGGAACGCTGGGCCCACTACGGCCACGACCCGGCCGCCGCCCTGGTCGGCGCCGGGTCGGCCGGCTTCTACGTGACGCGCGCCTCCCAGGAGGCGGTCGAGCGGTACCGGCCGATCTTCGACGCCCGGGTCGCCGCGTTCCAGCGGCTCGGCCTGCCGACGGTCTTTCCCACCCTCGAGGACGCCATCGAACGCAGCTCCATCCTGGTCGGCAGCCCGCAGCAGATCGTCGACAAGGTGCTGCGCTACCACGAGGAGTTCGGCCACGAGGTCATGCACCTGCAGGCCGACCACGACGGGCTGACCGACAAGCAGCACCGAGAGAGCCTGGAGCTGTTCCAGGCCGAGGTGGCGCCGGTGCTGCGGCGGGAGATCCCCAGCCGCCCCTTCGCGCCGGCGGTGACCGCCACGCCGGCGGCCTGAGAAGAGAGCGGGAAACCACCATGCCATCGACGCCACTGTCCGTCCTCGACCTGTCGCCGGTGCCCGCCGGCGGCGCCGTCGCCGACGCCCTACGCAACACCGTCGACCTGGCCCGCCGGGTCGAGCAGTCCGGCTACCACCGTTACTGGCTGGCCGAACACCACCTCGCGGCGGGCGTCGCCAGCTCGGCGCCCGCGGTGCTCGTCGGACAGGTCGCCGCGGCCACCAGCGTGCTCCGCGTCGGCTCCGGCGCCGTCCAGCTCGGTCACCGCACCGCCCTGTCGGTGGTCGAGGAGTTCGGCACCCTCGCCGAGCTGCACCCCGGGCGGATCGACCTCGGGCTCGGCCGTTCCGGGCAACGCCGCGTCCAGGCGGCCCAGGCACCCACCGCGGTCACGAACGTGCCGCCCGTCGAGGCCCGGGTCGTCGACGGACTGCTGATCCCGCCGGCGTTCTCCTACGCCAGCGTGCTCGCCTCGCCGCGCTTCGCGCAGGCCGACGCGCTGCTGCACCAACCGGGCGCGCAGCCGCCGGCCTTCGCCGACCAGGTGGCCGACGTCCTGGCCCTGTTGCGCGGCGACTACACCGACGAGAACGGCCTGGACGCGCACGCCGTGCCGGGGGAGGGCGTCGACCTCGCGGTGTGGCTGCTGGGCAGCAGCGGCGGCGAGAGCGCCCAGCTCGCCGGCGCGCTCGGCCTGCCCTTCGCCGCGAACTACCACGTGAGCCCGTCCTCGGTGCTCGACGCCGTGGCCGCCTACCGGGCCGCGTTCCGGCCCTCGGCGGCACTGGCCCAGCCGTACGTGGTGGTCTCCGCCGACGTCGTCGTCGCCGACACCGACGAGACGGCACGTCGGCTCGCCGCGCCGTACGGGCCCTGGGTGCGCAGCATCCGCAGCGGTGACGGCGCGATCCCGTTTCCACGCCCGGAGCAGGCCGCCGCGCTGCCGTGGACCGACGAGGACCGCGAACTCGTCGCCGACCGGGTGGACACCCAGTTCGTCGGATCGCCCGGCACGGTCGTCGAGCGGCTGCGCGTCCTGCGGGACGTCACCGCCGCCGACGAGCTGCTGATCACCACGATCACCCACGCGCACGGCGACCGGGTCGGCTCGTACGAGCTGCTCGCCAAGGAGTGGCGGGACTGACGACGCCTGCCTCCCGGTCGACGCGCCGGTGGGGATCGTCAGCCACCCGAGGAGCGCGGCTGGTCCTGCGGTCCGCGGGGGACGTCCCCGCGCAGGGTGATGCGATGCATGACCCGCCGCTCGGTTCCGTAGTCGCGGTTGGCGTAGTGGGCGGTGCTGCGGTTGTCCCAGAGCGCCACGTCGCCGGGGCGCCAGCGGTGTCGCACGACGTGTTCCGGCTTGGTGAGGTGGGCGTAGAGCAGGTCCAGGATGGCCCGGCTCTCGGCGTCGGAGACCCCGACGATGTGCGAGGTGAAGCCCGGGTTCACGAAGATTCCCCTACGGCCGCTCTCGGGATGTACCCGGACCACCGGGTGCTCGACCGGGTCGAGCCGGGACACCGGCTGGCCCTCCCACACGTTGCCCCCGCGTTGGGCCAGGTAGTAGCCGAACTCGCGGCTACCGTCGTGGATGGCGGTGAGCTGGTCGACAAGTCGTCGTACGGGCTCGCTGAGCGAGTCGTACGCCAGTTGCGCGTCGGCCCAGTTGGTGTCTCCGCCGGTCGGTGGGAGGGTGACCGGGCGCAGGATCGAGCCGAGCGGCGGCCGCTTCATGAACGTGACGTCGGTGTGCCACACGTCGGCGAAGCCATTGTCGGTGCTGTCGAGGGCGTACACCTCCGGGTGGGCCTCGTCGACGCCGCCGACGACCGGATGCGAGGCGGTCAGCTCGCCGATCCTGCGCCCCAGGCGCACCTGGGCGTCGTCGTCGAGGCGCTGGTCGCGGAGGAAGAGCACCTTGCGGTCGACCAGGGCGGCGCGGAGGGCGACGATCTCGTCGTCGGTGGCGGTGGCCAGGTTCAGCCCGTGCACCAGGGCGCCGAAGTGCGGCCCCAGCGGTTCGAGGTCGAGCTGCACGAGCACGGCGGTCATGTGGATGCTCCTTCGCTTCGGACGGCGTGCCCGATCTCGGCTCGCAGCGCGGCGTACTCGGGCAGGCCCCGCAGGTCGTCCGGCGTAACGCCGGTGCGGGGCAGGTCGATGGGCAGGTCCAGGACGATCCGGCCGGGGCGCGGGCTGAGCACCACGACCCGGCTGCCCAGGAAGACGGCCTCGTCCACGCTGTGGGTGACGAACACCGAGGTCCGGCCGGTCACGGTGCTGACCGCGCGCAGGTCCTCCTGGAGGCGCTCCCGGGTGAGCGCGTCGAGCGCGGCGAACGGCTCGTCGAGCAGCAGCAGTGGGCGGTCGGCGGCGAGGGCGCGGGCGATGGCGACTCGCTGCTGCTGGCCGCCGGATATCTGCCAGGTGCGGCGCTCGGCCACGTCGGGCAGGCCGACCCGGGCGAGCAGCCGGTCGACACCGGCGGTGGGCTGTCCGGCGTAGCGCAGGGCCACCTCGATGTTGCCGCCGACGGTCAGCCACGGGAACAGGCGGGGCTGCTGGAAGACCAGGCCGGCGCCGCGCCCTGGGACCGGCGGCAGACCGGCGGCCAGGACCGTGCCGGTGGTGGGCCGCTCGAAACCGGCGATCAGCCGCAGCAGGGTGCTCTTGCCGCAGCCGGAGGCGCCGACCAGGACGAGGAACTCACCCGTCGGCACGGTCAGGTCGATCGGACCGAGGGCGACGACGTCGCCGTACGCGTGCTCGACGTCGTCGACGGCGATCGCGGCCGGCCCGGCGGGGTCAGCCGAGGACATCCGGCAGCCCTTCGGTGTAGATGGCGGCCTGTACGGTCGCCAGGTCCGGCACGGCGTCGATCTTCTGCTGGTCCTTGAGGAACTGTGCCGCGCTGACGAGGTTGTCGGCGAGCTGGCCCTTGGCTGCCGAGGTACCGAGCCAGGCGGGGCTGGCCAGGTCCGCGGGCTTGAGGAAGACACCCTGCGAGAGCTGCCGCTGCGCTTCCTCCGGCGCGAGGTTGAGCTCGACGCCCACCGACTTCGCGGCTGCGGCCGGGTCGTTGTGGATCAGGTTCAGTGCCTGCGACTGAGCCTTGCGCCAGGCGTCCACGGCCGCCGGGTGCGCCTTGACGAAGTCGGTGGCGACGACACCGAGGTCCAGGGTGGGCTTGCCGGCGGCGGCCAGTTCGCGACTGGTGACCAGCACGGTGCCGGTCTTCCTGAGTTCGTCGAGCGACGGCAGCCAGGAGTAGGCGGCGTCCAGGTCGCCGCGGGTCCAGGCGGCCTGGATGTCCTGCGGCTCCAGGTCGACGATGGTGACCTCGGACTCCTTGACTCCGGCGCGGTCCAGCGCGGCCAGCAGGCTGTAGTGGGCGGTGGAGGCGAACGGGGTCGCCACCTTCCTGCCGCGCAGGCCGCTCACGTCGGTGACCCCGGAGCCGTTGCGGGCGACAAGCGCCTCGTTGTCGCCGGCGACGTCGAGCACGAAGGCGACCTGGTAGGGGATGTTCAAGGGTGCGGAGAGTCCGCGAGCGACCGGACTGGATCCGATCGCCGCGATGTCGACGCTACCGGCGACGAACGCGGTGTTGATGCTGGCGCCGGAGTCGAACTTGGTCCAGGTGATCTGGTAGTCGGGCAGGGCCTTCTCCAGCAGGCCCTGGTTCTTGACGATGAGGTCGCCGCTCGGGAACGCCTGGTAGGCGATCCGGATGCTCTTGCGGCCCGGGTCGCCGCCGCCGCTGGCGGCGCCATCCCCGCAGGCGGTGGGCAGCAGCAGGGTGGCGGCGGCCAGTAGGCCCAGAATCTTGCGCATGTGTCGTTCTCCTATATGTGGCCGCGCCACGGGATCAGCCGGCTCTCGGCGGTCCGCAGCAGGGCGTCGATGAGCAGGCCCGACAGGCCGATGGCGAAGAGACCGAGGACGACCACGTCGGTCTGTGAGTAGCGCTGGGCGTCGCGGATCATGCCGCCGATGCCGGGTACGCCGTTGATCGTCTCCGCGGCGACCACCGAGGAGTACGCGACCCCGACGGCGATCCGGATCCCGGTGAAGATCTCCGGTAGCGCGTTGGGCAGCACCACGTCGCGGATCACCCGTGCGCGGCTGGCGCCCAGCGCCTGCGCGGCCTCCACCAGACCGGTCGGCGCGGAGTGCACGGCCGCCGCGGTGGCGACCGCGACCGGGGGCAGCGCGGCGATGGAGAGCAGCCAGAGCTTGGGTGTCTCGTCGATGCCGAACCAGATGATGAAGAGGCTGAAGTAGGCCAGGGGTGGGAGCGCCCGGATGAAGGTGACGACCGGTTCGACGACCACCCGGATCCAGCCGACCGTTCCCATGACGACGCCGAGGAGCACTCCGCCAGCGACACCGATGACGGATCCGATCAGGATGCGGCGCAGGCTCACCCCGAGGTGCTCGACGAGCAGACGCCCGCTGTAGCCGCGGCTGCCGTCGTGGGTGGTCGAGGTCTGGATGAGCTGGTGCCACACCGCGCCGGGCGAGGGGATGAAGGTGGGGTTGCTGGTGGCTCGGGCGGCGATCTCCCACAGCGCGTAGAGCACGCCGAGGGCGAGCAGCCGCAGCAGGATCCGGCGGCGGCGTCCGCCGTGCGACGCCAGTGCGTCAGGGGCCGCCGCTGACGTGCCGATCGAGGTTTCCGCGGCAGGTGGCGCGGGGACCGTGGTTGTCACCCACTTTTCCTATCGTGTAGCTAGGAAATGAGCAAGGGGGAGATCGAGGGGTGGGAGGGCGGCTCGACGTCGTTTTGAAGCATCGAAGCCCTTGAATCATGCCCGACGTATGCATACCGTGGGTGACAGCGACGTTGCCGACGGTGCGGGGGCGGAATCGGGTGCGACGAGAATCAGGGCCGGTGGGACCAGCACGATCTCGCTGCCGGCGGCCGACCGTGACCGGTTCTCCAACCTGGACGCCCTCGACGTCACGTCCTCCATGAGTCCGCACCTCGCGTTCGATCACGGTCTGCATTGGTGCCCCGGCCGGCAAGCGGCGCGTCGGGAGACGAGCACGCACGGCGTGCACCGATCCGCCCGCCCATGATCGCTGAATCGAAGGAGACACGGTGCGTACGTCCGATGTGTATCTCAACGGGCTCGGAGTGTTCCTGCCGCAGACGGTGACCGTCGAACAGGCCGTGCAACGGGGCCTGTACCCGCAGGCCGAGATCGAGGCGCACAATCTGGGCGGCGCCGCGGTCGCGGGCATGATCTCGGCCCCGGAGATGGCGCTCGCCGCGGCCCAGGAGGCGTTCAAGCGCTGCGGCCAGCGGCCGGAGGAGACCGATCTCATCCTGTACGCGGACTCCTGGCACCAGGGCCCCGACGGCTGGCAGCCGCAGTTCTTCGTCCAGCGCAACCTCGGCTGCGACAAGGCCCTCGGGATCGAGATCCGGCAGGGCTGCAACGGCATGTTCGGGGCGCTGGAGATGGCAGCCAGCTACCTGCGTGCCGTCCCCGAACGGCAAACCGCCCTGCTCGTCGCGTCCGACAACTTCGGCACCCCGCTGATCGACCGGTGGCGCACGGGTGCGGGCTTCGTCCTCGGCGACGCCGCCTGCGCGGTGCTGCTCGGCAAGGAACCCGGTTTCGCCCAGTTGCTCTCGGTGTGCTCGGCGACCGTCCCCGAGGCGGAGGAGGTGCACCGCAGCGGCGAAGCGCTGTTCCCGCCCGGTTGCCTCGTCGGCCGGGACCTCGACTTCGCCGCCCGTGGCGACTCCTTCAACGCGAAGGCCATGGCCGAGACGGGGAGCACCGCGGTGTGGGACCGCGTGTACCAGACGGTCCCCGAGGTCGTCGGGCGGAACCTCGCCGAGGCGGGCATCACGATCGACGACGTCACCCGTATCGCCATCATGAACTTCTCCCGGGAGATCATCGAGCACCGTTACCTCGCGATGCTCGGGCTGCCCCTGTCCCGGTCGACGTGGGACTTCGGTCGCACCGTCGGGCACATCGGCGCCAGTGACCAGATCGTCTCCCTGGACCACCTGCTGAACGTGGGGGAACTCGGCGCGGGGGACCACGTGCTGCTGTTCGGCCTCGGGCCCGGAATGACCGCGTCCAGCGCGGTCATCAAGATCCTGCACCGCCCGTCCTGGCTCGGCTGAGCCGGTACCCGCCCCTGTTGGTCAGCTCGGCGCGCGGGGAACGATTCCCTGCCGTCAGAAGGTGAGACACGTTGATGGCCGGTACGGAAGGCCCCGGAGGATCCTCGCTGCCCGACACCGGTCCGGTGGCGGTGATCGGCGTCGGATGCCGGTTCGCCGGTGGCGCCACGAGCCCGGCGAGCTACTGGGAGATGCTGCGCGCCGGCCGTGACGGCATCGGCCTCCTGCCCGAGCAGCGGTGGCGGGCCTATGCCGACATGGGGGGCGACTTCGCCGCCGCGCTGCGGCGGGCCACCCGCTGGGGCGGCTTCCTGCCGGACATCGAGGGTTTCGACGCCGAGTTCTTCGGGCTCAGCCCCCGCGAGGCCGAACTGATGGACCCCCAGCAGCGGCTCCTGCTGGAGGTCGCCTGGGAGGCACTTGAGCACGCCGGCATCCCCCCGCAGTCCCTGGCGGCCAGCGACGCCGGCGTCTTCGTGGGCGTCGGCTCCGACGACTACGGGCGGCGTCTCCTGGAGCACCTGCCCAGCATCGAGGCGTGGACCGGCATCGGCTCCGCCATGTGCGCGGTGGCCAACCGGATCTCGTACGCCCTGGACCTGCGGGGGCCGAGCCTGGCCGTCGACACGGCGTGCTCGGCGTCGTTGGTGGCCCTGCACCTGGCCTGTCAGAGCGTGCGGACGGGCGAGAGCCCGGTGGCGCTGGCCGCCGGCGTCAACCTCGTCATCTCCCCGGGGCTCACCCTCACCCTGGACGCCGCAGGAGCCACCGCCCCGGACGGGCGGTGCAAGTCGTTCGACAGCACGGCGGACGGGTACGGGCGCGGCGAGGGCGCCGGCGTCCTGGTGCTCAAGCGCCTCAGCGACGCGCACCGGGACGGCGACCGGGTGCTGGCGACGATCCTGGGCAGCGCCGTCAACCAGGACGGGCGTACCAACGGCATCATGGCGCCCAACGCCGAGGCGCAGCGGCACGTGCTGGCCCGCGCCTGCGCGCAGGCCGGGGTGGACCCGCGGTCCGTCGACTACGTCGAGGCCCACGGCACGGGCACCAGGCTCGGCGATCCGCTGGAAGCCTCCGCGCTGAGCGCCGTGTACGGCGCGGGCCGGGAACCCGAGCGGCCCTGCCTCATCGGCTCGGTGAAGTCCAACATCGGCCACCTCGAAGCCGGCGCCGGCGTGGCCGGGGTCATCAAGGCGGTGCTCGCGCTGAGCCACGGCGAGATACCGCCGACGCTGCACCACACCACCGGCAACCCCGCGATCGACTGGGACGACGCCGGCCTGCGCGTGGTCACCGAACCGACCGCCTGGCCCCGGACCGACCATCCGCGCCGGGCCGGCGTGTCCGCCTTCGGGTACGGCGGAACCGTCGCCCACCTCGTGCTGGAACAGGCCCCGCCGCCGGCCCGGCGCGAGCCGGCGACGCCGGGGACGAGCGTCGGGGAGCGACTGTTCCCGCTGTCCGCGGCGTCGGAGGCCGCGCTGCGGGAGCAGGCGGGTGAGCTGGCGGCGTGGCTGTCGGACCCGATCGCCGAGGCGACGCTCGCCGACGTGGGACACACCCTGGCGCTGCGGCGATCGCATCTGGGCCGCCGGGCGGCGGTGGTGGCGGCGGACCGGGACGAGCTGGTCGCGCGGCTGCGCCGCGTCGCCGACGGCGGGCCGGGGGAGGGGGTCGTCTCGGGCGTCGTGCCTCCCGGGCCGGGCAGGGGCGTGGTCTGGGTCTTCTCGGGGCACGGCTCCCAGTGGACCGGCATGGGCCGGGAGCTGCTCGCCACCGAGCCGGCGTTCGCCGCCGTCGTCGACACGCTGACCCCCGTCTTCCTGCGCGAGATCGGTTTCTCACCGCGGTCGGTCCTCGACGAGGCGGACCTCGTGGAGGTCGACCAGATCCAGACGATGATCTTCGTGCTGCAGGTCGGGCTCGCGGCGGTCTGGCACTCCTACGGCGTCACGCCGGACGCCGTCATCGGACACTCCGTCGGCGAGATCGCCGCGGCGGTCGTCAGCGGCGCGCTGACCCTGGAGGAAGGCGGCGTGCTGATCTGTCGGCGGTCGCGGCTGCTGCGCCGGGTCGCCGGGCAGGGCGCCATGGCGATGGTCGGGCTCGGCTTCGACGAGGTGACCCGCCGGTTGTCCGGACGCGCCGACGTGGTGGCCGCCATCGCCTCCTCACCCGTGTCGACCGTGGTCGCCGGAGACCCCGCCGCGGTGCAGGAGGTCATGGCGCAGTGGGCCGCCGAGGACGTCGACGTCCGGCGCGTCGCCTCCGACGTCGCCTTCCACAGCCCGCACATGGAGCCGCTGCTGGCCGATCTCGGCGAGGCGGCGTCTGGCCTGTCGCCCGCGTCGCCGCGGATCCCGATGTACAGCACCTCGATGCCGCAGCCGTGCACCACGCCGTTCGTCGACGGCGCCTACTGGGTCGCCAACCTGCGGAACCCGGTACGGCTCTCCACGGCGGTCCTGGCGGCGGCTGGGGACGGGTACCGCACGTTCGTGGAGATCTCCAGCCATCCGGTGGTGGCCCATTCGATCGGCGAGGCGCTGGCGGACCAGCACGCCGACGTCTTCGTCGGCACGTCGTTGCGGCGCAACCAGCCCGAACGGGCGACGCTGCTGGCCAACGCCGGAGCCCTGTACTGCCACGGCGTCGCGCTCGACTGGGCGAGGTTGCAGCCGGTGGGCGAGCTGGCCGCCCTGCCCACCGTCGCCTGGCAGCGCCGCCCCCTGTGGCGGGAATCCCGGCCCAGGGGCGGCGGGCTCGGGCTCCAGCACGACGGCGACTCGCACACCCTGCTCGGCACCGAGGTTCCCGTCGGCGGACACGGCATGCGGCTGTGGCGGACCCTGCTGGACGAGTCGTGCCGGCCGTACCCGGGCAGTCACACGATCAACGGCGTCGAGATCGTCCCCGCCGCCATCCTGATCAACACGCTGCTGCGGGCCGCCCAGGACGGCGGGGGCACGCCCGTGCTCAGGGACGTCTCCCTCCGGGTGCCCCTCACCGACGAGCACCGGGAGGTCCAGGTCAGTTGCGCCGACGGCGTGCTGCGGCTGGCATCGCAGGCGCAGGCGCAGGCGCAGGACGACGGCACCGGCACCGGCACCGAACGGCCCTGGCTCCTCCACACCAGCGCGCTCGTCTCGGCGTCGCATGCCGCGACGCCCCTGTCGCCGCCGATGCCGACGCTGGAGGGTCTGGAGGCCACCGCCGAGGACCCGGCGATCGTCGCACGGCATCTCGCCTCGGTGGGCGTACCCACCATGGCCTTCGACTGGACCGTCGAGGAGCTGCGCCGCAGCGCCCGCGGGCTCCGCGCCCGGGTCCGTGCCGGGCGGCCCGACCACCCCATGGGGAGGTGGGCGCCGATGCTCGACGCCGCCCTGTCCGTCGCGCCGGTGGCCGACCCGGTGACCGCCCTGCGGATGGTCGCCGGGGTACGGGAAGTGCGCATCGTCGGCGAGCCGCCGGAGACGGCCGTCGTCGACATCGTCGTGAGCGACGCCGGCCCGGACCTCGTGGACGTCTCGATCGGCGACGAACACGGCGCCGTGCTGGCCACGCTGACCGGCCTGCGGTACGCGGGCATGCCGGACGTCACGGCCGACTCCGTGGCGCCGCAGCACCTGGTCCACGAGACCGTCTGGCGGAAGCTGGAGCTTGCGGAGGCGGACGGGCAGCCGTACCGCCGCGAGGTGGTCCTGGTCGCTGCCGACGCGCAGGCGGCGGGCGACTGGCAGGAGCGCCTGTCGGCGGCCGGGGCGCGGGTACGCGTGGTGCCCGACCCCGCCGGACTCGACCGGCTGGCCCCGGCGCCGGGCGCCTGGACGGACGTGCTGCTGCTGCCGTCGGTGCCCGGCGATTCGGCCGCCGAAGCGGCGACCCGGGCCACCTGGCTGCTGGCCTCGGCGGCACAGCGCCTCGCCGGCGGTCCTCCGGCGCAGGCGCCGCGGCTGTGGTGCCTGACCACGGGCGTGCGGGACGGCCGCACCGAGCGTAGCCTCGCGCTGGCCCCGTTGTGGGGGCTGGGACGGGTGCTGCGCAACGAGCTTCCGCACCTGTGGGGCGGCGCCCTGGACGTGCCGTGCGGCGACGACGTGCCCGCCGACCTCGTGCTTCGCCTGCTCGGGGCCGCCCCGGCCGAGGACGTGATCTCGTTGCGGGACGGTGTCCTCGAGGTCGCGAGGATCACCGCCGTGGACGGCGCGCCGACGCGCGCGCCGCTCACCTGCCGGGCGGACGGCACGTATCTCGTCACCGGTGGACTGGGCGCGCTCGGGCTGGAGGTCGCCCAGTGGCTGGTCGAGCGCGGTGCCCGACGCCTGGTGCTGACCGGTCGTCGCGCGCTGCCGCCGCGGGCCGCCTGGGACCACCCGGCCGACGACCGCCAGCGTGAGCAGATCAAGGTGGTACGCGACCTGGAGGCGCTCGGCGTCACCGTCCGCTCGGTCGCCCTGGACATCGCGGACGCCGAGCGGGCCGCCGCGGTGCTCGACACCGACGGGCTGGGGCTCCCCCCGATCCGTGGCGTCGTCCACGCCGCCGGCGTGCTCGACAACCGGATGCTCGCCGACGTCGACGAGGAGTCGGTGCGCACGGTCCTGCGGCCGAAGGCCGCGGGCGCGTGGACGCTGCACGAGCTGTTCCCTCCGGGCACCCTCGACTTCCTCGTGTTCTTCTCGTCGTGCGGGCAACTGCTCGGGCTGCCCGGCCAGAGCACCTACGGACCGGCCAACGTCTTCCTGGACGCGCTGGCGGCATTCCGGCAGGCCACCGACGGCGACGTCACCCTCAGCCTCGGCTGGACGTCGTGGCGGTCCAAGGGCATGTCGGTCAACGAGGTCGTCGACCTCGAGCTGCGGGCCCGCGGGGTGGGCGCGATCTCCGTGCGGGAGGCGTTCGACGCATGGGACTGGGCGCATCGTCATGGCGCGGGGCAGTACACCGTGCTGCCTGTCCTTCCCGTGGAACCCGGCATGGGCCGGCCCGTCGTGCTGGCGGAGACGGTGGCCAGCGCCGGCGCGGACGACGCGGCGGAGGCCGGGTCGGGTGAGGTCGTCGACCTCAGCGGCCTGACCCCTGAGGCGCTGCACGGCCGCCTCCTGGCGGAGGTCACCGAACGGATCGTCGCCGAGATGGGCATGTCCGGCGAGGATCTGGATCCCCGCCGCTCCCTGTCCGAGCAGGGCCTGGATTCGGTGATGACCATCGTCGTACGGCGGAGCCTGGAGAGCCGGTTCGGCCACGCGCTCCCGGCGACGCTGCTGTGGCACCAACCGACCGTCACCGCCATCGCCGACCACCTGGCCGCGCTGTTGATCTCCGAAGACGAGGAGCGGGACGCGGCGCCGGCCGCCCCCTGACGACCCCGGGTGCTCGTGCTCAGGCCAGGTCGAGGTCGCGCAGCCGCGCCACCGGCACGTCGAGGTCGTCGACGGCCAGGTCGAGCATCCGCTCGACGTGCGCGACGTAGCCGCGCATGCGGGCGTCGGCGTACCGCCGCCGGTCCCACTTCACCTTGAGCAGCGCCTGGTCCATCAGGGTGGAGGTGTTGACTTCCATGCCGGCCCCGCCCGCCCCGGCCGGCATGCTGGTCCACTCGTAGTGATCCGACTGCACCGCGTGTTCGTCGGCGGGCTTGCGGGCCGTGTCCCAGTCCGTGGTCGGCGACTCCCAGTGGCTGAAGGTGAACACCGGGCGTCCGCCGATGCCGGCGCTGTCGAACTCCTGCTCGGCCTGGCGCGGGTCGAACCGGCCGTGCCGCAGGCTCTGCGCGAGGCGCAGCGTGAGCCGGTCGCGCACGGTGCGCAGGGTGTCCTCGGGCCGCAGGGTCTCGGTGAGCGCACCCCACTGCATGGCCATGCCGACGAAGGACTCCGCCTCGGGGGTGGCCCGGTTGCCGACGACGATGGTGACCCACGCGCCGTCGGTACCGCGGACCCGGCAGAACGCGATCAGCGCCAGGGCCAGCACGAGCGCGGCGCGGGCCAGGCGGGAGTCCGGTTGGCTGCGGGCCAGGGCACGCAGGAGCTTGCGGCTGCGCAGCCGGCAGCCGTCCACGGTCGGCTCCGGGGCCGTCCCGCGCGGGTCGCCCAGGCCCTGCTCCTCGGCGCGGCGTGCCGTGGAGACGAGGTAGCGGACGTTGCGCGCGGAGAGCTCAGCGCCGCGTTCGCCGCGCTCGAACTCGAGGATGTCGTAGCAGGTCCGCTGAATCGGCGCGGACCGCTCACCGCGCAGGACGGCCAGGAAAGCGGCGACCAGGGCGCCGGCCCCGCTGGCGTCGACGAACGCGTGCGCGACCGAGATCTCGACGTCGCCACCGGTGTCCACGGGCGGCACCACGATCATCAGGTTCCCCGCGTCGGGGTCGGTCACGAACTGGCTGATCCGCCGGCCGGCGTCGAACAGCGCGTCGGTCACGAAGTCGAAGCACCACACCCCGAGCCGCTGCGCCCCGTCCAGCACCGCCGGGTCGTCGGGCGCCAGCACCTCCTGCCGCAGCTGCCCGTCGACGCCGCGGCGCAGCCGCGACCGCAGCGGCGGGTAGCGGCGCAGCAGCTCGCCGGCAACCGCCACCGTGTCGGGCACCGTGAGGCCGGGGCCGACCGGCACCGGCAGGCTGAGCTCGTAGCGCCAGGCGTCGTTCTCGTCCAGCGGCGGCGGACCGGCCATCCACTGCTGCTGGGACCAGGTCAGCGGGAACTCCCCGGTGTCGGCGTCCGATGGCGTCATGTCTCACGGCCTCCTGTGTGGGTCGGTGGACCAGGGCGGGAGAAGCTGCGGGTCGAGGAACTCGGTCAGCTCGGCGACGGTGCGCAGCGGCTGTAGCCGGGGCGGCAGCGGCAGCGGACCGGCAGCGGGCAGGTCGAGCACCAGCCCGGCCAGCCCGGCCAGCGGCGTGCCGGCCCAGGGCCGCCCGGGCGCCCCCGGGCGGGCGGCGGCCACCCGGGCGGCGATGTCCACCGGCCACGGCACCGGGGGCGAGTGTGTGGGCCGGTCCGTGGGCCGGTCCGCCTGCGGGGCCAGCGCCAGCGCGACCGACAGCTGCTCGGCGCCCCACCGGCGGCTTGCGTAGACGAACGCGAGCCGGCGGGCGCCGCCGCGACGCTCCGCGACGCCACCGGCCGCGGCCGGCGCCGAAAGCTGGTAGCGCCGCAGCGCGGTGTGCGCGTTCTCCGGGTCGGACTTGAACAGCGCCTCCTTCACCGTCCACAGCCGCAGCAGCTGCGCGGGACGGTCGGTGGGTGGCAAGGCGTCGACGAAGGCGAGCTCGTCCGCGGTGCAGAAGTAGCGTGCGGCCCGCCGCGGCAGCGGCCGGTCGGTTTCCAGGTCGATTCCGACCCCGACGACCTCCGGGGGAACCGGCCCGTCGACCACCGCGGCGCCGCCCCCGGCCGGACAGTGCGTCAACGAGACCGTGCGGTGGGGGAAGGCGCGGCCGGTGACCTGCGGCTCGCGCCCGAGCAGCACCAACACCCGGCGCAGCGCCTCCCGCGACGCCGCCTGGTCGCGCCTGCGGGCAGCGGCCGGGGCTGCGCCGACGGCCGGGCAGGGCGGCGCGGTGGTCCGGGCGATCAACACCCGCACCCGGCTCACCGCCCGCGCCAGCCGGTGGAACGGCCCGGCCGCAGTTGTCGCGCCATCTTTCGGACAGTAGTTGACGGCCGGGGCTCAGGATCAGTGCGCGAACGGCCATGCCCGAATTCCCGGCTCATCTGCCGTAGGGCCCCGGCGTGAAGCGGTGCACAATTCGCCGGGACCAATGTCGACGGGCGGATGAAACAGCCGGAAATGCGTCGGGCGTCGCGCACCGACTCGCCGCGGACCGAGCCGAGGTGTGATGGAAGACGAGCTGTGCTGGTGGCCGGCCCGACAGGTGGCGCGGGCGATCGCCGACGGGCAGCTCTCCGCCCGGGAGTACCTGCGCGCGCTGGTGGCCCGGATCGACCGCTACGACGGCGCACTCGGGCTCGTGGTGACCCGCAACGAACGCGCCGAGGCCGAGGCGGTCGCGGCCGACGAGGCGGTCGTGCGCGGCGACCCGCTGCCGCCGCTGCACGGCGTGGCGATGACGGTCAAGGACAGCTTCGCCACCGCCGGGCTGCGCACCACCGGTGGTCTGCTGCCCGACTTCGTGCCAAACGAGGACGCAGCCGCGGTGGCCGGGGCCCGGCGAGCGGGCGCGATCATCCTCGGCAAGACCAACCTGCCCCGTGCCTCGCGCGACCTGCAGGCCCACAACGAGCTGTTCGGCACCGCCCGCAACCCGTGGGACCCGACGCTGACCACCAGCGGCTCCTCCGGCGGCGCCGCGGGCGCGCTGGCGGCCGGGTTCACGCCGCTGGAGATCGGCTCGGACGTCGCCGGGTCCATTCGGATCCCGGCCGGGTTCTGCGGCGTCACCGGCCTCAAGCCGACCTTCGGCACGGTCTCGATGTACGGCCACGTCCCGCCCATGCCGTTCAACCGCGCCCTGCCCGACATCGCCATGGTCGGACCCCTGGCCAGGGACGTCGACGACCTGGAGATCCTGTTCGACGCGATCAGCGGCCCGGACCCCTGGGACCGGGCCGCCTGGCGGCTGAGCCTGCCCCCGGCCCGCCGGCCGCGCCGGGTGGCGGCCTGGTTCGACGACCCGTACTGCCCGGTGGACGGCGAGGTGCGAGCGGCGGTGGAACACGCCGCCGACGCCCTCGCCCGGACCGGAGTCGCGGTGCGGGCCACCAGCCCGCTGGGGATCCGGCTCGAGCAAAGCGACCAGATCTTCCGCAAGCTGATCGCGGGTACCGCGATCGACGACATCTCCGGCGAGGAGGCCGAGCTGATCGCCGCCGGCGTCCGGCCGCCCACCGGTGTGCTCGGCGGCGAGCACGTCCACCAACGCCACCGCGACTGGATCGTCGCCAACGAGCTGCGCACCCGCATGGGCCTGCGCTGGCGGGCGTTCTTCGGTCGCTACGACGCCCTGCTGCTGCCGGTCGCGCCGAACACCGCGCCGGCCCACGACCACCGCCCGTTCGCCCAGCGCACCATCACCGTCGACGGCCGGCCGCGGCCGTACTGGGACCAGCTGGTATGGGCCGGCGTGACCGGCATGTGCTACCTGCCGTCGGTCGTCGTCCCGGTCCGCCTGGACGCGCGCGGAGTGCCGATCGGGGTCGCGGTGGCCGGTCCCCGCCTGGGGGACCGGACGGTGCTGGAGACCGCCCGGATGCTGGCTCGGGCACTGGGACCGATCGGCCGTCCGGCGTTGGGGTCCGGACCGTCCGCGACGCCGCCGGACGGTGTGCGCCGCGAGCTGCCGACCGGCTGAGCCGCCGTACCGTCGCCTGATTCCCGCCCGCCGAGGGGCCGTTCCGCCGTGCCCGTCGCGCGTCGTGCCCGGCCGCGCCGACTGCCGCCGGTGTTCTGTCAAGGCCGCCCGGCCGAATCACCGGCGCACCTTCGGCTATGGCTGGGATGTGCGGTTGTTGGCGCGCCCGGACGAGTATTTCGGGCCGACCGCAGCCGATCGAAAATTGCGGTCGTGCCGAAGCTCGGAAAACTGCCGACGATCGCTTGCGTTAATCGTCGCCGACTACCCGGCCGACCCGATGAGTGGGAGTTGATGTGCGCGCAATCATCTTCGCCGGGGGCAAGGCGCGACGCCTGCTGCCGCTCACCGCGGAGCGACCGAAGATCCTGATGGACATCGGGGGCCAGCCGCTGCTCGACATCCTCCTGCGGCAGCTGCGCGGTTGCGGGGTCGAACGGGTCACGCTCTGTGTGTCGCACCTGCAGACAGCCATCCGCGAGCACCTGTTCGAGGCCATCCCGGAGGGCATGGTGGTCGACTTCTCGGTGGACGCCCAGCCCCGGGGCACCGCCGGCCCGCTGCTGCTGGTCGCGGACTGGGACGAGCCGGCACTGGTGCTCAACGGCGACGTGCTCACCACCCTGGACTTCGCCGACGTGCACCGGGTGCACCGGAGCAGCGGCTGCGCGATGACGATCGCCTGTCGGCAGACCGAGGTGACGATCGACTCCGGCGCCCTCGAGATCGCCGACGACCGGGTGTACCGGGTGACCGAGAAGCCCCGCGTCCGGGTCGACGTCAGCATGGGTGTCTACGTCGTCGACCCGTCCGTGCGCTCGTTCATCGCCGCGGAGTCGGTGGTCGACATGCCCGACCTGATCACCGCGCTGATCGGCGCGGGCCGGTCGGTCGGGGCCTACCGGTTCACCGGCAGCTGGCACGACATCGGCACCCCGGGCCGCTACGAGCAGGCGGTGGCCGAGTTCACCGACACCCCCGAGGTCTACCTACCCGGCGTCGGCCGGGACGGCTTGCGGGTTTCGCATGCCAGCTGACCGACGTCCGGCGGACGCGCCGCTGGCCGACCACGACGCCGTCGCCGCGCTGCGGGAGCGGCTGACGGCCCACGCCGACCGACGCCCGGACGCCCCGGCCGTGCGCTGGCGCACGGCCGCCGGCTGGTCCGAGACGACCTGGCGGGAGCTGGCCGCGACCGCGCGGCGAGTGGCCGCCCGCGCGACCGCCGAGCTGCCCGCCGGCCGCGCGGTCGTGGCGGCGACGGTCAACACCGGCGCGCACGCGGCCGTGCTGCTCGGCCTGCTGTCCGCCGGGTTCGACGTCGTCCTGGTCGAGCACGACAGCTCCTATCTGGCCGACCCGTTGTCCGCCGTGTACGCGGCCCGGCCGGGCGCGGTGGTCGCGGCGGTGGACGGCCCGCGGCCCACTGCGACGGGGAAGCTGCGCTGGCTGGCCGTCGAGGACCTGATCGCTGGCGCGCCGCAGGCAAAGTGGCCGGACCCCGCACCCGGTCCGGCGACCGTGCTGCAACTGACCTCCGGATCGACCGGCGAACCCCGGGTGGCCGCGGTCGCACTGGGCTCGGCGTTGCGCGGGGGCGCGCTGTACCGCGACCTGTTCGACCTGGACGAGCAGGACACGATCCTGGCCGCGGTTCCGCTCGCGCACTCGTTCGGGTTCGTCGGGGCGTTGTGCGCCGCGGTGCTGTCCGGCGGCACACTTGCGCTGCTGGCGCGGTTCACCGGGCGCGGCCTGGTCGAGGGGCTCGACGCGGGCGCGACCGCGCTGCTGGCCACGCCGTTCGTGTACGGCCTGGTCCCGGACCTGCTGTACGGGCGGCGTCGGCCGGACCGGCTGCGGGTCGCCCTCTGCTCGGGCGGACCGCTCACCACGGTCGCCGCCGCGGCTGCCGCCGACCGCCTCGGCTGCCCGGTCCGCCAGATCTACGGCTCGACCGAGACCGGGCTGATCGCCTGCCAGTTCGGCCGGCCCCGGCCGTGGCCGGCCGAGGGCGTCGGCGGATTCGTCCCCGGCGTGCAGTGGCGGGTCGAGCCGGTCCAGGACTCCGACGCCGGGCGTCTGCTGGTGCGGACCTCGACGATGTTCACCGGCTACGTCGGCCGGGGCGGGGGCGGGGCGCTGCGCCCCGACGGCTACTACGACACCGGCGATCTGGTCGACGTCGACGGCGTCGGGGACGTGACGATCGTCGGCCGCAAGGCGACCTTCATCAACGTCGGCGGCCGCAAGGTCAACCCGCGCAGGCTGGAGCGGCTGATCGGCGAGCTGCCCGGCGTGCGGGCGGTGCACGTCTGTGGGCTGCCGGACGCCCGCGGCAACGAGGAGATCCACGCCGTGGTCGAGCTGGCGCCCGGCACCGAACCGGCGGCGGTGGTCGCCGGCTGCCGGCAGCGGCTGACCGCCTACGAGGTTCCACATCACGTCCATGCCGTCGACCGGCTGCCGCGCACCGCGCTCGGCAAGGTCGCCGCCCCCGCGCTGCGGGACCTGATCGCCGGTCGGGGCGTCGGTGCGCCGGGCGGCGCCACCGCCACGAGGAGGAGCACCCGAACATGACCACACCACCGCCAGAGGTCGCCGTCGTCGGACTCGGCTACGTCGGCCTGCCGCTCGCCGTCGCCCTGGCCCGCGCCGGAGTCCGCGTCGTCGGAGTCGACGTCAACCCCGACGTCCGGGACGCGGTGACACAGGCCCGGCCGCCGTTCTTCGAACCGGGCCTGGCCGAGGCGCTGGCCGCGCTGGACGACGGCGCGCTCACCGTGGCCGACCGGCTGCCCGACTCGGTGCCCGACGCGGTGATCATCTGCGTGGGGACCGCGGTCGACCCGGCCACCGGCCGCTGCAACCTGGGCCCGCTGCGGGCCGCGGTCACCGCCGCAGCCGCGCGGATCACCCCGGACACGCTGCTCGTGGTACGCAGCACCGTGCCCGTCGGCACCTGCCGCGATCTCGTCGAGCCGGCCATGCGGCAGGTCACGGCGTCCCCGCTGCTGGCCTTCTGCCCCGAGCGGATCATCCAGGGCTCGGCGATGGCCGAGCTGGCCTCGCTCCCGCAGATCATCGGGGGCCTGGACGACGCCTCGGCCAAGCGGGCCGAGGCCCTGTTCGCGGCGGTCTGCCCGGACCGGGTGCTGGTGTCCTCGTTGGAGGCCGCCGAAATGATCAAGCTGATCTGCAACGCGCACACCGACCTGATCTACGGGTTCGGCAACGAGGTGGCGCTGGCCGCCACGGCCTTCGGCCTGGACGCCACCGAGCTGATCGCCTCCGCCAACCTCCGCTACCCCCGGCCCGACCTGTCCCGACCCGGCTTCGTCGGCGGTAGCTGCCTGACGAAGGACCCGTACCTGCTGATGCACAGCGCAGCCGCGGCCGGCCACACCGAGATGCCGATGGTCGCCGCGGCCCGGCGGGCCAACGAACGCGTGCCCGGCCACGTGGTCGAGCGGGTGGTCGCGGCCCTGACCGACCCGGACCCCGGCCGGCTCGCCGACGCGAAGGTCCTGGTGTGTGGCATCGCCTACAAGGGCCGCCCGGAGACCGACGACGTGCGCGGCAGCGCCGCCACCGAGGTGGCCGCCCTGCTGCGCGGCCGGGTGCGCACGCTGGCCGGCCACGACCCGATCGTCCGCCCGGAGCGGATCGCCGAGCTCGGCTACCAACCGGTCGGGCTGGACGAGGGGGTGGCCGACGCCGACGCGGTCGTGCTGCTGTCCGACCACCCCGGCTACGCCACGCTCACCGGGGACCGGCTGCTGGGCCGGATGCGCGGGCGCGGCGTCGTGTTCGACATGTGGGGCCTGCTCGACGCCGAGCTCACCGGCGTCGAGGGGCTCACCTACCTGCGGCTCGGCCGTGGCTGACCGCGCCCTGGTCACCGGTGGGGCCGGGTTCATCGGCCTGCACCTGGTGCGACGACTACTCGACGAGGGCGTGCAGGTCACCGTCCTGGACGACTTCTCCCGCGGCGTCGACGACCCCGAGCTGCACGCCCTCGCCGGCGACGTGCAGCTGGTCCGCCACGACCTGACCACACCGCTGCCCGCGGACCTCGACCGGTTCGACGCCGTCTACCACCTGGCCGGGGTGGTCGGCGTGCAGCGGGTCACCGACCGGCCGGTGCACACCATGCGCACCAACGTGCTGGCCACCGTCTCGCTGCTCGACTGGTGCGCCCGGACCCAGCCGAGCGTGCTGTTCCTCAGCTCGACCAGCGAGGTCGGCGACGGCGCCGCGACCGCGGGGCTGGCCGAGCTGCCGGTCCCGGAAGACGCGCCGTTCGTGCTGTGCGAGCCGCGATCCCCGCGCACGTCGTACGCGTTGAGCAAGCTCGTCGCCGAGTACCTGTTCCTGCACGCCGGCCCGCCGGGCCGGGTGCGGGTGGCCCGCTTCTACAACGTCTACGGCCCGCGGATGGGCAACGAGCACGTGGTGCCGCAGCTGATCGAGCGGGCCCTGGCCGGCACCGACCCGTTCCCGCTCTACGGCGGGCAGCAGACCAGGGCGTTCTGCCACGTCGACGACGCGGTCGAGGCGGTGCTGCGGCTGTGCGCGTTGCCTGAGCCGGAGCCGCTGGTCGTCAACATCGGCAACGACCGGGAGGAGGTCGAGATTCTCGACCTCGCCCGACGGATCTGCGCCCTCGCCGGGCTGCGCCCCGAGTTCGCCGTGCGGCCGGTCCCCGGCGGCCCGCGCCGCCGGCTGCCCGACCTGACCCGGCTGCGGGGGCTGACCGGCTACGAGCCGGCCGTCACCCTCGACGCCGGGCTCCGGTCGACGTTCGACTGGTACGCGGCGCACCGGAGCGCGTCGTGAGCCGGATCATGATCGCCTTCGGCGGCTACGGCGGCGAGTGGAGCGGAGCCGAGCGGATGGCCTGGAAGACCGCCGAGCACCTCGCGACGCACGGGCACACGGGCGCCCTGCTGACCGACTCGCTGCCACCGCCGGCGTCCGACGCCGGCCCGTGGCCGCGCATCGCCGACCCGCGCGAGTTCGGACGCCCGGACGTGGTCCACGCCTTCGACCTCGCCCGCCCGCGGCAGGTGGCGATGGCGCTGAGCGCCGCCACCGACCTCGGGTGCCCGTTCGTGCTCACCCCGGCGACCGCCGTCGAGCT
Source organism: Micromonospora sp. NPDC002575 (assembly GCF_042889525.1). Classification (NCBI taxonomy): domain Bacteria; kingdom Bacillati; phylum Actinomycetota; class Actinomycetes; order Micromonosporales; family Micromonosporaceae; genus Micromonospora; species Micromonospora sp. NPDC002575. The sequence goes on along the minus strand of NZ_JBIARA010000014.1, from coordinate 121,314 downwards.
CTGGCCCGATCCCGAGCTGGGTCGGGCGGCCTGTCGGGCGGCCACCGCGGTCTACGTGCTGACCAGGGCCGAGGCCGACAACGCCATCGCCGCCGGAGCGGATCCGGCGGCGATCCGGTACGTCCCGCAGGCCCCGCACCTGGACGGAACGGTGGACCCGAGCGGGCTGCGGGCCCGGTTCGCCGGGAGCACCGGAACCGTGCTGTTCCTGGGGCGTCGGACCGCGTTCAAGGGCTACCCGGTGCTGCTCGCGGCTGCGCCGTTGGTCCGCCTGAGCCGCCCGGGGACGGCGTTCTGGCTGGCCGGGCCGGGCGCGGACGGCCCGGCCACCTCGGCCGCCGACGGGCTGCACGACTTCGGCGTCGTCGACGCCACGGTCAAGCACCAACTCCTGGCCGCCGCGGACCTGCTCTGCCTGCCCTCGACCTCCGACGTGTACCCGCTGGTCTTCGTCGAGGCATGGGCGTGCGGCACGCCGGTGGTCAGCGGCCCGTTCCAGGGGGCGCGCGAGGTGGTCCGGCACGGCGTGGACGGCCTGGTGGTCGACGCCGAGCCCGGCGCGCTGGCCGAGGCGCTGGTCGGCCTGCTGGCCGACGAGCCGAGACGCCGCGCGATGGGCGCGGCGGGCCGCAGGCGGGTCGAGCGGGAGAACACCTGGGCGCAGGTGGCGGCGGCGGTGGCCGCGGGCTACCCGGTGGCGTCCGCGCGGCTGCCGATCTCCGGCGGTGAGCGGTGACGGCGGCGGGCGCCGCGACGGATTCCGCGGTGCGGCTGGCCGACCCGGTGATCGGCCAGGAGGAGATCGACGCCGTGGTGGCCGTGCTGCGGTCCGGGTGGCTGTCGGCCGGGCCGGTGACCGAGGCGTTCGAGCGGGAGTTCGCCGCGGCACACGACGCCCCGCAGGCGGTGGCCGTGAGCAGCGGGACCGCCGCTCTGCACCTGGCCGTCGCCGCGCTCGACCTGGGCCCGGGCGACGAGGTGATCATCCCCGCGCTGGGCTTCGTCGCCGCCGCCGAGGTCGTCGCCCTGCACCGGGCCACCCCGGTGTTCGCCGACGTGCGCGCGGCCGGGGACCCGGTGCTGACCGCGGCCGAGGTGGAACGGCTGATCACCCACCGGACCCGGGCGGTGATCACCGTGCACTACGCCGGCTACCAGGCCGACATCGCCGCGCTGGCGCAGCTGTGCCGGGCCGGTCGACTGCGGTTGATCGAGGACAGCGCGCACGCGCCGGGCGTGTGCGTGGCCGGCCGGATGCTGGGCACCTGGGGCGACGTCGGCTGCTTCAGCTTCCACGCCACCAAGAACGTCACCGCGGGCGAGGGCGGCATGGTGCTGGCCCGCGACGCCGCGCTGCTCGACCGGATCCGCCTGATGCGCTCGCACTCCATCGGCACGTCGCCGCAGCAGCGGATGACCGGCGGGTCCGGTGGCTACGACGTCGCCGACCTCGGGCTGAACTACCGGCCGACCGATCTGACCTCGGCCATCGGCCGGGTCCAGCTGGGCCGGCTCGGCGTCGACCGCCGGATCCGACGGGCGCTCACCGCCGGCTACCGCGACCTGCTCGGCGCGCTGCCCGGGCTGGTCGTGCCGTTCACCGACCGGGGGGCCGAGGATTCCGCGCACCACCTGATGCCGGTCGTGCTGCCCGCCGGGACCGACCGCGGGCCGGTCCGCGCCGCCCTGCTCGCCGCGGGCGTGCAGACCTCGGTGCACTACCCGCCGATGCACCGGCTCAGCTACTACGCCGCCGCGGCCTGCCCGTTGCCGGTCACCGACGCCATCGCCGACCGGCTGCTGTCGCTGCCGCTGCATCGCGGGATGGACGAGGACGACGTGCGGCGGGTCGTGCACACGCTGGCGGACGCGCTGCACACCCCCGCGCGGGAGGGCTGACGCGATGGGGTTCCGCCTGCACGAGGGCCGCCTGCTGCGGGACGAGCGGCCGTTCACCGCCCTCGGGGTCACCTACTTCCCGGTCCATGCCGGCTGCCGGCTGTGGGTCGACTGGGATCCCGACGTCGTCGCGGCCGACCTGCGCCGGATCGCCGAGGCCGGCCTCAACACCGTCCGGGTGTTCGTCTTCTGGCGCGACTTCCACCCGGATCCCGGGCGCGTCGACACGCCGGCGCTGGCCCGGCTGCGCCGGCTGGTCGAGCTGGCCGAGGCCGCCGGCCTGAGCTGCGTGCTGTCGGTGCTGACCCTGTTCATGAACGGCCAGCTGCTGGACCTGCCGTGGCGGCGCGGGCGCAGCCTGTGGCGCGACCCGGAGATGCTGGCGGCCCAGGAGACGTTCGTGCGGGCGGTGGCCGCCGCGGTCGCCGACCGCCCGAACGTCCTCGCGCTCGACCTCGGCGACGAGATCTCCAACGTGGACCCGGACGAGGCCGCGACGCTGACGCCGGCCGAGGTCGCCCGCTGGTACGGACGGCTGGTCGGCGCGATCCGGCAGGTGGCCCCCGAGGCGCTGGTCTGCCAGGCCAACAACGCGCTGACCGTGCTCGGCGGATCGGCCTTCGGGCCGGCCACCGGCGGTGCCCTCGACCTGCTGGCGGTGCACGGGTTCCCGCTCTGGTCGCCCGGGCACATCGAGTCCACGCTGTCGCCGAAGGCCACCCACCTGCCGGCGTTCCTGGCCCGGCTGGCCGGCGCGTACGGGGTGGCCCTGGTCGACGAGCTCGGCACGTACGGCGCGGGCGACGAGGTCGCCGCGGCCTATCTGCGCGCCGCGGTCGCCTCGGTGCTGGCCAACGGCGCGGCCGGGGTGATCGTGTGGTGCTGGCAGGACACCACCTCCACCGCCGAGCCCTACGACCGGCGTCCGGCCGAGCGCCTGGTCGGGCTGCACCGCGCCGACGGGACGCCCAAGCCGGCCATGGCGGCCTACCGGCAGGTCGTCGACGCCGCACCGGCGCTGGCCCGCACGGTCGAGCCGGCCGGGATCGCGGTGTGGCCGGTGACCGGGCAGCCCGCCGGCGGCGGGTCCTACCTGGACCCCCACCGCGACGCCGTCTCGCCGTTCTTCGCCTACCTGTTGCTCAAACGCCTGCACCTGGACGTGGACGTGGTGGCGACCCCGGCCGCCGGGCACCGGCTGCTGGTCTGCCCGTCGGTCGACCAGGTGACGCTGGCCGACCTGGAGCACCTGCGGGCCGCCCTGCGCCGGGGCGCCACCGTGTACTACTCGCTGGGCGACCACCTGCACGGCTTCCCCGGCGCGGAGCTGGTCGGCGCCGAGATCGTCGACTACGACCTGACCGGCCGGGACCGGCAGGAGATCGTCTGGGACGGCGAGGTGCTGCCGGTGGACTGGACCGTCGCGGGCGCGGTGCCCACCACGCTCCGGGCGACCTCCGGCCGGGTGCTGGCCGCGTACCCGGACGGCACGCCGGCCGTCGTGGTCAACGCCGTCGGCGCGGGCCGGCTGGTGTTCACCAACGTCCCGTTCGAACGCCAGCTCGACGCGGCCGGGCGCTTCGCGCTCGCCCCGTGGGAACGGTTCTACCGGCGGATCACCGAGCTGGCCGGGGTCCGTCCCGCCGTGCGGTGCTCGGACCCGGAGGTCGAGGTCGTGCCGGTCGACGGCGGCGTCGCCCTGGTCAACCACCGCGACCGCGCGGTGACCGTGCGGGTCGGCCGGTACGGCGACGACCCCGACGCGGATCTGGTCGTCGACCTCACCGAGAAGGGCTGGACCGTGACGCGACTCCCGATGACTGCCCGCACGGCGACCGCGACCACGGTGGGCACGGCGTGAGGGGGGTCGTCTACCGCGGCCCGCGGCACGTCGAGGTCGTCGACGACCTTCCGATGCCCCGGCTGGAGTCCGAACGCGACGCCGTCGTGCGCGTCACCCGCGCCGCGATCTGCGGCAGTGACCTGCATCCCTACCGCGGCGAGATGCCCGGCTTCGCCCCGGGCACCGTGCTCGGGCACGAGTTCGCCGGGGTGGTCACCGAGCGTGGGTCCCAGGTGCCGTACGCGGTCGGCGACCGGGTCGTCGCCTCGTACCTGATCGGCTGCGGCCGGTGTCCGCGGTGCGCCCGCGGCTGGCACTACCACTGCCCGTCGGCCACGCTGTTCGGCTACTCCACCGTCGTCGGCGACGCCGTCGCCGGCGGGCAGGCCGAGTACGTCCGGGTGCCGTTCGCCGACGTCGTGCTGGGGCCGGTGCCGGCGGCGGTCACCGACGAGCAGGCGCTGTTCGCCGCGGACGTCCTGGCCACCGCCCACGCCGCGGTCACCGACGCGCACGTCGGGCCGGGTCGCCTGGTCGGGGTCGTCGGGGCCGGGCCGGTCGGGCTGATGGCCGCGCTGTGCGCAGCCGAGCTGGGCGCCACGGTCGTGGTCTGCGACGTCGACCCGGCCCGGCGGGAGCGGGCGGGCGCGCTGGTGCCGACGGTGGTGGAGCCCGGACGGTTCGCCGCCACGATGGCCCGGACGCGCGGCCGGGACGAGGCCGCGGTCGTCATCGAGGCGGTCGGCTCCGGGGCGGCGCTGGCCTGCGCGGTCGACGCGGCGGGGCCGCGCGGCACGGTGCTTGTCGTCGGCGCGCACGGCGTCGACGTCGCCTTCCCGGCCGGCCGGGCGTTCGTCCAGGAACTCACCCTGCGGTTCGCGGTGGGTGACCCGATCCGCTCCCGCGACCCGGTGATGGCGTTGCTGCGCACCGGTCGCGTCGACCCGAGCGTCCTGGTCTCGCACCGGCTGCCGCTGACCGAGGCGGCCCGCGGCTACGAGCTGTTCGACACGCGGGTCGCGGACAAGGTCATCCTGATGCCGTCGGCGGACCCGTGCTGATCACCGGACCAGCCCGGACTTGATCGCGTTGACCACGGCCGCGGTCCGGTTCGGCGAGCCGAGCTTGAGCATCAGGCTGGCCACCAGCCGCTTGGCCCCGTGACTGGAGATGCCCAGGCGTCCGGCGATCTGCTTGTTGCTCATGCCCTCGGCCATCAGCCCCATCGCCTCCCTCTCCCGGGCGGTGAGCCGCGCCGGGTGCGCCGGCGTGGACAACTCCACCCTGGCCTGGTCCATCAGCTCGCGGGCCAGCCGGTCGGGCACGTGGATCTGCCCGGTGGCGGTCCGGTGCAGTGCCTCGGCCAGCCCGTCCGGCGTCAGGTCGGCCAGCAGCACGATGCCGTCGGGCGGGCGCGCCGCGGCGCCGAACAGCTCCTGGACGCCGCTGCCGTCGTCCACCAGGACGAGAATCCTGGCCCCGCCCCCGGCCACCGACAGCGCCGCCCTGCCGGCCGAGCTGGTGACCAGCAGGACGTCGACCCGCCCGGTCGCGAGCGCAGCCTGGGCCTCGGCCACACCCTGGTGGTAGGAGACCTCGGCGACCCCCGGCAGGTCGTTCAGGATGGACTCGAGCCCTCGTCGGGTGACCTCGTTGCCGACCAGCACGGCCACCCCGATCGAGGCCGGGGCATCGGCGGGCCGTGCCGTTTGATCGATCGAGTTTGCTTTCGCCATGTGACCGTCCCCCGAATCGCGTCGTTCCGGCTTCGACTCATGATCCTGTGACCAGCGTCGCTCCCGGGGCGGTCAACCGGAAGATCCGGACGAGCGCACGGATGACCCTGCGCGAACGGCTATGGCGCGACCGTCGACGGTTCAGCGCAGCCGGACCACGCGAGGCGGCTGGCCGTAGGGGGAGTACTGGGTGACGACGTCGCCGGGGTGCAGGCGCGGGTCGTCGCGGTAGCGCCGGGCCAGCTCGCGCTCGGCGGTGTCGTCGCCGGCGTCGGCCCGGACGAGCAGGCCGGCCAGCTCGTCGACCAGCGAATCGTCGACCTGGTGCGCCGCGTCGCCCCAGGCGTCCCAGAGCAGCAGCTCGTCCTTCTGCCGATGGGCGAGCTCGGTGACGACGCTGTCGCGGATGAAGCTCGGCCCACCCAGCGCTGACTCCGGGAACACCCGGTACAGCTCGGCGTCGGTCTCCCCCGACCGGTGGGCCAGCCAGACCTGCGCCGCGGTCCGGAACGGGGCGCTCGGCCCGGTCGGCATGTCCTCGACGTCGAACTCGACCGAGCCGGGGGCGAACTCGGGGTCGACGCGGCGCCACCGGTCGCCGGTCCGGTACTCGGCGACGACGTGGTCCAGGAAGTAGCCCTCGGCCAGGTAGGAGGCGAACCCGATGCGGCTGCGCGCCGCGACACCACGGTCGCGTAGCGCGCCGACGACGAACAGCACGTGGTCGCGGCAGCAGCCGGCGACCTTCTCCGCGGTCGCCCTCGGTGTCGCCAGCGGCTCCGGGTGGCGCTGTTGGTCGAGCTCCAGGATGGCTTCCAACCAGCGGCTGTGTATCTCGTCGTGCCGCTGCGGGGGCAGCTCGGGCAGTTCGATGCGATAGTGCGCGATGACGTTGCGCGCAGCCGCGCAGATGCGCGGCACCTCGCCGCGCAGTTCCGCGAGCAGCGCCCGGTGACGGCCGGGATCGGAGTAGGCGCTGTGCACGGACCAGTTGCTTGACATGCACGTCCTCGGTCGGCGCGGATGGTCGGGCAGGCGAGAGCCGTCTGCCAGGGTAGCGGCCCTACCGCAGCCGAGCGGTCGGTGTCGGATGCGGCCGGGGATCACCCTCCCGGGTGGAGCTCGTGGACGACCTTGATCCGCGTGTATTCGAGCAGCCCCCACCAGCCGTACTCGACGCCGGCGCCGGAGCTGCGCACCCCACCGAACGGGGTGTCGTGGCGCAGCGCCCCGTGCGCGTTGATCCAGACGGTGCCGCAGGTCAGCCGGGCCGCCAGCGCACGGGCACGTTCGGCGTCCCCCCAGAGCGACGCGCCGAGCCCGTAGCGCGTGCCGTTGGCACGTGCGATCGCCTCGTCGAGGTCGTCGTAGGCGATCACCGGGATCACCGGGCCGAACTGCTCCTCCAGCTCCAGATCGGTGCCGGGCGGGAGGTCGGTGACGATGGTCGGCGGGTAGAACCAGCCGGGCCGGGGCAGCCGGGCGCCGCCGGTCACCACCCGCGCGCCGGCGGCGGCGGCCTCGTCCACCAGCGCGCCGACGCGGTCGAGCTGGGCGCGGCTCACCAGTGGGCCGTACTCGGTGGCGGGGTCGCTGCCGACGCCGACGACCGCCTCCGAGGCCAGCTTCGCCAGGGCGGCGACCAGTTCGCCGGCCTGTGCGCCGCTGACGTAGATCCGCTTGATGGCCGCGCAGAACTGGCCGCTGTTGACCATCGCGCCGGCGAACAGCGCCGGCGCCAGCGCCGTCACGTCGGCGTCGGGCAGCACCACCGCGGCGTCGTTGCCCCCCAACTCGAGCACCACCGGCAGGAACCGGCCGGCGGCCTGTTCGGCGATCGCCTGCCCGGTGCCGACCGAGCCGGTGAACGACACCATGTCGATGCCCGGGTGCGTGGTCAACGCCTTGCCCAGGGCGTGGTCGCCGGAGACGACCGACAGCACGCCGGGGGGCAGGTGCGGCGCGAGCAGCTCGCCCGTCCGCAGCGTGGCCAGCGGCGTCTCGGGCGACGGTTTGAGCACCACCACGTTGCCCGCCAGGAGCGCCGGCGCGACCTTGCACACCGCCAGGATGATCGGGAAGTTCGAGGGTGCGATCGCGGCCACCACGCCGTGCGGCACCCGGCCGATCGCGATCGAAGCGCCCGGGCCCGCGTCGACCTCCTCGTCGGCGTCGGGCAGGTCGGCGGTGTGCCCGAACCAGCCGGAGGACAGGTCCACCTCGGCGCGTGCGGCGGCCAGCGGCTTGCCCTGCTCGCGGCTGAGCAGCGCGGCGACCTCCTCGGCGGCGTCGGCGAGCGCGGCTCCGCAGGCACGCAGCCGGGCGCGGCGCTCGTCGAGCGGGAGCGCGGCCCACCCGGGAGCGGCCGCCGCGGCGGCGGCGATCGTGGCGTCGAGCTCGGCCACGGTGCAGACCGGCGCGGAGGCGAACACGGCGCCGGTGGCGGGGTCCACCACGTCGAGCGCCGTCACGCCGGACCGTCCCCGGTGACGCCTGCCGCCTTACGGTCGTCCATTGCGAGACCTCCCCGCATTCCGGAGCGATTGTGAAATTGGTGGGTTTCCGCGCTTGGGAGCCTCGGCCTGGTGGATTGCCACCGGCTACCGACGCCGGTGCTCGTACCGCAGCCATCCCGGACCCGCTCCGGGACACCGTCTCCACACCCGAGGGAGGCCGCTATTCCGGCAACCGTAACAGCCGTGTCGGGGCGGCGCGAGGTCGTCCGACCGGCCCATCCGGGCACTATTGCGGTAGGTCGGAGTGCAGCCCAAATAGGCCCTCGCCAATCCGAACGGCCTCGTTTAGGGTTGCTCCCATGAGCGCTCGCCGCTCCGTTGTGGCTTGTTTGTCGTGACCCTCACGCACGCCGGTGTCCATAACGAGAGCCGCTGCCGCACCGGCCACGTGCGTGGCGACCGGGACGACAATGCCCACCGCCCCGCCCCTCGACGGCTGCGTGGACGAGGACGCCCCGCGCACCACCGGAAAGGACAGGCGATGGGTGAACACGTGCGGGATCCCGGGCGTATCGTGCTCCGCGGTGTCCGCCAGCACAATCTGCGGATCGCGGAGTTGTCCCTGCCCCGTGGCGGTCTGACCGTCCTCACCGGGGTGTCCGGCAGCGGCAAGTCGTCGCTGGCGTTCGACACGATCTACGCCGAGGGTTACCGGCAGTACCTCGACAGCCTCTCCGCGCACGTGCGGCGCAGGCTGCCGAAGGTCGGCAAACCCACGGTCGACTGGGTCAGCGGCCTGAGCCCGACGGTGGCGATCGAGCAGCGGACGATCAGCCGCAACCCGCGGTCGAACGTCGGCACGATCACCGAGATCTCCGACCGCCTGCGCCTGCTCTTCGCCCGTACCGGACGGCACGACTGCCGCAAGTGCGGCACCGAGGTCGCGCCGCTGGACAGCGCCGCGCACCTCGCCGCGCTGGCCGAGGCGGCGGCCGAGGGGCCGGTGCGGCTGGTGGCCACCGAGCCGGACGGCGGCGAGACGGAGGTGCTGCGGCTGGACGCCGCCCCGGACGCCGACACGCTGGCCGACGCCGGCCTCCTCGTCGAACGGGAGCTGCGGGCCGAGCAGCGGCTGACCGTGCTGCGTGGCCGGACGCCGGTGCGCCACCTCGCGGCCGGCTGGGTCTGCCCGCACTGCGGCACCGAGGTGCGCGCGACGTCGTCGGACTGGTTCACGCCGAACTCACCGGCCGGGATGTGCGACCACTGCCAGGGGCTGGGCTACACCTACCGGGTCGACGCCGCGCTACTGGTCGGCGACGCCCGCGAGTCGGTCCGCTCCGGTGCGCTCACCTTCTACGGCGACCGCCGCCGCGGCAAGAAGACCTGGTGGCCGCAGCGGGATCTGCCGGACCTGCTGGCCGAGGCGGGGGCGAGCCTGGACACCCCCTGGGAGGACCTGCCCGCAGAGGTCGGCCACCGCATTCTGGGCGACCTGACCGAGCACATCGAGCGGCTGTTCAAGGACGCCGACTCGCCCGAGCGCAAGTCGTTCTACCAGGACTTCATGGTCCAGCGGCGGTGCGGCTCCTGCGGCGGCACCCGGCACTGTGCGGAGGCGCTCGCGGTGCGCCTGGCCGGCCGCAACATCGCGGAGGTCAACGGGCTGGCGATCTCCCGGCTGCGGGACTGGGTCGCCGAGGTCCGGGCCGAACTGGCCGGCAGTCTCCTGGCCGAGCTCTCCGCCGAGCTGCTCGACCACGTTGACGCCCGGGTCGAGTTCCTCCTCGAGGTGGGCCTGCACTACCTCTCGCTCGACCGCTCCGCGCCCACGCTCTCGGCCGGCGAGGGCCAGCGGCTCCGGCTGGCCCGGCAACTCGGCTCGGGTCTGGTCGGTGTCGTCTACGTGTTGGACGAGCCGTCGATCGGCCTGCACGCCCGGGACAACGGGCGGCTGATCGGGATGCTGCGCCGGCTGGCCGACGCGGGCAACACGGTGCTCGTGGTCGAGCACGACAGGGAGACGATGGAGGCGGCCGACCACCTGGTCGACATGGGGCCGGGCGCTGGGACGCGCGGCGGACTGGTCGTCGCGGCCGGTCCGACCGCCGAGGTCATCGCCGACGGCACGTCGGCCACCAGCGCGTACCTTCGCAACGAGCGGACGGTCGTCTCCCCCCGGCCCGAGCGCCGCCGCCCGGACGGCCGCAAGCTGGAACTGACCGGCGCCCGGCTGAACAACCTCCGCGGAGTCGATCTCACCATCCCGATCGGGGTGCTGACCTGCGTCACCGGCGTGAGCGGGAGCGGCAAGAGCTCCCTGATCACCCGGACGTTGCAGCCGGCCGTCGACGCCGCGGTGCGGTGGCGGCGCACCCCCGTCGGCCCGTTCGACCGGCTGCGCGGCGCGGAGCACGTCCGCCGGGTGACGACCGTGACGCAGGACTCGATCGGCGGGTCGTCCCGGTCGACGCCCGCCACCTACCTGGGGGTGTTCGACGAGCTCCGCAAGCTGTTCGCCCGCACCGACGAGGCCGTGCGGCGCGGATACTCCACGGCGATGTTCAGCTTCAACACCGAGGCGGGCGGGCGCTGCGACCGCTGCGCGGGCAAGGGCGCGGTCCGGGTCGAGATGCTGTTCCTCGCCGACGTCTCGGTGCGCTGCCCGTCCTGCGACGGCCTACGGTACTCGGCGCGCGTCCTGGAGATCACCCACCGTGGGCGCACGATCGCCGAGACGCTCGCACTCGAGGTCGGAGAGGCGATCGAGCTCTACGCCGACGTCCCGGCGATCGCCTGTCCGCTGCGCACACTGTCCCAGGTGGGGCTCGGCTATCTGCGGCTCGGGCAGGACACCGCGACGCTCAGCGGCGGGGAGGCGCAGCGGCTGAAGCTCTCTCGCGAGCTGCTCCGGCGCGACGAGGGCGGGACCCTGTACCTGATCGACGAGCCCACCACCGGCCTGCACTTCTCCGACGTCCAGGTGCTGCTCGACGTCCTGCACGACCTGGTCGACCGCGACAACACGGTGGTCGTCATCGAGCACAGCGTGGAGTTCGCCGCCGCGAGCGACTGGATCGTCGATCTCGGACCGGGCGGCGGCGACGACGGGGGCCGGCTGGTCGCGGCCGGCCCGCCGGAGCTGCTCGCCACCCACCCGGACAGCGCGATCTCGCCCTACCTGGCCCGTCAGCTGGCGCTGACCGCGACCCGACGGCCCGCCCCGGAGACGCCGGGGCGCGGCTAGCCGCCCAGTCCGCCGACCAGCTCCACCTCGACGGGGGCCGGCGCGGTCGGGCTGTAGCTGAGCACCCGCCGGGGCACGGCGAGCAGCTCGGGCTCCCCCGCGTACAGCCGTCTGGCCTCGTCGAAGGGGACCTCCGGGGTGGTCACCGCGGCCACCCGGTCGAGCAGCGCGCCGTCCTCGGCGCTGATCTCGCCGTGGCGGGTCATGCCCCAGTAGTCCCAGCGCAGCATCTCCACCTTGTTCAGCCCGGCCAGGTCGTCGACCAGGTTGTGCCGCAGGAACGGCCAGCCCTTCGTCAGCCCGTCCTCGAAGTCGGGGTCGACGACGAACGACATCGGGTCGGCCAGCCCGCTGCGGCAGCGCCGCCAGGCGTCGCCGGCCACGATGAAGCGGTCGGGCGGGACGTCCGACGAGCTGAAGCTCACCCCGTCGGTCTCGTCGACGTGCACGTCGGGCAGCTCGACGTCGACCCGACGCCAGCGTCGCTGCCCGGCGTCCCACACCTCGACCAGCTCGTGGTCGATAGTGCAGCCCGGAATGATGTACGAGGCGAAGCCGGCCCGGGCCCTGGCCGGCACGCCGGCGTGGCGCAGCAGGGTCAGGTAGAGCACGGCGTAGTCGCGGCAGCTGCCGACCATCCGCCGGTTGGGCGGGCGCTCCTCGACGATCGGCCGGTCGTCGAGCTCGACGATGCGCCGCAGCATCGCCTCGGAGTAGCGCAGGTCGACCTCGGCCAGCCGGCCGGCCGGGATGCCGAGGGCGGCCAGGTCGGTGGACCGGAAGTGGGTGAACAGCCCGCGTACCACGGCGCGCACGGCCAGCGGGTCGGTCGGCAGGTCGACCAGGCGGGCGGCCTGCGCTCCCGGGTCGGTGACCGGGCTGTGCCGGGCGTAGTAGGCGAGCTCGTCGACCGCGGCGGGTTCGGCCCCGGCCGCCACGTCGTTGCGCGGGGTCGTCGTCACGTCTCCACCTCGACGCCGCGGTGGTCGACGATGACCGAGGCCAGCGCGGCGGGGCTGGCGTCGTCGAAGATCACCGTGAGGAGTTCGGCGCGCAGCCGCTCGACAGCCTCCTCGCCCACCGGCTCGTACCGCTCGATCAGCCGGGAGAGCACCTCGACGGCCCGCATCGAGTCGCCGCCGCTGTCGAAGAAGTCCTCGGTCGGCGCCAGCGGCGCACGCAGCAGCACGTCGCCCATCGTGTGCGCGACGACCGACATCAGCTCGCCGATGTCGTCGGTCATTGTCCCCACCTGTCCTCCGCGGTCGGCATCGGTCGGATCAGCTTCCGGTCGGCAGCCGGGCGGCCTGCAACGGCGGGAAGGCGCCGCGCAGCAGGCCGCCGAAGACGCCCAGCCGCTGGATGTTGCTGGTGCCCTCCATGTACTCCACCGAACCGGCGTCGCGGACCAGCTTGTCCAGCAGCGGGTGTTCCAGCCGGGCCCCGGGGCCGAAGAAGTCGAGGGCCGCCAGCGTCACGCGTTCGGCCAGCCGCGCCGAGGTGGCCTTCGCCGCCGACGCGAGATGCCCGGCGGACGGATCGTGGTCGACCGCGGCGGCCGCGGCGCGCAGCATCCGCCGGGTGGTGGCGATGGCCCGCTCCATCCGCTCCAGGCGCAGCCGCTCGGTGGCCCGCAACGAGCTGCGCTCGGCCAGCACGTACTCGTAGGCGGCGCGGGCGACGCCGACCCCCATGACCGCCACCGCGGGGCGCAGCAGATTGAACGTGCGCAGCCAGGCGGCCATCCCGCGCCGGCTGGGCCGCAGGTGGGCGCCGAGCACCCGGTCGGGCGGCAGCTCGACGTCGTCGAGGGTGATCTCGCCGAGCCCGGCCCCGCGTACGCCGATGGTCCGCACCGGGGTGGTGGCGAACCCCGGGGCGGTCGCGTCGACCAGCGTGGCCGCGAACCCCAGCGGACCGGGCCCGGTCCGGGCGAAGACGACGCCGAACTCGGCCCGTCCCGCGTTGCCCACGTAGCGCTTGACGCCGTTGAGTCGGGCCGGGCCGTCCGGGTCGGCGGACGGCGTCAGCCTGGTCGCCATGTTCGCGGCGTCCGAGCCGTGCTCGGGCTCGGAGAGGGCGAAGAACGTCCAGGTCGGACGGACCAGCAGCCGACCGAAGAACCACTCCTTCTGCTCCTGGCTGCCCAGCGCGTCCACCACGACGCCGCTCATGGGACCGCCCGGCGAGCCGAGCATCATGCCCAGGTCGGCGCAGGCCCCCTCCTCGAAGAAGACCACCCGCTCGGACGCGCTCATGAGGTAGTAGGTCTGGTCGCCGAGCACCAGCGGTTCCGGGTTGAACTCCGGCGGGATCTGCAGGGCGGCCACCCGGGCCAGCGCCGGCAGGTGCGCCACCCGGGCGACCGCGTCCGGGTCCCGGTCCACCTCGAGGGCGTACGGACGCATCTCCGCAGCCCATTCCCGGGCCTGGGCCTGCAACCGGCGAAGCCGCGGTTCGAGCTCGGTCATTCGTCGAACCCCCCTGGCGTCGACCCGGCCCCGGCGCGGTAGGCGTCGGCGAGCAGTTCGGACACGTACACCGCGCTGCCCGGACCGCCCTCGACGTAGCCGTGTGCGCCGAGCAGCCGGACCCCGGCCCGGTCGACGGCGGTGATCTGCGCGTGCAGGTCGGCGACGGCCGGGGCGTCGAGGCCGTCGGGCCCGGCGCCTTCGAGCGCGCAGCGCACCTGCAACTGCTCCATGACGACGTCGGCGACCGCGCTCTTCACCACGCTGTGCTGCAACAGCACCACGTCGCCGGTGTACCGCCGGTCGAGGTAGCGCAGCGCGCCCTCGAGCAGCCGGTAGGACAGGCCGAGGCGCAGCCCGGCCAGCGCGGTGGCCCACGACCGCGCCTCCGCCACCCGGACGGCGGTCACCGGCCGGCGGGCCCGCAACCCGGTCAGGCCGGGTACGCCGGTGTCCAGGCGCTCGACGGTGTCGTCCGGGGCCCATTCCCACTCGCCCTGGCGCAGTCGGTCCGCGGTCGCGGCCAGCTCGTCGGGCACCAGCCCGTGACCGGCCGGACCGAGGACCACGACCCCCGGATCGACGGCGGCGTGCAGCGCGGTGAGCGCCGCCGGCCAGCCGCTCGCGTGCGCGACGGCGAGCATCGACGGCCACGCCGCGCCAAGGGCCGTGCCTGTTCTGGTCATGGCTGCTTCTCCTGCTCCTCGGAGTCGGCGATGTGCGCGCCGTCGGCGCCGGGCTCGGCGGGGCCGGGCTCAACGGTGATCGCGCAGTGGGCGAACTGGCCCAGCCCGGGGTCGTAGTCGGCGAGCAGCACCCGGCGGCCCGTGCGACGCCAGCCGTCCCACTCGGCGGCGAGCACGGACCAGATGCCGCTGGCCGGGCGTCCGGCGGGCACCGCGACGGTGCCCGCCGGGAGCCGGTCGCCGCAGGCGGCCACCAGGCCGGGCCCGGCCAGCGCGGTGACCGCCCCGGGTTGCTCCCCGGCCAGCAGCGCCGACCAGCAGGCCGCCACCTCGTCGGGCGGCACGGGGTACGGTTGCGCCGTCTCGACGCGGTGCGCCGCGTCGGCGTCCAGGACCAGCACGGTCACCGCGTCCTCGGCGACCCGCAGGTGCGCCGGCACCGGTTCGGTGTGCAGCACGCTGGCCTGGTCCAGGGCGAACACCAGGATCCGGCGGGCGTCCAGCCGGCTGCGGTTCTCGGCCAGCCACAGCGCGGTGAACACCCCGATCAGGCCCAGGTCGGCGACGCCGAAGACCAGCCCGACGTCCGGGACGGCCGAGTCGAGGAAGCACATCGGGAAGCCGGGCTCGGCGTCCGGCGCCGCGCTGGCCATGACGGCGAGGTCGAACCGGTTGCCATGGCCGTCCAGGTCGGGCAGCACGGCCGCGACCAGGTCGGTGAACGACACCCGCCCGGCCGCCAGCCCCTCCTGGTCGGCCGCCAGCCCGAAGGTGCCGTACAGGTCGCGGAAGTAGTCGTGGTCGTGCGGGCGGAACTCGCGCCGGTCGATCCCGGTGCGCTGGGCGACCGCGGCCAGGCGCAGTTCCCGCGGCCCGGCCCGGCCGTTTTCGGCCGGTCGGGAAACCGTGATGTACATGCCGGTGGCTCCTCCTGCGGGCTCGATCGGGTCGGTGCGGCGGCGACCGGGCTCAGTGCTCGAGGACCATGGCCGAGAAGGTCGCTCCCAGCCCCACCGAGGTCATCAGGTAGCGGTCGCCGGGCCGCAGCCGTCCGGCGTCGACCGCGGTCCGGTAGTTGATGAAGCTGTCGGCCCCGAAGCAGTGCCCGCAGCCGGCCAGGTTGTCCATGAACAGCCGATCGGCGCCGCGCACGCCGAGCAGCCGCAGCACCCGCAGCCACGACATCCGGTTGACGTTGTGCGGCAGGATCAGCGCGATGTCGTCGAGGTCGAGCCCGGCGCTGCGCACCGCGGCGTCGATCACCTCGGCCAGCAGCGCCGGGTACTCGTCGTGGAACGCCGCGGTCAGCTCCTCGTCGAGCCAGGCGCCGCGGTGGAACTTCCCGCAGGTGCGGGTCGCGTAGGACAGCATCCGGTCCCGATCCCCGCCGGCCGCGACCAGGACCGCCGCCGCGCCCTCGCCCATGACGCCGGTGTCGGCCAACACCTTGGCCGCCGTGGTGAACGCCTTTTCCCCGGCCACCAGCAGGGCCAACGCCTGCGGATCGGGGTCCGCGGCCAGCAGCTCTCCGGCCACCTCGACGGCCAGCAGCCCGGAGGCGCAGGCGTGCTGGGTGAGACAGATCGCGGTGGTTCCCTCCAGCCCCAGCCGCCGGCACGCCTCGGCGAGCGGGTTGACCGGGTGCGGGGCGACCACCGGCATGGTCCGCGCCTGGATCACGTAGCGGATCCGCGGCCGGTACGCGGCGAAGTCGGGCAGCCCGTTGACCGCCGCGACCAGCAGGTCGGCCGGACCGGCCGCCGGATCGAGCGGGATCCGGTCGAACCCGAAGAATCGCTCGTACATTCGTACCCGCGGCTCGGGGATGCCGTGCTCGCGCAGGAACGCGCCCACCGGCACCGTCGCCTCCGGGATGTGGCTCGCCACCGCGACCAGCGACGTCATCGCGGACCGCCGGAAAGCGGGGCGTCGACCATGGTCACCGGGCGCATCCGGCGCACCCGGCGAACGGCGATCACCACCACGGCCAGGCCGACCACGTTGCCCACGGCGGCGGTCGCGTAGAGCGCCGTCGGGTCGTCGAGGGCCCGCGCCAGCACCCCGCCGATGACGACGATCTCGGCGAAGTAGATGACGTTGAGCAGCAGGGCGAGCGTGCCGTTGCCGATGTGCTCCAGGAACGTCAGCGAGGCCAGCACCGGTCCCTGCGCCACGTAGGTCAGGGCGACCACGCCGATGTAGAGCCCGACCGCGGCGACCACTCTCGGGTCGTCGGAGACGATCCGCCCGACCGTGTCGCGCAGCAGCCAGATGACCGCCGCCACCACCGCGTAGAAGACGAAGGTGAGCTCCAGCCCGGCGCGCAGGATCTGCTCCGCCCGGTCCACCGAGCCCGCGCCGCGCCGTTGGTTGATCACGATCGCGGTCGCCCCGCCGAGCTGGATGCCCGGGATGATGATCAACGCCTGGAGCGTGGACGCCGCGGCGTAGCCCGAGATCGTGTCCGGGCCGAAGGGCGTCAGCACCCACAACATGCCCACGTTGAACAGCGAGATCAGCACGTAGGACAGGGCGACCGGCAGCCCGACGCCCCGCAGGAAGCCGGCGACCTCGCCGCGCACCGGCACTCCGGTGAGACGCCCCCACAGCCGGTGGCGACGCATGAGCCACAGGCCGGGGACCGCCGCGGCAGCGCTCGCCACCGTGGTCGCGATCGGCACGCTGAACAGCCCCAGCCCGGTGCCGAAGCCGAGCAGGCCGACGAGGGCGAACTCGACCGCCGCGCTGGTGAGGGTGACCACCGCGGCCGCCCGCGCGTGCCCGAACCCGCGCAGCGCCGCCGAGCACAGCGCCGGCAGCACCACGGTCAGGCTGGCCAGCGACGTCCAGCGCAGGAACCGGACGAACTCGGCCCGCTCGGCCTCCGGCACGTCCAGCAGCGCGCCCAGCGCGGGGGAGCCGAGGTAGAGCACCAGGCACAGCACGACCCCGGTGACCACGAACACCCGCAACAGCGCCACCGCGGTCGGAACCAGGTCCTCCGGTCGTTCGCGTCCCCTGCTGATCGACGCCATGACCTGGTAGGTGATGGCGAACGCCGTGCTCATGGCGACGAACAGCAGCAGGATCGGCATGGTCAACGACCGGATGTAGAGCGCCTCGTTGCTGACCCGGCCGAGCAGCGCCACCACACCGATGATCTCGACGAACAGCACGACGTCGGCGATCGTCATCGGCAGCGCCAGCCCGGCGATGGCGCGTCGGGTCTCGGACCGGTCGGCCGCGACCAAGCCGCTGCGGTCGGCCATGCTACTCCTGCTCCTCGGCCTGACCGGCCACGTACTCGGTGAGCGTCCCGATCGTCTCGAAGTGACGCGGCTCGAACGTGTCCGGGTCGAACTCGACCCCGAACTCGTCCTCCAGCTTCATCAGCAGCTCAAGGATGCTCGTCGAGTCCAGCCCGAGGTCGTCGACGATGCGCTTGTCCGCGCTCAGCGCGCCGGCGTCGCGTCGGATCATCTCCGCGAGCGTGTCGACCACACGGGTGTGCGCCTGCGTCAGAGCGGCTTCGGTGTTCGTCATGCCTGTGCCTTTCCGTAAGGAGGGTTCAGGGGGTGGAGGCGGAGGACGCCACGGACGCCGGCTCGTACAGGCGCTGCCGGTCGACGATGTCGGCGGGCCGGTCCCGATCCCTGATCAGGTACGGCCGCCCGGCGTCGACCAGCACCTCGGCCGGATGGCCGTGGCTGAGGAACAGCACCGGTGAGGCGGTGGGCCCGTAGGCGCCCGAGCGCAGCACCCCGAGCAGGTCGCCGGGGCGCAGCGGCGGCAGCGGCGTGTGCGTGGCCAGGGTGTCGTTCGGGGTGCACAACAGGCCGGTGACCCGCCAGTTCGGGGCCGGTTCGGTCGCCTCCCGGCCGAGCAGCCGGATCGGGAAGTCCCGCTTGACGAACGAGCCGACGCCGACCGCCGCCATGTGGTGGTGGGTCCCGCCGTCGGTCACCGCGAACCACTCGCCCATGGACTCCTTGACCTGGCGGACCCGCACCAGATAGGTGCCCGACTCGGCGGTGAGGAAGCGGCCGAGCTCGGTGAACAGCCGGGTCCGCGGGTGCCGGGCCCGGAAGGCCGCGAACGCCGGGTTGACCAGGTCGGCGAGCCGGCGCAGGTCCAGGTCGCGCTCGCCGTCGAAGTAGGCGACCCCGAGGCCGCCGCCCACGTCCACCGTCTCCAGCTCGAAGCCCAGCCGCTCGGCGACCCGCTCGGCCAGGTCGAGGATGCGGGTGGTGTTCTCGGCGGCCACCTCCTCGGCCAGGATGCGGGTTCCCATGTAGACGTGCACGCCGGTCAGCCGGACGTTGCGCAACCCGGCCACCCGCGCCGCAGCCTCCAGCGCCTGTTCCTCGTCGATGCCGAACTGCCGTGGCTTGCCGCTCATCGTCAGCCGGGAGCCCTTGACGGTGAAGGACGGATTAATCCGTAGCGCGACCCGGGCGACGGTGTCGCGCCGGGCCGCGAGCGCGTCGATCTCGGCCAGCTCGCCCCACGACTCGCAGACGATGGCGTGCACCCCGGCGGCCAGGCAGGCGTCGATCTCCTGGACGGACTTGCCCGGTCCGAGGAAGATGGTGTCCTGCGGGGCGACCCCGGCGCGGCCGGCGATCAGCAGCTCGGCCAGGGACGACACCTCGGCTCCGGCCCCGAGCGACCGCAGGACCGCGCAGATCGACACGTTGGGGTTCGCCTTCAGGGAGAACAGGATCCCCACGTCGGGGTGCAGCACCTCGCGCAGTTGCCGATAGCGCTCGCGCAGCACGTCGGCGTCGTAGACGTACAGCGGCGTGCCGAACTCGCGGGCCAGGTCGGTGACGGCCAGACCGCCGATGGTGTCGGTCATGCCGCACCGCCGACCAGCTCGGCGAGGCGCTCGCCCACCCGCCGGTCCAGCTCGGCGACCTCGTCGGCCGAGCGACCGATGACCATGCCGTAGAGCCGGCCGTCGAACGTCGGGCGGGCCGCCTCGTCGTGGCCGTCGCCGGGTGAGGGGGCGGCTGCGTTCATGGTGGCGAAGTTGTTCACCAGGAAGCCTGCGCCGGTCCGGCGCTCGAACCGCAGTTCGCCCAGCGCCGACCGCAGCCGGTGGAAGGCCACCGGCCGGCGCAGCCGCAGCGGGTAGTGCCGGGCCAGCGCGACCGCGTCCGGCGAGATCAGCCGCTCCTGGATGCCCACCTGGTAGGTCGACATGTTGTTCCGGGCGTTGATCTCCACCAACGGGTAGAGCCGGCCGTCGGGGTCGATCATGGCGTCGATCCCGGCCACGCCGAAGTACCCGTCGCGGTGCAGGCGCGCGCCGACCGCGGCGGCGACCTCGGCCAGTTCGGCGGCCTGTGCCCCGGACAACCGGGCCGGGATGCGGTGACCCTTGTGGATCCCGCCCTCGGTGATCGCCTCCTTGACGAAGTCGAGGTGGACGGCCCCGTCGCGGCCGACCGTCACCTGGTAGTTGAGGTCGGTCTCCTTGGCCACCCACTCCTCGACGACGACGTCGGCCCGGCTGGAACCGGCCCGTCGTTCCCGGGCCAGGATCATCCGGCACAGCCGCTCGAACCGCCGGACGTCGTCCACCAGGGTGATGCCCCGGCCGGACACCCCGAGGGCGTCCTTCACCGCGAACCGGCGGCCGGCGGCGAGCAGGTCGGCGACCGGGCCGGCGATCTCCTCCAGCTCGTCGAGGGTGTCGCACGCCCAGCCCGTCGGCTGGCGCAGTCCCAGCTCGTCGCCGATGCGCCGGCTGTAGATCTTGCTGTTCACCCGGATGCACAGCCGGGCGTCCGGTGCGCACAGGGGCAGGCCGGCGGCCTCGGCCAGCTTCTCCTCCACCGCGGAGACACCGTGCGGCCACAGCCGGGCGCCGTCGGCGGCGAGCAGGCGCAGCTCGTCGACCAGCCGGGAGTCGGCCAGCGCGTCCTCGGTGACGGTCTGCTGGGCATCCTGGGTGCCGCAGGCCAGCACCCGCGGCACCGGGAGCTCGAGCTCGTGCAGGTAGGCCAGGTAGTCCGGGTCCGGGGCCGCCTTGAGGACCACGGTGTCGCCCGCGTCGCCGAGCAGCAGCGCGAACTCGTCCATCCGGTTCACCACGGCACGGCTGCCGGCCGAGGACAGCCGCGGCAGGCCCGGCTGTTCCCGGGCCCACTGGTCCTCGACCTCGAAGTTGCCGAGCAGCACCAGTGGCCCGGGCGCACCGAGCGCGGACCGAATCCGTCCGAGGAAATCTGGTGGAGTCTGCGCCACGTGTCCCGTCCCGTCTGCGTTCAAGCTGCCGGATGACGCCGATCAACATAGGCACCCGGTGTGAGCCGGGGTAAGGACGGGAAGCGCGCACTTCCGAACCCGGCTGATCGGGTATGGCCGCCGGTCGCGCCGGACCATCGCCCGAATGTGTGCCCCGCACGACCGGGGGCGATCTCGCCAGCGCTGCGTAGCATGGCCGGGGAAGAATCGAGCCAATTGGTTCGAGGCTTGCCCGGGATGCCCGAAGCGGCGTCCTCACCGGCCACGGGTGCCTAAAGGCGATACCGATTCCTCGTATCCGGGCGGTCGGCGCACAACCACCAACCGGACGCGGGAGCAATTTCTATGAACGATTCGGAGAAACGTCGCCTTCGGCACGCGCTGGTCCGCGCGAACATTGCCATTCGTGCTGGACGCCCGCTCTACCCCGAGTACAACAATGTGTTCCTGCGCACCTATCCGGTGACCTTCGGCGTCCCGCGCAGCGAGTACCAGATGTATCAGTTCTGGTTCCGCACCCGAGGCTGCACGTACGACCGGGCCGGCCAGTGCAGCATGTGCAACTACGGCATCGGCCCGGAAATCCGCCCGGAGGTCGTCGCACATTCGGTCGAGCGCAAACTGGCCACTGTTCCCGAGGCCGCCTGCCTGTATCTCTCGCCGTCCGGGAGCCTGCTCGACGAGCGGGAGGTGCCTGCGGAGATGCGGGACCGGCTGCTGCGCGCAGCAGCCGCGCGACACCCGGCCACGTTCGCGTTCGAGAGCCGCCCCGAGGTCTGCGACCGCGACAAGCTCGACCGGCTGCGGCGGCACTTCCCCGCCGGCACGCGGCTGGTGTGCCAGATCGGCGTCGAGTCGTGGGATCCGCAGGTGCGCTCCATGTGCCACCTCAAGCCGACCCGCCAGCAGGCCTACCTGGACACCGCGGGCACGCTGCTCGACCTGGGCTTCGACCCGATCGCCAACATCACCCTCGGCGGCCTGGGCCTGTCCCCGAGGGAAGCCTACCTGGACACGCTGGCCGGGGTGCGCGGCGCGCGGGCGGCCGGGTACCGCACCCAGATGGTCTTCCCGCTGAGCGCGAAGGCCGGCACCCTGCTCGGTTGGGCGCACGATCAGGGGCTGTGGGAACCGCCGACGCTGTGGATGCTGGTCCGGCTGCTCGCCGCGTGCGCCGACGACGCCATCGGCCCCGACGGCTGCGGCGACCTCGACATCTCCTGGTTCAACCCACAGCTGGACGACGTCGTGCAGTCCCGGCCGGACAGCTGTGAGCTGTGCCGTCCGGTGTTGGTCGAGGCGCTGTCGGCATTCCGGCTGCACCCCCGGGCCGATGCGCTGGCCCCGGCGATGGCGTGGGACGGCTGCCCGTGCCCGGCCCGGACCGACCGGCTGCTGGCCGACCCCGACCCACTGGGCTACCTCGATCGGCTGGTCGAGGTAGCCGACCGCTGGGCCGGGCAGGGCGACGTGTCGGACCGTCACGGGCTCGGCGTCGGCTGACCGGGCGCAAGCCCGTGTCGCGCCGCCGGACAGCGCGGCAGGCCGACGCCCGGAGCCGCGACCGTCCGGCGCCGTGGAATCCATCGCCACCGCAAGGGCCGCCCCGTGCCCACGCCACGAGGTGGGGGCCAGGCAGTAGACCGCCTGCGGTGCCCGCTCGGCCACCAGGTCGCCGCCCGGCCGGCGGCGTCGCCTTGACCCTCGACCATGCGCCGCGCCGGCCGCTGCCCACCGCCGTCCGAACGATCATGGAACCTGACCCACAAGAACGTCGGTAGCTCCGGATGAACCACGCAGCCACCAATCCCGATCAGCCGAAACGCCTCGAAACATGCCGGCAGGGGACACCGCGGGCGCACCCGGTCACCCCGCCCAGGTGGTCATCATGCTCGAAATCCGGAACGTTACCCAAAACAGTGACAACAGTCAATTAATATCCCGAGCCTCAAGATCTATCCACCCACTCAGCCGTTTCACATGAGCCAACTGTTGACCAACGGCCCCGTGGAGGGTTGTCTATATAGGACAGAAGCTCGCCGACCGCCGCACGCCACAGCGGGGGAAACCGTGGTCGGCTGGTGACGAAGGGGGATCCGCAGTGGATTTCGAAAGTCTGCCTTCCTTCGGAGGGCTCAGCAGCGAAGACTCGGGACACCGATCACGGTTCGGCAACACCGCATACGGTCCCGCAACCGCGCTGCCGCTCCCGCCGTTCTCTCCGCACCCAGTTGGCGACCAGCCCCGGCCGAACCGCGGCCTGAAGGGAATTCGCGAGCGATGACCCAGATCGGATCGCGGGAAGTGCCGGTCGACCTCCACCTCACCGTCGCCGTCTGCGCCAGCAATGAGCTCGTGCGCCGCGGCCTGGACTCCATACTGGACGACCTCGCCATCGTCGAAAACGATATCTACTGCGAGAGCTGGGAACAGGCCTGCCAGCTCATGTCGACCACGCCGGTCGACATTCTGATCATCGCGGAGGCCGGCTACGGCAGCTGCCAGCTCCCGGACGGCGTCCAGACCAAGGTCCTCGTCCTGGTCGACGCGACCGACCTGCGCACCGCGCTCAAGGACGCGCCCCCGTGGGCCCACGGCTTCCTGGCCCGCCAGGACCTGACCCCCACCAGCATCGACGAGGCGGTCCGCCGGGTGGCCGTCGGCAAGAGCCAGATCCCGGCCCGACTCGCAAGCGAACTGATCCGGCGCGCGGCGGCTCCGCTGCCCGCCCGCGCAGCCCGACTGGCCAAGCTGACCAGCCGGGAGAGCGAGACCCTGGCGCTGCTCGCCGACGGGCTCAGCAACAAGCAGATCGCCCGCCGACTGAGCATCTCCGACCACGGAGCGAAACGCCTGGTGGCAAGCCTGCTGCTCAAGCTCGGCTCGCCGAACAGGACGATGGCCGTGGTCACCGCGATCAAATCGGGGCTGATCGAACCGTCCCTGCTGTGAACGCTCCAGTCGCACCGCGTCGCCTGTGTGAGCGCTCACCCTCGACGAAGCCGACGGTCCGCCGAGCATTCGGGCCACCGGCGCGAGCGGACCCACGGCACGTCCGGCTTGCGCGGCAGAGATCCCTGCTCGACCCGATCCCGTCGGGCTGTCGGCAGGTCTGCCGTGGGCCTTGTCGGTAACCGTCCGGGTTGAGGCCCCCCGTGCGGTGTGGACCTCGCTGGGTTTGCATGGAGTCTCCGACAACGTGCAAACACCAGCGAGGTCACGCTCAGTATGCGACCGGCGCAGACTGAGCTGGGCGCGGCGGGTGTTGTTCCAGCGTCGACCGGGAGTCCTCCATCAGCCTGTCGTCAGCGGAGCCGGCCGTCGTGGACGAGCAGGGCGATCTGGGTACGGTCGTCGAGATCCAGCTTGGTCAGGAAGTGCGAGACGTGGGCCTTCACCGTCGGGGGGAGTGGCTGACCCCCCGCCCGCCGACACCCGCCACGCCGCCGTGCTCGGCGCGCGCGGACCACCGGCGCTGCTCGCGGTCAGGCGTGTCGGGGCCGATCCCCGGTCCAGGCCGCTTCGAGGATCGCGGTCAGGCTGGCGGTGTCGGTCGGGCCCGGATGGTTCTGGATCAAGCGGGTGACGCCGCTGGCCATCTCCGCGAAGCGCGGGAGGTCGGCGCGGGCCACGCCGATGTCCGCCAAGGTCGGCGGGATGCCGATGTCGGCAAGGAGCCCGTCGAGCCAGGTGAGGAACGCGTCTGCGGCCTCGGCATCCGAGGCGTCGGCCACGTCGAGCCCGCACACCCCGGCGAGGACGGCCAACCGGTCGCTGATGGCGTCCCTGGCCGCGTCCAGCGCGTAGGGCAGCAGCAGCCCGACGCCCAGGCCGTGCGGCGTGTGCGTGGCCGCGCCGATGGGGTACTGGAGAGCGTGCGGGGCCGCGTTGCCCGCGTGGGAGAAGGCGAGCCCGGCGAGCATGGACCCATAGGACATGTCCGCGCGCGCGTCCGTGTCGCCCCCGTCCCTGACCGCACGCCGCAGGCTACGGGCGATCCGCTCCGCGGCCAGGAGCGCGTAGTGGTCGGTGATCGGGTTGCGGCCGAGGAACACCTGCTCCACCGGGTCGCGCGGTCCGAGGGCCCGGGGTCGCGCGGTGTAGCTCTCCACCGCGTGACAGAACGCGTCGATGCCGGAGTGGGCGGTGACGGTCGCGGGGCAGGTGTAGGTGAGTTCGGGGTCGACGATGGCGAAGTCGGGCACGATGTGGACGCTGGAGACCCCCACCTTCAGCTCGCGGTCCGGATCGGTCAACACCGAGACGGGCGTGAGCTCGGAGCCGGTGCCTGACGTCGTCGGGACCGCGACGAGAGGAAAGGTCGGCCCCGGCACCTTCGACTCGCCGTAGAAGTCGCGGGGCGTCCCACCGTGGCGTCGGATGACGCCGACGATCTTGGCGAGGTCGATCACCGTGCCACCCCCGATGGCGAGGATCACGTCGGCGTCCACCTTCGCGGCGGCCGAGACGGCCAGGTCGACGTCGGCGAGCGGCACGTCCGGGGTCGCGTCGGCGAACACCTCGACGGCCTCGACCCTCTCCCGCACGGCGGCCACGATCCCGGCCACGCCCGGCTGCCCGAGAAGAACCCGGTCGGTCACGATGAGGACGCGCGAGCCACTCTCGGCCACCACCCGTGGGATGTTCTGCGCGACCCCTTCGCCCACTATCAGCTGGCGTGGTCCGCGGACGGTCTCAAGCATGTCGGTGCCTCTCCGGAACGTCGGCGGCGATGTGCTGGGCGGACGTCCGGGTCGCCTGCGGGACCGGGACGGCGTCGGCGGGGCGGGCCGCCCGGGTGGCGCGGGCGCGTGCGCCGGGCGACCGGAACAGCGGCCCGGTCACGGCAGGTCGATCGCCGCGTAGGTGAGGTCGAGGTATTCGAGGATGCCCTCGTGCGACCCCTCCTTGCCGATCCCGGACTGCTTCACGCCCCCGAACGGAGCCGACGGGTCCGAGATCAGACCACGGTTGATGCCGACCATCCCCGTGTCCAGCCCCTCGGCGAACCGGAGCGCCCGCTGCAGGTCACGGGTGAAGACGTATCCGACCAGGCCGTGCTCGGTGTCGTTGGCCTTCGCCAGCACCTCGTCGTCGGACGTGAACGAGATGATCGGCGCCACCGGGCCGAAGATCTCCGCCCGCAGCATCCGCGCGTCGTCGGGCACGTCGACGAGGACGGTGGGCGGGTAGAAGTGCCCCGGCCCGTCCGGACGCGCGCCGCCCACCAGCACCCGGGCGCCGCGCTCGACCGCGTCGGCGACGAGCCCGTCGATCGCGGAGACCGAGGCGTCGTCGATCAACGCACCGACGTCCACGCCGTCGTCGAGACCATGGCCCACCGACAGCGCGCCCATCCGCTCGGCGAAGCGCGCCGTGAACTCCTCGCGCACCGGCTCCTCGACGTAGATCCGGTTGGCCGCGATGCAGGACTCCCCGATGTTGCGCATCTTGGCCACCATGGCGCCGTCGAGCGCGACGTCCAGGTCGGCGTCGGCGCACACGATCAGGGCCGCGTTCCCGCCCAGTTCCATCGAGGTACGCAGCACGTTGTCCGCAGCCTGCCGGAGCAGCACGCGCCCGACCTCGGTCGACCCGGTGAACGACAGCTTGCGGGTGCGACTGTCGGCCAGCAGCGCGGAGACCACCTCGCCGGAGCGCTTGGTGGTCACCACGTTGACGACGCCCGGGGGCACGCCGACCTCCTCCATGATGCGGGCCAGGAGCAGCATGGTCAGCGGCGTCTGGGCCGCCGGCTTGGTGATCGTCGTGCAGCCCGCAGCCAGCGCGGGAGCGATCTTGCGGGCGCCCATGGCCAGCGGAAAGTTCCAGGGCGTCACGAAGACGCACGGTCCGACCGGCTTCGGCACGGTGAGGATGCGATATCCGCCCGCGGGAGCGGTGCTGTAGCGCCCCTCGACGCGCACCGCCTCCTCGGCGAACCACCGGAAGAACTCGGCGCCGTAGGCCACCTCTGCCCGGGCCTCGGCGAGCGGCTTGCCCATCTCGAGCGTTATCAGCCGGGCGACCTCCTCGGACCGGCCGGTCAGCGCCCGGTACGTCGCGGTCAACAACTCCGACCGTCTCCGCGGCGGGGTCGCCGCCCACTCGGCCATTGCCTTGCTGGCCGCGTCCAGGGCGGCGAGCCCGTCGACGACGTCGGCATCCGCCACCTCGGCGATGGCCCTGCCGGTGGCCGGGTCCTCGACGGCGAAGGTGGCGCCGCTCGTGGCGTCGCGCCAGGCGTCGCCGATCCGCAGCCGCCGGTGCTCGGGGGCCAGGACGGTCATCGGGTCACTCATTGCGTCGCCTCCTGTGATGTTCTTGGTGATGTCCGGCGTGCCTCAGCGACCGCGCCGTGCGCGTGGACGGACGCCGCACCCGCCCTCGTCGGCGGCGCGGTCACCGCCCGGCCGCGGACAGCGACAGCCCGGTGCCCGCATCGAACAGGTGCGCACGGTCCAGGTCGACCGTGACAAGCAGCCGCTCGCCCGGCGTACCGGTGACGGTGGGGCGCGCCTTGACCTTGAGGATCTGCGTCCCCACCCGGACGTCGACCACCGTTCGGTCACCGAGCGGCTCAAGCCCGTAGAGCTCCCCCGACAACGACGCGTCTCCACGCTGCTCGACGGACAGGTCCTCCGCGCGCAGGCCCAGCAGCAGCGCACGACCGTCCTCGGCGGTGGCCCACCGGGGCCGCGGCAGCGTCCAGCCCTCCGCGCCGACCAGCCGGTCGCCCTCGGCGTGGCAGGCGAGCAGGCTGATCGGCTGGCTCCCGACGAATCCCGCGACCCACTGGTTGGCGGGACGCTCGTACACCTCGGTCGGCGTGCCGACCTGCTGCACCTTTCCCTCCTTGAGGACCGCGACCTGGTCGGCCATGGACAGGGCCTCGACCTGGTCGTTGGTCACGTAGACGAAGGTCGCCCCGAGGCTGCGGTGGATGCGGGTGAGCTCGGTGCGCATCTCGACGCGGAGCTTGAGGTCGAGGTTCGTCAGCGGCTCGTCCATGAGGAACGCGCGCGGGCGACGGACCAGCGCCCGGGCCAGGGCGACCCGCTGCATCTCGCCGCCCGACAGCTGCGCGGGTCGCCGCCGCAGCAGACGTTCGATGTGCAGCAGGCTCGACATCCGCTCGACGGCAGCGGCGATCTCGCTCGACGAACAGCGGCGCGCCCGCAGCGGCGAGGCGATGTTCTCGTACACCGTGTGTCGCGGGTAGAGGGCGTAGCTCTGGAAGACCATGGCCAGGTCGCGTGCGGCCGGGGTGTCACCGGTCGCGTCCCGGCCGTCCAGGTGCACCGTCCCGGCGTCGAGCTGCTCCAGGCCGGCGATCGCTCGCAGGGTCGTCGTCTTGCCTGCCCCGGAGGGCCCGAGCACGACGAAGAACGAGCCGTCCGGCACGTCCAGCGTCACCCCGTCCAGGGCCTGGACCTTGCCGAAGGACTTGCACAGCCCGTGCGCTGCCACGGTTCCCATCAGGCCACCAGCTCTTCCGTGCGCACGTCGTACACCGTCGGGGTCCCGCCGGTGTGCCGCAGCCCGACCGGTGCGTCAGCGGCGAACCGTACGGTCGGCGGCATCCGAACGCGCACGTCGCGTTGGCCGCCGTGGTCGACCACGTAGATGATCTCGTCGCCCAGCCACTCCGCCGAGACCACGCGGGCCGGGACGGAACGTTCCGCCCCCGGTGCGGTGACCTCCAGCGCCTCCGGCCGGACGCCTGCGACCAGGCGACGGTCGCGCGGCAGGCCCGGCGGTGGCGTGAGGACCAGTCCGCCCTGGCCGCGCAGCTTCCCGTCGGCCACCTCCACCTCGATGAGGTTCACCGGCGGGGAGCCGATGAACGCGGCGCAGAAGAGACTCGCGGGACGGTCGTAGACCTCCAGCGGCGTGCCGATCTGCTCGACGCGGCCCTTGTTGAGGATGGCGATCCGGTGGCCGAGCGACATCGCCTCGACCTGGTCGTGGGTGACGTAGACCATCGTCGTCCCCAGCTCTCCCTGCAGGTGCTTGATCTCCGTACGCATGTCCGCTCTCAGCTCCGCGTCCAGATTGGTGAGAGGTTCGTCCATGAGGAATGCGCGCGGCCGTCGCACCAGGGCGCGAGCGAGGGCGACGCGCTGCTGCTCCCCGCCGGAGAGCTGGCGCGGTCGCCGGTTCAGCAGCGGGCCGAGCCGCATCAGCCGGGCGGCCTCGTCGACTCGCTCGCGCACCTCCGACTTGGGCAGGCCCTCGGCCCGCAGCGGGAACGCCAGGTTGTCGCGGGTTCTCAGGTGTGGGTAGAGGGCGTAGAACTGGAACACCATGGCGATGTCGCGCTCGGCGGGCGGCAGGTCGTTGACCAGCGTGTCGCCGATGCGGATGTCGCCCGTCGTCTGCCTCTCCAGGCCGGCTATGGCCCGCAGCGTGGTCGTCTTGCCGCAGCCCGAGGGACCGAGCATCACGAACAGCTCGCCGTCGCCGATGGACAGGTCCACGTGTTCGACCGCGACCGTCCCGTCCGGGTAGCGCTTGTGCAGGGCGCTCACCTCGATGCCCGCCATCAGCGTCGCACCGCCCCGAGGGTCACGCCGGCGACGAGGTGCTTGCGCACCAGGTAGGCGAAGACGAGCACCGGCAGGGCGAACACCACGGAGGCGGCGGCCACGAGGCCCCAGTCGACGGTGGTGCCCCCGATGAGGCCGGCGATGGCGGGTGGGGCCGTCCGCACGTCGTCGCTCGACGTCAGGAAGATGGCGAACACGAACTCGTTCCACGAGAAGATGAGGGCGAAGACCGCCGTCGCGGCGATGCCGGGCACGAGCAGGGGAAGGGTGAATTTCCAGAACGCCTGGAGACGGGTGTAGCCGTCGAGCATGGCGGCGTCCTCGTACTCCGCGGGCACCTCGTCGATGAACCCCTTCATCATCCAGATCGTGAACGGGACGTTGTACGCGGCGTAGATGAGGATCAGGCCGAGCTTGCTGTCGATGAGTCCGACCTGGCGGTACATGAGGAAGATCGGGATCACGACCACCACGGGCGGCATGAAGCGGGTGGACAGGATGAAGAACAGCTGGTCCTTCTTGGCCTTCAGGGCGAAGCGCGAGTAGGCCCAGGCAGCCGGGACCCCCAGCACGGTGGCCAGCACGGTGGAGGCCCCGGCGACCAGGACGGAGTTGAGGAAGGAGGCGGACAGGGCCGAGCGACCGCCGCCGGGGGCGACGAACACGTCCCTGAAATGGTCCATGGTGACCGTGAAGCCGAAGAACTCGGCCGGGATGGCGTAGACGTCCCGGTTCTCCTTGATGGATGTCTCGATCATCCACAGCACCGGAAAGAGCATCACGACGGCCAGCACGGTCAGCAGCGCGACCTCCAGCACGGAGCGGCCCCGGCCGCCGCGGCGGCGCGCGGGAGGCCGGCGGTCCCGGGCGGGACCCGCGGACACGGCCTCGTCGACGGAGACGGCCATCAGCCCTCCTTGAGCTTGTTCAGGTAGCGCAGGTAGAGCTGCGTGAGGACGATGACGACGAGGACCATGAGGATCCCGTACGCCGAGGCGGTCCCGGTGTTGAAGCCCAGGAACGCGACCTTGTAGACGTGGAACGACAACGTCTCGGTGGAGACACCCGGGCCTCCGCTGGTGAGGATGTAGACGAGGTCGAACAGCCGGAACGCCTCGATGGCCCTGAACAACACGGCGATGAGGAGCAGCGGCCACACCAGCGGCAGGGTGATGGTGCGGAACCGGAACCACTCGGACGCCCGGTCGATCGAGGCGGCCTCGTACAGGTACTTGGGAACCGCGGTGAGGCCCGCGAGCGCGATGAGCATGATGAACGGCGTCCACTGCCAGGTGTCGACCACGATCAGGGAAGCCAGTGCCGTTCGCTGCCGGGTGAGCCACTCCACCTGCCCCAGACCGAGCGAGCCGAGCATGCTGTTGATCACGCCGAACTGCGCGTCGAGCATGAATCGCCAGAACAGGCCGACCACGACCGGCGACAGCATCATCGGCACCAGGAACAGCGTGGTCAGCAGTCCCCGCCCGTGCGTGCGCCGGCTGATCAGGTAGGCGATGGCGAAACCGAGCCCGGTCTGCAGGGCGACCGCGCCGACCACGTAGATCAACGTGGTCAGGGCCCGCTGGTGGACCTGCGCCGACGTCAGGATGGCGGTGTAGTTCCCGAACCCGACGAAACTGGCGGGCCCCCCACGGGTGGCCGAGTAGTCGGTGAAGGACAGGTACAACGCCCACACCAACGGGAACACCGACATGGCGAGCAACAGCAGCAGCGCGGGGGAGACGAAGGCCACGGCGAGCCCGCGGTCGCTCAGCCCGCGGGACCGGCCCGGTGCAGGCGGCGTCGCAGACGCCACCTGCCCGGGACGGTCGGTCGTCGCAGGTACGGGGTCACTCACAGTCCGCCGCCGCCCTTGCGACCGCTCGAGTCGAGCACGCCCTGCTGCTCCCTGGCGATGTCGTCGAGCGCGTCCTTCGGCTTCTTCGCGCCGTTGAGGGCCGCGTTCACGTTGGTGTTCTCGATGTCGACGAGGCGCGCGTACTCGGGCACGTTCCACATGTCCCGCATCCGCGGAACCGAGTCGGCGTACACCCGGTTGAACGGCCCGGCGTTGAGGAACTCCGGCGACTCCAGGGCGTCCGTGCGCGCTGGCACGCCACCGGCCGCGGCCCACTTCTTCTGGATGTCGGCCTGCTCGAACCACTTCATGAAGTTCAGGGCCTCCGCCTGGTTCGCCGCGGGGGAGTAGGCCGAGACGTGCATCCCCATGCCGCCGAGAGGGACCAGGTTCGTCTTCTGGCTCGGCAGGGTGGCGAAGCCCAGCTTGTCGAGGATCTGTTCCCGCGTGGCGCCGAGCGTCGACTGCTTCGGATCGAGCAGGCCGCCGCTCGCCGCGATCCAGTTGAACGCGATGCATGCCTTGCCCTGGGCGACCGCCGCGTTGACCTCGTCGATGAACCAGTTGCCGGAGCCCTTGGCGGTCAGCGGCTTCATCTTGTTGACCAGGACGTCCATCGCCTCCTGGCCCGCGGCGTCGTTGAGGACGCCCTCGATCTTGCGCGTCTTGGGGTCCCAGAGGTTGCCGCCGTAGACGCCGTTGACCGTGTTGTAGGTGACGGCCGCGGCGTCGGAGCCGTTGGCCTGGTGGAAGGCCAGCCCGCTGACGCCGGGGTTGTCCGCCTGGCACTTCTCGGCGACTGAGATCATCTCGTCCCAGGTCTGCGGTGGCTTGTCGCCGATCAGGTCCTTGCGGTAGATCATCGTCCAGGTGTCGCCGAGCAGCGGCAGCCCGTACAGGCTGGCGTTCTCGTCGCGCTTGCCGGTCTCCGCCTGCGGGAACTGGCCGTAGGCCGCCAGGAGGTACGGGTTGTAGGCGTTGACGTCGATGTTGTTCTTGACGAAGTCGGTGAGGTCGAGGATGTTGCCGTTCGTCACGGCCTCGCCGATGTGCTGCGAGTCCAGGATCGCGATGTCGAAGTCGGTCTTGCGCGCGGCGAACTGGGTGAACATCGCGTCGTGCCAGTTCGCGTTCGGCACAGTGTTGACCTTGATGGTCGCGTTCGGCCGCACCTTCTTGTACTCGGCGTTCGCGAAGGCTTCCAGCGCGTGGGCGGGAGGCCAGTCGAACCAGATGAAGCTGAGGGTCAGCGGGTCGTTGGTGAGTTCCGGGATGGTCGCCGGAGCCTTGGGGGCGCTCGCCTTCGCGTCGTCGCCCTGGCCATCGCCGCAGGCCGCCAGGGTGGTGGCGACCAGCAGCATGGCCGCCGTCGCCAGCCGCGCCTTTCGCCCGGGAACGGACAATCGTCCTGTCAGCTTCGGATGCCGCATCTTCTGGCCTGCTTTCTGGTGGGGGTGTGGAGCCTCGCTAGGTGCTTCGCCGAGCAGGTGCCGGGTCGTTCAGGCGTGTCGCCGGGCCGTCGCGGGGCCGACCCGCGGGGGTCGGCGTCGCGAGCGCGCCGGGACGCGCCGGGTCCTCGCGCCGTCGAGCGGCCCTCCGCCCATCCGGCCCGGTGACGGCCGGGGAGGGACGTCGAGCATGCTCATGGGAGCGATCAGGTGATCGAGTGGAGCGGTGGTAGGTGGTTCCGGCGGTGCAGGATGACGGGCGCTCGTCCGGATTTCCTATACGATCGAGCGGGGGCGTCAGCATGTCGCAGCGTTGTGACTGATGTCAACAGGTTCCCGAAGATGCAGGAAAGGACCTCACGTCACGATGGACGACGAAGCGATGATCGCGCGGGGCCGTAGGGGCGTGACGGGCGGAACGTCGCCGGGAAGATCTGGCGGCCGGCTTGCCGACGAGGTGTACGACACGCTGCTCGGGCAGCTCATGTCGCTACGGATCGAGCCCGGCTCCCGCGTCACGATCGACGTCCTGGCGCGGGAGCTGGGGGTCTCGCAGACGCCGATCCGGGACGCCCTGAACCGCATGGAGGCCGAGGGCCTGGTCGTGCGTGTGCCCCATGCCGGCTACCGCATTCCACCCCAGATCACCCGCAACCGGTTCGAGGACATGCTCGAGGTCCGCCTGCTTCTCGAGCCGGCGGCGGCGCGCAGAGCCGCCGAACGCGCATCCTTGGCGCAGGTCGCCGGCCTGCGGCGAATGCTGGAGGAGATGGCGGAGCTGGAGGGGGGCAGCGGGCCCACGGCCTATGGCGCCTTCGGGCTGCGCGACGCCGCCTTCCACGATCTCGTCGCCCTGAGCGCCGAGAACCAGGTCATCCGTGAAACGCTCGCTCGCCTGCACAGTCACGTGCACCTCTTCCGGCTGCACCACGACACCCAGGTCACCCACCTGGCCATGGCCGAGCACGAGGACGTCGTGGCCGCGATCGCCGCGCGTGACCCCGACGCCGCCGCCTACGCGATGCGTCGGCACATCCTGCGGTCCGGCGAGCGTTTCCGGCGGCTGTTCGACGAGATCAGGGACGCGGACCCGATGGCGGTAGAGGCTTGACGGGCGGGCGGGGCGGAGGAATGCTAGCCCAATCGGATCGGATTGGATCGCGTCCACCTCACCGCCACCACAATGCGAGGAGAAGCAGGTGCCCAGAGCGCTGCTCCTGACCGGCGACGCCGCCGAGGAACTCGACACCATGTACCCCTACTACCGCGTGCAGGAGGGCGGCTGGGACGTCGACGTCTCGTCGCGGACGAGACGCGACGTGCAACTGGTCATCCACGAGTTCGACCCCAACTCCGACGCCTACGTGGAGAAGAACGGCCGGAAGCTGCCGGTCGACGTGCCCTGGGCCGAGGTCGACGTCGAGCGCTACGACGCCCTCATCATCCCCGGGGGACGGGCCCCCGAGTGGATCCGGGTCGACGCCGACGTCAGGCGCATCACCGAGCACTTCTTCGCCCGCAACCTCCCCATCGCGCTGGTGTGCCACGGCGCGCAGGTGCCAGCGGTGTACGGGCTGCTGAAGGGCCGGAAGACCGCGTGCTTCCCCCCGATCACCGGTGACATGGAGAACGCGGGCGCGACGGTCGTCGACGCTCCCGACGTCGTGGACGGCAACCTCGTCTCCTGCCGGGGGTGGCCCGACATGCCGCAGTTCGGCAGGGCGATGATGGAGGTCTTCTCGAAGTCCGTCGACCCCGCGTCGGCATGAGCGCACCCGGCCTGCTCCGGTGACGGCACGTCGGACCGTCACCGTCGACGGCTCCCCCGTCCACGTCTTCGAGAGCGGCGCCGGGCCGGCGGTGCTGATGCTGCACGGCTCCGGACCCGGCACGACCGGGTCCGGAGCCTGGGCGCCGACGGCGCAGGCGCTGGGCACGTCCTGGCACGTGCTGGCCCCCGACCAGGCGGGGTTCGGCCGCACGCCCGTCCCGGCGGGCGCCCGGGGTGGGCTCCGGCTGTGGACGGAGCAGGCCGCGGGCCTGATGGACGCTCTCGGCATCGAGCACTACGCCGTGGTGGGTCACTCCATGGGCGGCGCCGTGGCGCTGGCGTTGGCCGCCGCGCGCCCCCGGCAGGTCACCCGTGTCGTGGCGGTCTCGACGATGGGCGCCCCCGGGGCGCCGCTGTCGGCCGAGCTCGACGCGATCTGGGCCGCCCCCGCCGGCCCGCCCGGGGCCCGGGACATGCTCAGTCGCCTCGTCCTCGACCAGGCGCTCGTGACCGATGCGGCCGTCGAGGCCCGTGCCGCCGCGATGCGGGCGGGGGCAGCCGCGTTCGCGTCGTTGTTCCCGCCGCCCAGGGCGCGCTGGGCCGACGACCTCACCCTCTCGGCGCAGACGCTGGCGGCGGTGCGCGCGCCCGTGCTGCTCGTCCACGGCGCAGAGGACCGGGTCACCCCGCTCGCGACGGCAGCCCAGCCCCTGCTCGGACACCTGGCCGATGTCCGTCTGCACGTGCTCGGCCGATGCGGGCACGTGCCGGCGATCGAGCATCCGGACGAGTTCAGGCACCTGCTGTCGTGCTTCCTGCACGGGCACCGCCGCCACTGATCGCTGCGGTGCACCAGCGCCGTCGGACGCATCCCACGCCGCACCGTCGCGCATCTCAGCTGTCAGGCATCATCTTGACGTTCATCTATCTGTAGCGACATGGTTCACGTATGGTGAACGCCAGTCCCGGATCGTTGTTCCGCCGCCTGTGGCCGGCCTTCGTGGCCGTCGCCGCCCTGCCCGCCGCGGTGCTGGGCGTGGGTCTGGTGACCACACCCGCGGCCGGCGCCGGCACCGTCTCGACGCGGGCGGCCACCGCCCCGCCGTCGACCCCGCCCAGCACACCGGCGCCGCCGGCCCCACCGACGCTGCTCACGGCCACCCGGGTGACCTCGACGGCGGTCACCCTGAGCTGGGCCGCCGCCGTCCCCGGCTGTTGCGCGATCACCAACTACACCATCATGTACCCCGAGCCGTTCAGCGACGTGGTCCCGACCACCACGGTCGGGAACGTCACCACCGCCACGATCACCATCTCGCCGACCCGCCAGTACACCATCAGGGTGGCGGCCAAGGACTCGACGGGACGCACCTCCCCCTGGTCGAACCAGATCGTCGTGGTGGCGCCGGCCACCGACAGCGGCCCGGACACCGTGCCGCCGGGCTCGCCGACGAACCTGACCAACCGCAACGGCACCCTGTACTGGTCGGCCGCGCCGGACAACGTCGGCGTGACCGGCTACCAGGTCTACAGGTACGACGGCTGGTACACCTCCCTGCTGCTCGGCACCACCACGTCGACGACGTACCAGCTGCCACCCTCGGCCACGACGGGACCCGGCCCACGCATCCAGTTCTACGTGCGCGCCAAGGACGCCGCGGGCAACCTGTCGGCCGCGTCCAACACGGTCGACGCGACCAGCTCGACGCCCCCGGCCGACCTCCCGCCGACCCCGCCGAGAGACCTGGCGGTCAGCCGGATCACCTCGACGTCGGCCACCCTGACCTGGACGGCCGCCGAGCCCGGGTGCTGCGACGTCACCGGATACACGATCGGATACTTCCAGGCGTTCCACGACCTGGGGGAATCCGTCCGGGTCGGCAACGTCACCACGGCCACGATCACCCTCAAGCCGGCCACGCAGTATCGCGTCATCGTGCAGGCCAGCGACTCGGGCGGGCACAGCTCACCGTCGTCAGACCCGCTGACCATCGTCACCCCGGCGACCGACGCCGGCCCCGACACCGTGCCGCCGAGCGCCCCGGGGACGCTGACCGTCACCGACGTGACCACCACGACCGCCAAGCTGAGCTGGACGCCGTCGACGGACAACGTCGGGGTGACCGGCTACCACGTCTACCGCTGGGACGGGGTCTTCAACTCGATGCTGGTGGCCACCGTGCCGGGCACCAGCTACCAGGTGTCACTCGCGCCGTCCGCGCCCAACCGCTACTACGTACGGGCCCGGGACGCGGCGGGCAACGTGTCGATCGCGACCAACGAGGTCCGGGTCGACCCGCCGACCGGCCCGACCACTCCGCCGCCCAGCCCCACCTGTGAGGTGACCTACCAGAAGCAGTCGGAATGGCCCGGCGGATTCGTCGCCGACGTCACGGTCAAGAACGCCGCCACGGCCGCCGTCGACGGCTGGGCCCTGGCCTTCACGTTCCCGGGCGAACAGCGGATCACGACGCTCTGGAGCGCCACCTACGCCCAGTCCGGCTCCGCCGTCACGATCCGCAACGCCAACTGGAACGGCACGATCGCGGCCGGCGCGAGCGTCACCTTCGGCTTCCAGGGCACGTGGAGCGGCAGCAACGCCGCCCCCACGAGCTTCTCCCTCAACGGCGCCCCCTGCCTGTGACCCGGGTTTAGTCGGGCCGGCGGGTCAGGGGCCGGTGTGGATCAGCGCCGCCCACAGCTCCGGGCGGTCCGGGTGCGCACGCCGTACCCGATCGATGGACCCGTCCAGCGCGACGGCCGCGTTGTCCGCCCGGGAGGCCGCCGGGCGCGGCCAGGTCACGTTTCGTTCGCCTCGGGTGTGCCGGGGGACACGGCGATGCGCCTGTGCAGAGCCGCCTGGACGATGCGGAGGGCCTCGTTGGCGTCGAGGCCGATGCTGGCGATGACGGCGGCGTACTCGGCGGCGGCCCGGCTTGCCCGTTCGCGTCCCTTCTCGCCGGCTGCGGACACGAACGAGCCGGCTGGCCCGCGGGTCTCGATCAACCCCGCTTCCTCCAGTTCCCGGTAGGCGCGGCCGACGGTGTTGACGGCCAGGCCGAGGTCTGCGGCCAGCCGGCGGATGGTCGGCAGCCGGGCACCCACGGCCAGCGCGCGGTCCTGGATCTGCTGGGCGAGCTGGGCACGGAGCTGCTCGAACGGCGGGACGGGCGACGCCGAGTCGATGACGATCATGCGGCTCGCCGGGTGCCCGTGGCTTGCCGCGCCACCATGCCGCTGCGCGCGGTCCGCGAGTTGATCACGGCGAGCGTGACGACGCCCAGGACGATGAAGGCAAGCCAGGCGGCGTTCCACCAACCAAGGGCGGTGCTGAACACCGACACGACCGGCAGCGACCACACCACGGTCGGCACGGCGACGTCCCGGGCGTCCTCGACCCGCATGATGACGTCGGCGGTCAGCGAGACCTCGTCGTCTGCCACGACCGGGTGCGTCACGATGTGGCGCAACTGCACCACCATGCCGACCGCGACCCCGCACAGGCCGATGAGCAGGACGACCGCCGCGTGCCTCGTGGTGGAGTCCGGCCGGGTCAGGGCGGCGACCGCCAGCGCCACCGCGCCCGCGACGGTGGCGACCGCGACCGCGGCGCGCGGCCAGCCGAGCACGGTGCGCCAGCCGAGCCGGACCGGGAGGGCCGCCCGTCGCGACAACGTCGCGCCGGCCCGGCGGTCGGCCTGCCGCACCCGCCAGTCCAGCAGCGACTGGGCCAGCACCAACCCGACCACCAGCGCCGTCAGGACCAACAGCGACCAGCGCCGGTACGACCCCCAACCGTCAAAGGTGGCGCCGGTGTAGATGAGAGCGACCGCGATGATGAACACGGCCAGCAGGACGGAAGCGGCCAGACGGGCGCGTCGCCGGACGGCCAGCCGCGTCGCCAGCAACGGGGTCGCCCCCGCGCCGGCCAGGCCGTGCCCGGCCAGCCACTCGCCGGCCCGCTCCAGGTCCGCCGGACGCGCGGGTGGGTCGACGTCCGGCACCGTCGTCTTCGGCATGTCGTCTCCTATGTCGCAACCCTTGTCTCAAGATGATGCGTCAAGCCTTGCGACAAGTCAATCGGGGCGGAGCGGCGAACGGGGCAGCCCCGGGAACACCGCGTGCGCAGGCTTGTCGACCTCCTCCAAGAGGAGGAAACAACCGGATATCCCATAGTTCTGGGATGGTGGCCGAACGGAACGCGTGGCTAGCCTGAGTCGCCATGAGGGCTTGAGAAAGCCTCTGTCCCCCGCACTTCTCGCCGTTTCATCCGGTCGTGCGGATTCCACCGTGCCGTGAAGAGAGGTCCGATGCGCCTGTTCCCGCGCCGCTGGCGTACCAGTATGGTTCTGCTCCTGGTCGGCGTGAGCGTCATGTTCGTCGCTGCCGTCGTGGTGGGGCCGGATCCCGCCACGGCCGATGGCCCGCAACGTCCGCCGACCAGGCCGACGGAGCCATCGGCCGGGCCCTGTCCGATCGGCAAGGCGCCGCGCGACATGGAGATCAGCGAGTTCAAGGACTTCGTCGCCAAACACGAGAGCCCGCGCGGACTCGCCGGGGATCCGCACGTCTACGTCGACACGAAGGGACACCCGACGGTCGGCATCGGCTTCAATCTCGACCGGGCCGACGCCCGAGCGCGCCTTGCCGCCGTAGGCGCCAACTACGACGACGTACGGGCCGGCCGGGTCGACCTGACACAGGTCCAGATCACCATCCTGTTCGAGCAGACCATCGCGGAAGCGACCAGCGACGCGTACACCCTGCTCGTGAACTTCGACCAACTGTCGACGGCCCGGCAGGCCGTCGTGATCGACATGATCTTCAACCTCGGACGGGCCGGTGTGGCCCAGTTCCACAACATGCTGGCAGCCCTCGACCGGGGGGACTACGAGACGGCAGCCTCCGAGATGGAGAACTCGGCCTGGAAACAGCAGACGGGCACCCGCGCCAGCCAGGACGTGACCCTGATGCGCCGGGGAATGATGTGTGATCCGCTGCCCCCGGGCGTCGTTCCGGTGATCCCTCCGGTGTCGTCCGACATTCCCGGCTATGCCCACCACGGTGGGACGGGGTACCCGGGCGGCGTGACCACCTTCCAGCCATCGAACGGCACCGGCACCGCCGACGGCGGTACCGGCGTGCTGCGCTGCAACTTCAAGAAGATCGACGTGTTCTACAACGACCACTGGATCACGGTGCTCGACATCTATTGCTGACTGCCGGGGGGCAGGACGGGCCACGCGCTGGCGATGCCGCATCGATGGGCGGTGACGTCAGCGCGTGGTCCTCCCTCGCCGGTCCGCAGACCAGAGCCGGCGCGGACTAGGAATGCGGCTTGTCGACGTACCCGATCTCCTGCAGCTTGCCGTCGATGAGCCGGTAGGTGCCCGTCCGCTCGATCACCAACTCGGCCATCGAGGCGTCGTCGGGTCGGGTCAGATAGACCACCTGCGCCTGGCCGGCACTGATGGTGACCTTCTCGACCGGGGTGCGGTCGCCGAGGTCGACCGTGCCGACGTAGGCCGGGACGCCCTTGACGTTGCGCCAGAGCACGATGCCCCAGAACTTGCCCGTCCCGCCGCCGTCGAGCATGATCGCGCGCACCGCGTCGGCAGCGCCGTCGCCGGTCAGGTCACCGATCGCGCACGGCGGTTGCAGGGCGACCACCACGCCGTCCTCACCGGCCCAGCGCCCCTCGGTCAGCGGGATCGGGTCGGGGTAGTCGTTGTAGCGCACCTTGGCGCTGCCCAGCTCCGATTCGGCCACCTGGTCGCAGGTGAGCGCGGCGACCTTCGCGGTCGGCGCGGCGGTCGGCGAGACGTTGTCGTCCGCGCTGCTGCCGTCGCCGAACGGCGGCTCGGCCACCGGCGAGTCCGACGGCGCGGTGGTGCCGTCGGGGCCAGGCGTGGCACCGCCGTTGATCTCGATCGTGCACCCGCCCGCCACGAAGACGAGGGCGAGCGCGGCCAGCGGCAGCAGCGTCCTGCGCATGCATGTTCCTTTCGATGAAGTCGGCGGCAGCGTACTGCGCCCCCGCCAGCCCCGGACTGCCACCGCGTTCGTCGCGAGGCCC
Organism: Micromonospora sp. NPDC002575; assembly: GCF_042889525.1. Taxonomy (NCBI): domain Bacteria; kingdom Bacillati; phylum Actinomycetota; class Actinomycetes; order Micromonosporales; family Micromonosporaceae; genus Micromonospora; species Micromonospora sp. NPDC002575. The sequence goes on along the minus strand of NZ_JBIARA010000014.1, from coordinate 81,022 downwards.
GAGTCGAGGCCCCGCATCGCGGCCACCTGGTCGAGGGCGGGCACGGTGACCCGACGATCATCGTGGACAGCGCCACCGGGCAATCGACCCGGGACGGTGCCGTGCCGACAGCGAGATCCACGTCAGCGCCGCCCTCAACGGGCAGCCGAAGCCTCGGCGGCGTGCGTAAGCGGTGGCATTCGATCCCGGGCCGTCGTGACGCGGCACGCCACCTCTCAACCGATGCCGTCGACCGCGGCCCTGAGCGCGTTGATCGACGGATCCCAGCTGAAGTTCAGGACGGGGATGCCGGAAGCGGCGGCGTTGCTGTCGCCACCAAGGACCACCGCCCGTGGCTTGCCGGTGCCCTGGGGGACCACGAGGTACCAGTTGCCCCGCACATTCGCGATGAACACTTCGTCTACCTCCTGGTCGGGCGGGTGGGGAGTGGCGACGTCTCCGACGTGGTTCTCGAAATCGACGGTCGCGCCGAAGTTCGTCGGGCCGCCGGTGTTCAGCCAGAGGCTCGTGTGCACGTGCGGCCCGACACCGTGGTCGCTGCCGTTCGCCGAGGCGCCGGAGTAGGCGATCGTCTGGCCCCGCGACACACGTTGGCCGGCGGAGACGGTGATCGTCGAAAGGTGCAGGTGCCGGGTGTAGTTGCCATCATCGTGGGCCATCCCCACGACGCGCCCGGCCGCGGTGGAGGCGTCGGTCTTCACGAGACGGATCGTGCCGTTCGCGGCGGCCATGACGGGAGTGCCGGTGCCGACCGCATAGTCGGTGCCCGGCTCACCCGAGGGCGGCGTCCGGTTCCGGTGGTCTTGCCAGGAACTCGAGATCCGGACATTGCCGCACGGCCGCTGATAGCCGCCAGCCGCCTGAGCGGAGTCGGGCAGCAGGGCGAAGGCGGCCGACACCCCGGAGGCCGCCAACGCCGCGCCGGTGATGAACCCCCGTCTCGAGAGCCCCCGCAGGTAGGCGATGCCGCCGAGGTCCTCGGGCCGCAGATCGCCGTGGCTGACATTCCGAGGGGGGTCAGGGCGAGGCTCCTCGCTGAGGATCATCAATGCAACCTAAGGCTGCGTCCGTTGCGGGGCAAGGGTTCTCTTCCGCGGACCGTGTTGCCGCACCCCGCGACAGGGGCGGTGCCGGGGTGGTCAGGCGGAGACGGCAAGCACCAGCTTTCCGGCCGTGTGACCGGTCTCCACGGCCGCCACCGCCTCCGCGCTCTGCCCGAAGGCGAACACTCGTGTGATGTGCGGGTCGACGGTGCCGTCCGCCATCAGCGCGGCCACGGTCTCGAGCGACGCCCGGTCGAGGCGACGGGGCAGGTACTCGCCGCCCAGTTCGCGTACCGTGTCGTCGGCCGCCGACAACACGTGCCCGGCGTCCGTGATCAGCGGGGCGACCGACCGTAGCGCCTCGCCGCCGACGAGGTCGATCAGGCCATCGACACCGGACGGGGCGAGATGCCGAACCTGTCCGGGGACGTCACCGGCGGTGTAGCTGACGAAGGCCACGCCGAGAGCCTCGGCCCCGGCACGCTTGCTGTCGCTGCCGGTCCCGATCACCCTGAGCCCCCGCGCCCGGGCGAGCTGCGCGGTGATCTGGCCGGTGCTGCCCCCGACGCCGTTGACCAGCAGCGTCGCGCCCTCCGGCAGGTCGAGCCAGTCGAGTGCGTCGAGGGCCGTCGTGCCGGACACGGGAATGGTCGCCGCCCACTCGTAGGACAGCGTCTCCGGCTTACGCGCCGCGTTCGCCGCCGGCAGGACCGTCGTCTCGGCGTACGTGCCGGCGCCGCTGAGCGCGAACCCGAACACCGCGTCGCCCACCGCGAAGTCGGTGACGCCGGCGCCGGTCGCGAGCACGTCCCCGGCGGCCTCCATGCCCATCACCTGCGGGAACGGTAGGTGTCCATTCAGCGCCCGGACGCGTCCGGACCGCAGAAGGGGATCCAGGCGCGCTACTCCGGCGGCCCGGACCCTGACGAGGATCTCCCCGACCTGGGGCTGCGGATCGGGTCGGTCGAAGTGGAACTGGACCTCCGGGCCGCCGAAGGCACGGTATCCGAACGCACGGCTCATCGTCGTACTCCCTCACTGGTTGTCGACCGCCGACGCTAATTACTGACACCGATGTCAGGAACAAGGGTGTGTAACCCGACTCACACCTACCAGGGCGGGGTCAGGGCGCGGGGACGAGGCCGCAGTGCGTCAGCCCGGTACCGTTCCCGTCGCCGGGGGCGAGGCGACCACGGAGCTGCTCATGCTCTCGCGAGTTCCCTCCGGTGCGCCCGATTCGCGGCGATCAGGTCGTCCAGCGCCGCCCGGGTCTTGATCAGGTCCTCGATGTGCTGATCGAGGCGGTCGCGCTCCTGGCTCATGCGCTTCAGGGCCGCCTCGGAGGCGTCCGCACTCGGAGACTCGACGCAGGGCAGCAGGTCGACGATGGTCCGACTGCTCAGGCCGGCGGAGAACAGCTGCTGGATCAGGCGGATCCGCTCGACCTGGACCTCGTCGTAGCGGCGGTGACCGCGCGGGCTGCGCGCGCTGGTGAGCAGGCCCTGCTCCTCGTAGTAACGCAGCGACCGCACGCTGACCCCGGTGCGGGCGGCGAGCTCACCGATCCGGATGGTGGTGGTCATCCTGCCTTCCGTCCTGCCTCGCGCGGGTGTGAGGCCCAGGCTACCCACCCGCAGTCAGGCGGTCCGGCTCCGGCGGCCGGTCGGGTGGGTGGGTGCGACGTCCGGTCCGGCCGCCTGGCATGGTCACATTCCGGCTGCGGTGTCGTACCGGCGGCGCAGGTCGGCCATCTCCTCGGCGGTCAGCGCCTCCTCCTGCGCCAGCGTCGCGTACTTGGCCGGGAACATCTCGTGCAGCCGGTCGATGAACCTGACGTTCTCCGTCGCCTCGACGACCTGGATGCCCGGGGGGTCGGTGGACATGTCCATGATCAAAGGGCCGGCCAGCTTGACCGCCACGTCCCAGGGGCGCTTCTGCTCGGCGATTCCGCAGAGGTGGAATCCGTAGACCTTCTGGACGTCGGCGAGCGTGGTGGCCCCGGCCGGCTCGTGGCCGTAGACGCGGACCCCGCAGATCACCGGCGGCTTCTCCTCGGTGACGCCCTGCTGGGCGTTGTGCCCGGCGTGGTTGTGCTGCCCCGGGTCCGCCTGTTCGAGGGTGGTGCGCATCCGGGCCACGATCTGCGTCTGCAGATCCGCCGGCTCCGCCTCCTGGCCGGTGGCCCGGTTGAGTACGACCACGCTGGCCGACACCGTCAGCAGGATCACCGCCACCCATACCAGGCGGTGGCGATACCACCCCGCGAAACTCTCTCGGGAAACCATGATCGCCTTTCACCTCGTTGCCGGTCCTGTGGTGCGGAGAGACCGGATCGGTTGCCTCCGAGTGCCATGCGTCGAGCGCGTCGGCCGTCGGGGACACGTGCCGGGGGAACGATTGGCGGGCGAGGGTGCCCGCCCGGCAGGGTGCCCGTCATCAGGGCGGTGGCCCGGCGATGTGACATGCGAGCGCCCGCCAAGGCGGCGCGCTGCCGACACTGCGATGCTCCCGTGCTGGCCGTTCTCAGCTCGGTTGCCCCCGCGCTGCGGCGATATGAGCTATTCCAACACGTCTCGATCGGCTCTGGCAAGATTGACGAACGTCGGTGTGGATGCGGCCCGGCCGTCGGGCCGTCGCCCGCACGGACGGCGGCGACCTGGCGGGCGATGGCCCGACGAGCGGCGTCGCCCCTTGTCTGCCGTCAGGTGGCCGCAGGCCCGGTCGCGATTCCACCGGTGCGTCGGCAGGCTGCTGGCCCGGCCAGAACGGCCACTGCTCGAACGAACGGCACCGACCGGCGTCGGCACCCATACGCGGGTGTGCTGGCCGCCGCGGAATCCTTCAACTCCACCATCAGGGTCGAGTGCATTCACCGACACCGGTTCACCACTCGGGTCGAGGCCCCCTGAGGATCACCACCTGGATCGTCCTTCTGTAACCTGCCACGATTCCGGGGCATTGACCTGCGATGATATCCGGCATGCCTCACGCTGCACCCCCGTCCGTATGTTCCGTCCGCCTGGGCCCGGCCGTCTTCGAGGCTCTACTCGCCGGCGACCTGGCCGCCGCCCGGACGCTCACCGGTGTTCCGCTCTCGGAATGGTTCCTCTCCGACGAGGTCGACTGGCTGTGGCGGATGCGACTACTCCAGATCGCCGCCGACCCGTCCGCCGAAGACTGGGTCGTCCGCGCGGCGGTGACGGCGCCCGGCGGCGCTCATCATCGGGGAAGTCGATGCGTAGCCAGCGCGCTTCCTCGTCCAGACCGGCCTGACCCTCGAACCCGAACCCCCATGATCAAATAGACGCCCGTCTTTCAATCCTTGTACGAAAGTCAGTGCCTGGCTCACAAATTGCTACTCTCGACATTCCAAAGCCGGCCAGCGTCCGTGGAGTGAACCATGAATGTCCTACTTTGTCGCTTGTCAATGGCGATCTTCTGCGCCGCGGTCATCGTGGCCGGCACCGGCGGTGCGGCCGCGCGCGACAGCCAAGACCATGGCACCGCCGATGTGCCGGGGAATCCGCGGATCAGTGCGCACGGATGTGCACACTGCCCGGAGGAATCAGTTCGTCCCGAAACTTCACCGTCGCAATCTTGATCCGAAGTCGATCGGCGACCGACGGGTCTGCCGCGCCGAGTACGTCCGCCACGTGCTGCCAGACGTGGCGGGCCGCGTCGGTGTCGCCGGCAGAGCATCGCCGAGGTCGTTGAGTATGGTGACCTCGCCGTCCCGGTCGCTCATCTCCCGGGTTATCCGTAACGCACGCTCGAAACAGGCGGTGGCCTCACGGTCGTGGCCTAGGTGGTGGTGTGCGTAGCCCAGGCTGTGCCAGGTGGCCGACTCCGCCAGGCGGTTGCCGAGCTCCTGGTGTAGCACCAGCGCTCGTTCGCAGCGGGTGATGCAGTGGCGATGGTCGCCGGCCCGGGCGTGGCCCCAGCCGATTGACGCCGACCAGCTCGCCGACCTGGCCGCCCGCGTCAACACCGGTGAGTTGCGCGTCGAGGTCGCCCAACGGGTGCCGCTGGCCGAACTGCCGGCGCTGCACGCCGACGCCGCCGCGGGCGCGCTGCCCAGCGGCAAGGTCGTCATCGTCGTGGCCGACGCCTGATCATCCAGCCACCCGACCAGGCGCCGAAGGGGACGACCGCGATGCTCCCGACGACGACCCGCCCCGCTCGCTGACCGTGGCGGGCGGCCCAACGGCGGGTACTGCCTGATCGACATGCGGATGCCCGACGGCGCTGGCCCGGCGCCGCACCGGCACGACTTCGAGGAGACGTTCACGATCATCGAGAGCGGAACCGAGTTCACCTTCCGGTGACGCCGGACGAACTCGCGGAACGCCGCCGCCGTGCGGCGGACCCGGCCTCGACGTATCGCAGCAAGTTCCTTTAGCAGGCCGCTGACGGCCAATCCCAGAAGGCAAGATCGCCGCTTGCCTCGAAATATGTGCCGGACCGGCCGGCCGGCGCGAGGAAGTTCGTAGGAACGACACGTTGATCCAGTCAGATCGTGCCCGCTGCCGAGCGTGACGGTGCACTAGGGTGCACCTATGGATCTGAGTGACAGCGCCTCGGACGTGACCGCCACCAGGCCCGGTCCAACGGAGGGAAACTCATCGAGACCGATTCGACTCCATGCCTCGAACATTCACAAGCGGTATGGCAAGAACCACGTCCTGAAGGGCGTCGAGCTCACCGTGCGCGCCGGCGAAGTGGTCGCCATCATCGGCGCCAACGGCTGCGGCAAGTCGACGCTCATGAAGATCTGCGCGGGCCTGGTCAGTCCGTCCAGCGGCGTGGTGGAAGTCGACCGGAGCATGGCCTACTGTCCCCAGCAGGCAGGGCTGATGGGTTTCCTCACCGCCGACGAGCACTTCGCGATGTTCGGCGCCGGGCACGGGATGAGCCGGGACGAGGCCCGGGCGACCGGTCGACGGCTCGCCAAGAGCCTGGCCTGGGACGGTGGCATGGCGACACAGGCCAGGCACCTGTCCGGCGGCACCCAGCAGAAGCTGAACCTCATTCTCGCCGCGCTGACCGACCCCGATATCCTGTTGCTCGACGAGCCCTATCAGGGTTTCGACCGGGGCAGCTACATCGACTTCTGGGACTGGGTGCTGGAGCGGCGTGACGCCGGCAAGTCCACGCTTGTCATCACGCACATGTTGAATTCACTCGATCGGGTCGACGCCGTTCTCGATCTCGGAGCGAAGGCGGCCGCCGGGTCATGACCAAGCTTTTCACCATTGCGGAGATGATGGGCCGGGACCTGGTCCGGCGGCGGGTCGCCCTCGCGCTGCTCGCGTTCGTTCCACTGCTGTTCTACATGGCCCGCCACGACGGCAATCCGGAGAAGGCGATCCGCTTCGCCGGTCTGGGCCTGGCCTGGGCGGTGAGCACCGCCGGGTTGTTCCTGAGCAACACCACGAAGGCGGTGGAACGACGCCTGCGCCAACTCGGCTATCAGCCGGCGCACCTCTACCTCGGCACGCTCACCGCGCTACTGGCCCTGGGCGCCGCGCTCGCCGCGATCTACTGGGTGATCATCTATGTCGACCAGGACAATCTTCAGCGGCCGGGGGCCGTCGCCATCGAGTTCGGGCTGACGATCGTGGTCGCCGCTCCGCTGGGCCTGCTGATCAGCGCCGCGGCCCCGCACGACCTGGAGGGCACGCTCGTCCTGATCTCGATCACCGGGTTGCAGTTCCTCGTCGACCCGGGGCAGAAGCTCGCCAAGGCCCTGCCGTTCTGGTCGACACAGCAGGTGGGAATCTACGGCCTCGACGGCGGCGACCCGGAGCACCTGCGCGAGGGTCTGCTGCACGGCGCCCTCTACTGCGCCGGCCTGATCCTGGTCACGGCGGTGCTGGCCAGCGTGCGGCTTCGGCGGCGCAGGCACATGCGGGTCCGGGCGGCCACGTCGTAGCAGCGAGCCCGACGCGGGGTGGGGCGGCGAGCCATCCAGCCGCGTCGCGTCGGGCTCACGCCACCTCGTGCAGCTCGAAGTGCACGTCGTTCGGCGGCGCCACCAGCAACGGCAGCCGTTCCGTCCGGCCGCGTGCCTGCCGGCGGCGCTGTTCCAGCTCGGTCATCCGGCGCATGCACTCGTCGCGGGCGGGCGACCCGAAGCCCGTCTCCGGCGCCGCGGTCAGCGAGGCCGGCCAGACCCGGTAGCGGTAGAGGGGCCTGCGCAGGTTGCGGATCCGGTAGAGCCAGGCGACCCGCAGCTGGAAGTCGGTGTCGGAACCGAAGGCGGCGGTGCCGTCGAAGCCGTTGAGCCGGGTGAAGACCTCGCGCCGGACGACCGTCGCCGGGTGCAGCGCGACGGTCTTGCGGCCGAACCGGTGCGCCAGGTTGCCGTTGCGCGGCATGTGGCGTACACCCTGGGGGTTGCCCTGCGCATCGACGATGCGGTAGCCGCAACCGACGAGGTCGGCCCGGCCCCGCTCCAGGAGGGCCAGCTGGCGGGCGAAGCGGTCCGGCTCGCTCACGTCGTCGGCGTCCTGGAAGCCGATGTACGGCGTGGACACCGACTGGATCACGGCGTTCTTCAGCCGCAGCGGCCCCACGTTGCGCGACGCCCGCAGCAGGGTGAGCCGTGGGTCGCCCCGCCACGGTGCGAGCGCGGTGACCCAGTCGTCGTCCGGCGAGTGATCGTCGGCGACCACGAGCCGCAGGTCCCGATGCGTCTGCCCGAGTATCGAGGCGACCGACTCCGGCAGGTAGGTGGCGCAGCGGAAGTGCGGCACGACCACGGTCAGCACGGGCGGCGGCCCATCAGGCGCCGACGGGCATCGACTCGCTCCGCGCCGCATCGATGTGCGCCCGGAGCCCCGCGCGGAGGGAGACCGACGCGCGGAATCCGAGCACCCGGGCGGTGCGGGTGGTGTCGGCGCGCGTGGACACCACGTCGCCGGCCCGGTGGGATTCGGTCCGGACCGTCGCCGGGCGGCCCATCAGCTCACTGATCAGGGCGATGATCTCGGTGACGGAGATCTGCTCGCCGGTGCCGACGTTGCACACGCGGCTCGGACCGGGTGCGTCGACGGCCGCCGTCACCGCGCGCACGGCGTCCTTGACGAAGACGAAGTCGCGGCGCTGCGACCCGTCGCCGAACACCCGGATCTCCCGGCCCTCCTGGATCGCCGAGATGATCCGCGAGATCAGCATGTCGGGCCGCTGCCGTGGGCCGTAGACCGTGAAGAAGCGCAGGGCCATGGTGGTCAGTGCGGAGCCGGGGCGGGCCGCGTAGGCCAGGGCGAGGTGTTCCGCGGCCAGTTTGGTGACCGCGTAGGGGGAGATGGGGGCGGGTGGCTGGTCCTCGGTCATCGCCCCGTCCTGGTTGCCGTAGACGCTGGACGAGGAGGCGATCGCCAGCCGTCGCAGGCCGGTCTCCGTGGCGGCCTCCAGGAGACGGCGGGTGGCGAGCACGTTGGACTCGACGTACTCGTCGAAGCGGTCCCACGACGGCCGGACGCCGGGCAACGCGGCGAGATGAACCACCGAGGAGACCCCGTCGAGCAGCGGGCGGAGGTCCGCGGTGCGCAGGTCGGCGACGACGTGCCGCACGGACGCCGCATCCGTCGGCCAGGCCGGGGCCTCGCGCAGGTCGACGCCGATCACCGGCCGGCCCTGGCTGCTCAGGTGCTCGACGAGGTGTCGCCCGATGAACCCGGCGGCCCCGGTCACCAGCACCGTGCGCCGGGTGTCGTGAACCGTCATTCCCGTCCCTTTCCGTCATGCGACGTGCGTTGAAGGGTGGACCGTCAGCTCCGCCGGACCGACAGCGTGCGGGCCAGAGCGGCCAGCGCCTCCCGTGCCTCCCCGACGACGGGCAGGGAGTCGAGCACCGCCACCGCTTCCTCGGTGCGGGTGTGGATCATTTCCTCGACCGTCCGCAACGCGCCGGTCTCCCGCACGATGTGCCGCAGGCGCTGGGCCTCCCGCTCGCCGAGGTCCGGATTGCCGTGCCACCGGGCGATCTCGGCGGCCTGGGCCGCGTCCGCGCGTTCCCGGGCCAGCGCCATGAGCACGGTGGACTTTCCGCTGCGCAGGTCGGTCAGGACCGACTTGCCGGTGACGGCGTCGTCGCCGAAGACGCCGAGGATGTCGTCGCGCAACTGGAACGCCTCACCGATCGGCACGCCGAAGCGGGAGAGCCGCTCCACGTCGGGTCGGGCCGCGCCGGCCAGCATCGCGCCGATCTGTAGCGGGCGTTCCACGGTGTACTTCGCCGACTTGTAGAGCAGGATCGTGAGGCAGTCGGCCAGGTCCGCCCGGACGGCCTCGCCACGGATGTCGAGATATTGCCCGAGCAGAACCTCGACGCGCATCAGGTTGAGCAGCTCCGCTGCCGCCGACACCCGCTCCGGCGGCAGGCCGCAGCCGTGGAACGCCTCGTCGGACCAGGTCAGGCAGAGGTCGCCCCAGAGGATCGCCGCGTTGCGGCCGTAGTGCTCCGGGTTGCCGCGCCAGCCCAGCCGCCGGTGGGCCTCGGCCATCGTCACGTGCAGTGTCGGGTTGCCGCGCCGGACGTCGCTGTCGTCCATGATGTCGTCGTGGACCAGGGCGAAGAGGTGGAACAGCTCCAGCGCGGCGGCGGCCGTGACGATGCCGGGGTGGTCGCCGCCGCCGAACGCGCGCCAGCCCAGGCAGCAGAACGTCGGCCGGGTGCGCTTGCCCCCGGCGAGTGCCAGGGCACGTAGGGCGTCGACACCGTCGCGCCACTCGGGGCTGGCGTTCATGTCCCGCCGGGCTGTCAGAAAGCTGTCGATCGTGTTCTCCACCTCGGCCCTGAGGGCGGGCACGTCGAGGCCGGGCACGGCTCGGTCGGTCTCGCGGGTGGCGGTCAAGTGTCCTCCGTCCGGTCGAGGCGAAGTCGACGGCAGGTGACAGGTGTCCGATCACCAGGCTGAACGGCCACGCAGGCTGAAGCGACAGGACCTGGCCGGACGTCGCTGGAACACGATTGCGCTCTGTCACGGTCAGGGGTGAGGCGAGCTCCCGGGTGTCACCCCTCGTGGCCGGACAGGCATCGACTGTAGCGGATCCGGATGCCGTCCGGGGGCCCGAAACTTCGTTCATCCTCGATTTTCCGGGTTGACCGGTTTGTTCAGCAGGGTTGACGGAAGTCGATTGCCCGTGGATTGTTGTGCGAGCGAAATCGACCGATCCGGATGGCGGGGGAGCGGCATGGAGCTCGTCGTGCTACTCGATCACGACGGCAGGGCAGTTGGTGAGCAGGACAAACGCACCGTCCACACCGGTGACACGCCGCTGCATCTAGCATTCTCTTGTTACGTCTTCAGCAATAGTGGACAGTTCCTAATGTCACGGCGCTCGCTGCGGAAAAGGACATGGCCAGGTATCTGGACCAACAGCTTCTGCGGCCATCCCGGCCCAGGTGAGCCGATGGACGACGCCGTGCACCGGCGGGCGCAGGCCGAGCTGGGGCTCACGCTGAGCGACCTTCGCCTGGTGCTGCCCCGCTTCCGTTACCGCGCCGAACTCCACGGCGTGGTCGAGAACGAGATGTGCCCGGTCTACGTGGCCCGAACGGCCGGCGACCCGGTGCCGAACCCGGACGAGGTCGACCGGATCGAGTGGGTCGGCTGGGACTCGTTCCGGGAACGGACCCGCGCCGACGAGACGCTGTCGCCGTGGTGCCGGTTGCAGGCCGACGAACTGTCCGAGATCGGACCCGTGCCGGGTCGTTGGCCCGCCGGCGACGCCGCCGAGCTGCCCCCCGCCGCCCGGGCCGCGGTCGCCGGGCGCGGCTGACCAGATGGCCGCACAGGAGCAGCGGGCGGTCGAGACGAACTGGGCCCGTTACCTGGGCTACGTCCGCAGCCATCGACGCTGGTTTCTGCTGCTGGCCGCGCTGATCCCGCTCGACGTCGGCACCCAACTGGTGGCGCCACAGGTCGTACGCCGGTTCATCGACGCGGCGGTGGCCGGCCGGTCGCAGAACGAGCTGGCCGGATACGCGATGGTCTTCGTGGTCCTGGCGGCCGTGCGGCAGGCGCTGTCGGTCGGCACCGGCTGGGTCTCCGGCCGGGTCGCCTGGCGCACCACCAACGAGGTGCGCCGCGACCTGCTCGCCCACGTCCTGCGGCAGGGCCCGAAGTTCTTCCTCCGGCACTCGCCGGGGGAACTGGTCGACCGGATGGACGGCGACGTCACCCGGCTGGCCAAGCTCCTGTCCGAGCTGGTGCTCGACATCGCGGCCCAGCTGCTGCTGATCATCGGCATCGTCGCGGCGCTCTTCCTGCTCGACTGGCGCTACGGCGTGCTCTTCACCCCGCTCGCGGTGGTGATGCTGCTCCTGTTGCGCCGCCTGCTCGGCCGCGCGGTGCCGCTCATCGCCGACCGGCAGCGGGCCGAGGCGGGCCTGCTCGGCTATCTCGAGGAGAACCTGACCGGGCGGGAGGAGCTCAACGCCAACGGCGGCACGGCGCACGCCCTGGAGGGCGCCTGGCAACGGATCCTGCACCACTACCGACTGGCCAGGCGGGCCGCGCGGGCCACGGTCACCTGGCCGGCGGCCGTCCAGGTGCTCACCGCCGTCAACCTCTGTGCGGCGCTGGCCACCGGCGTGTGGCTCAGCCAGCACCGCGGCGTCAGCGTCGGCACCGTCTTCGCGGGCCTGTCGTACGCGATCCTGCTGCGGATGCCCCTGGTCAGCATCACCTCGCGCTTCCAGGACATGGAGAACGTCCTGGGCAGCGTCCGCCGCATCGAGGACCTGTTCGGCGAGGCCCACATCGTCCCCGACGGCGGCGGCGCCCTCCCGCCGGGGCGCGGCGCGGTGAGCTTCACCGGCGTCACCTTCGCCTACGACGAGCGCCCGGTGCTGTCGGACGTGTCGTTCACGATCGCGCCGGGCCGCCGGGTGGCCCTGGTCGGGCGCAGCGGCAGCGGCAAGTCGACCATCCTGCGGATGCTGTTCCGCCAGTACGACCCGCAGGCCGGCGTGGTCTCGATCGGCGGCACGGACATCCGGGAGCTGGACGTCGCCGCGCTGCGCTCCCGCATCACGCTCGTCACCCAGGACGTGCACGTCATCGCCGCCACGCTGCGGGACAATCTCACGTTCTTCGACGACCGGTGGCCCGACGAGAAGCTGCGCCGGGCGGTCGAGGAGGCCGGCCTGGACACCTGGTACGCCGCGCTCCCCGAGGGCCTCGACACGCGGATCGGACCGGGCGGAGCGGGGCTGTCGGCCGGCGAGGAGCAGTTGCTCGCGCTGGCCCGCGCCCTGCTGACCGATCCCGACATCGTGCTGCTGGACGAGCCGTCGGCCCGGCTGGACCCGCACGCGGAGCGGCGGCTGCGCCGGACGATCGAGAGGTTCGTCGCGGGTCGGACGGCGTTCATCATCGCCCACCGGCCCGAGACGCTCACCATCGTCGACGACGTGATGGTGGTCGAGGACGGCCGGGTGGCCCGCCTGACGTCCCGGGCCGACTACACGGGCGGCGTCGGCGAGCCGGCCGACCGGCTGTTGCCCCGCGGGGCGGTCCTGACGTGACCGGGACGAAAGCCGACCGGGTACGCCTGCTGCTGGCCGGCCGTGGCCGCCGGTACGCCGTGCTCGCCGCCGTGTGGGCGGTGCTGCGGCTGGGCATGCTGGCCCTGGGCCTGTTGATGCAGATGGCCTTCGACTCCCTCAGCGGCGAGTCGACCGCCGGCCTGAACCTGTGGAGTCTCGTCGCGCTCGTCGCCGGCATCGAGGCCGCGCGCATCTCCCTGCAGTTCAGCACGGTCGTGCCGTGGCTCGAACCGCGGATGCAATACCACACGGTCGGCGCGTTGCGGCTGTCGCTGTTCGAGTCGCTGCTCCAACCGCCGCCGGAGGCCGGGCACGTCGGCGCGGGCGAGGCGGTCACGACCGTCGGCGCCGACGCCGCGGACGCCGGCTTCTTCGTCGTGTGGTCACCGATCAACATCGCCCGCTGGCTGTTCGCGGTCGCCGCGATCACCATCATGCTCCGCATCGACGTGCTCATCACGCTGAGCATCCTCGGGCTGTTCGTGGTGATCGTGGCGGTGATGCGCCTGGTGCACCGCCGGATGATGTCCTACCGCGAGCGGAGCCGCGCCCAGACCGCCCTGGTCAGCGAGGCCCTGCGCGAGGTGATGAGCGTGCCGCTGGGCGTGCAGGCCGCGCGTGCCGAGGACGCGGTCACCCGACGCCTGGACGCGCTCAACGCCGTCCGGGCCAGGGTCGCCATCTCCGAGGAGCTCGCTGTCGCCGTGCAGCGCAGCACCCTGCTGAACGCCGCGCCGCTCGGCACCGGCATCGTGCTGCTGATCGCCGCGCCGGCCATCAGCGGCGACCGGCTGTCCATCGGCGACATGGTGCTGTTCACCTTCTACCTGCAACTGCTCGTCGACACGCTCGCCTCGCTCGGCGTGCTCACCGTCCAGTTGCAGCGCGTGCTCGTCGCGCTGCGCCGGATGACCGCGATCACCGGCGGCCACCTGCACCCCCGGCACGGCATGGACCTCGACCACGCCCGGCCCGGCGCGATGATCGGCGCTCCGCGGCGGCCCGCGCCCCCGCCGCCGACCGGCGGCCCGCCGACGGTCACGATCACGAACCTCACCGCCCGGCACGACGACGCCGGCCACGGCGTGTCCGGCATCGGGTTCACGATGCCCGCCGGCCGGCTGACGGTCGTGGTGGGCCAGGTCGGCTCGGGCAAGACCACGCTGCTGCGCGCCCTGCTCGGCCAGGTGCCCGCCGTCACCGGCGAGGTGCGCTGGGACGGCGTCCCGTTGCCCGCGGACCGCCGGTCGGTGCTGGTGCCGCCGCGGTGTGCGTACACGCCGCAGGCGCCCCGGCTGTTCACCGGCACGATCCGGGAGAACATCCTGCTGGGGCTGCCGGACGACCGGCTGGCCGAGGCGGTGTCCCGCTCGGCGCTCGACGTCGACCTGGCCGCGATGGCCGAGGGCCTGGACACCGTGATCGGGCCGCGGGGGCTGCGCCTGTCCGGCGGCCAGGCGCAGCGGGTGGCGGTGGCGCGGATGCTCGTGCGGCGTACCCCGCTGCTGCTGTGCGACGACGTCTCCAGCGCGCTCGATCCCGCGACCAGCGACGCCCTGTGGGACGGAATCCTGCGCGACGGTGGGAGCACGGTCCTGGCGGTGTCCCACCGGCCCGAGGTGCTGCGCCGGGCCGCCCTCGTCGTGGTCCTGCGCGACGGCCGGCTGGAGGCGGCCGGGGCCCTGGACGACCTGCTCGACAGCTCCGACGAGATGCGCCGGCTCTGGTCCGCCGCCGCCAGCGCCTGACCCATGCGGAGGTACCGATGATCGAGGTTCTGACCCGGCCCGTCCGCTGGGCCATCCGGCGGGGCTACCAGCCCGCCGCCGGCGACCCGCCGCCGACGGAGTGCGTGGTGTTCCGTCCAGGAACGTCCGGTGCCCGGGCCGCGCTGCCCGTCTCGGCCGTCGCCGCGGAGCTCGGCGTCGGCTTCGCCGGTGGGTTCGCGCTGGTCCTGCCGACGTACGTGGGCCGGGCGCCGCTGTCCAGCCACCGCGAGACCGTCGACGAGCTCCTCGCCCAGCTCGCCGACCTTCCGCCGGCGGTGGCCGCCCGCCCGCGCGTGCTGGTCGTCGGCATGCAGTGGCGCGACGACCAGCACGACGAGGCGATCGAACGGCTGGAGCGGCTGGGCGAGGCCACCGCCTCCGCGGACGGGCCGGCCTTCGTCGGCATCGCCATGCCGCAGGCCGGAAAGAGCCGCATGCTCAACGCCGCGTTCGAACTGGCCACCGGCCTCGGCCTGGCCGGCGTGGCGTGGGTCGACGACGACGTCACGTTCAGCAGGGGCTGCATCGGACGGCTGATCGAGGACTTCCTCGCCCGGGGCGCGCGGGGCTCGGCCGGGGCGAGCAAGGTGCCGAAGCCCAACCCGTACGCGGCGGCCCGGTTGCTGCACCGGGGCAAGCAGATCACCAAGACGCCGAAGTTCGGCTACCCGCACGGCTGCTGCATGGTCGTCGACGCCGACCTCGCGGCCCATGGCATCCCGGACCGCTACACCTGCGAGGACGACTACTTCTGCTTCGCGCTGCTCGACCCGCGGCACGAGAACCCGCTGCACCGCACGCACATCGTCGCGGACGCCGCCTGCTACCACCTGACCGGCGGCCCGGCGGGCGAGATCAGACGCCGCGTCAACCGCTCGCTGCTGACCGCGGCCGTGCTGATGTCCGACTTCCCCGCCGACGTCGCCGGCCGGTACTGGCGCATGTACTTCTACGGGCTGTGGCCGCTGGCGCCCGCGGCCCGCGGCCACGGCCCCCGCTTCGCCGCGAAGAAGTGGCTGCTCAAGTCGGTCCACTTCGCCTGGTTCTCGCGGGTGGCGCTGGGGCTCGCGGCCCGCGGGGTCGCCGGGCGGCCACGGCGCGAGATCCCGTGGTCGGCGTACACCCGGCACACCAAACCGGCGGCCTCGCCGCCACCGGTGTCTCCCACGATCTCCCGAGGGGAACGCGCATGACGGACATCGCCAAGTACATCAAGCAGCGCGCGCAGGGCAAGGGCGTCCTCAACGTGCTCAGCGGAGTGTCCCGCACCTACCTCCACGGCGCCGGGACCAAGGCGCTCAGCGACGCCGCCTGGCTCAAGCAGAAGTCCAGCCGTACGCCGCCGGCGTTCAGCATGATCGCGATCGAGACGATGAGCGGCTGCAACTACCGCTGCTCGTTCTGCCCGATCGGCACCCTCAAGATGCCGTCCGGCCGGATGTCGATGGAGCTCTACGAGTCGCTGCTCGACCAGCTCGCCGACTTCACCGGCGTCATCCACCCCTACCTGTTCAACGAGCCGCTGCTGGACCGGCGGCTGCCCGAGATGGTGCGGATGGCCAAGGAACGGACCAAGGCGTCGATCTCCATCCAGACCAACGGCTCGAAGCTGACCGAGGAGCTGGCCGAGGAGCTGACGAAGTACGCCACCGTCGTCGTCAACGACTACACCACCGACCTGTCGGTGCTGGCCAAGGTCCGCCAGTACCCGGCCCGGCCCGAGCTGGTGCTGGTCGACCGCGATCCGAACGCCACCCTGACCAACCGGGCCGGCAACGTGCTGGGCCGGCCGACCGTGCTGCTCAACCAGTTCTGCGTGCGGCCGTTCAACGAGTTCTACGTCACCCACGACGGCCGGGTCGTCCTGTGCTGCCAGGACTGGAGCGTGCAGGAGGTCATGGGCAACGTCAACGACAACACCATCGAGGAGATCTGGAACAACGAGAAGTACACCGCCCGCCGCGCGAGCCTGCTGCGAAAGGAGCGGACCGACCTATGCGCGAAGTGCGACTTCCCGGGAATCTGAGCACGGTCCCGGTGGCCGCGCCGGTGCTGACGGCGTTGCGGGCACAGGCCCCCGGGCTGCTGCACGTCGTGGACCCGTACAAGGTGCCGCTCGCCGAGGCGGTCGAGAAGTCGCGGGCGGCGGCCGACCTCGGCCATCCCGTGCTGCTCGTCGGCAGCACCGACAACGCCGCGTTCGACCGGCAGGTGGCGCCCTACGTCGCCGCCCTGCGCGAGCGGACGGACCTGCCCATCGTCCTGCACTTCCCGTCGATACCCGGCCGGGGCGCCCCGCTGTGCCCCGGCGCCGACGCGGTGCTGGTGCACGCGGTGCCGAACTCGCTGCGGTCCTTCTTCGTCTCCGGCGGCACGAACGAGACCGCCGTCGCCGCGGCGGCGCTCGGGGGCGCGGCGCCCGAGCTGCTGCGGTCGGCGTCGTTCGCGTTCGGCAGCGACGGCAAGACCCACGAGGCGGTCGGGGCGCCACCGACGGCCGAGGGCGGCAGCGAACTGCCCCGGCTGGTGGCGGCGGTCGCCGCCGGCGACTTCGACCTCGCATACCTGCTCTACCGGCACGGCCGCGTCCCCGAGGCGGTGCTGCGTGCCTACCGGCGCGGCCTGGCGCCCCAGCAGCTGCTGTTCGTCGGCGGCGGCGTGCGCTCGTACCGCCAGGTCCGCCAGTACCACGACTGCGGCGTCGACTGGGTCGTCGTCGGCAACGGCCTGGAGACCGCCGGCTGGCGGGAGACCCTGCGCGAGCTGTCCGGCCGCCGGGGCGGCCGGTCCGGCGGCGACGGTCACCCCGCCGCCCGCCCGGCGCTCGTCGCCGAGTTGCAGCGCGGCCTGCGCCGCCCGGCACGGTCCGATCCGGCCGGCCGGCGGGCGTACGCCACCAACGTGGGCCGCCTACACGAGCTGCTGCCGGCCGTCGTGGCCCCGGTGACCTCGGCGGAGGAGGTCGCGCACGTGCTGCGGACCACCCGCGCGGCCGGGCTGCCCGTGGCGGTACGCGGCAGCGGGCACTCGTTCGGCCGGCAGGGCCTGTCCGACGGCGGGGTGCTGATCGTCGGCGAGCCGGGGGACCCCGAGGTCCGGCTGCACGACGACGGCACCGCCGAGGTGTCCGCCCGGGCCGCCTGGCACGCCGCCGAGACGGCCCTGAACGCGCTCGGGCGCAGCATACCGGTGCTGACCAACCACCTGACGGTCTCGATCGGCGGCACGCTGTCGGTCGGCGGCTACGGCGAGGGCACGATCGCCCACGGCGGCCAGGTCGACCTGGTCGAGCGGTTCCGGCTGATCCTGCCCGACGGGCAGGCCCGGTGGTGCTCGCCCGACGAGTCGCCGGAGCTGTTCCGGTACGGCATCGGGTCGCTCGGCCAGTTGGGTGTGCTGGACCGGGTGGTGCTGCGCACGGTCGGCTACCAGCGGCTCACCACCATCGCGACGCAGCGGCACCCGTCGCTGACCGCGCTGGTCGAGCACGTCGGGTGGCTGGCCGGGGAGCAGCGGACGCCGGTGGACCTCTTCTCCGCCCAGCACTACGAGGGCGGGTTCGTCGCGACGTACGGGATGCGGGGCGCCCCGCCGCCGCAGCGGCTGCCCGGCCGGGCCGAGATCCGCGTCGAGGCCGACTGGCCGCTGCGGTCCATGCGGGAGTCCCGGCGCAACCCGGCCGACCCGTCGGTGCACTTCATCTGGGCCGACTACTGCCTGTCGTCGCCGGCCGCGGCCGAGTTCGCCCGCTTCCTCGAAGCGGAGATCCTGGCGACCCCCGGCTACCGCGAGGGCGGCGGCCGGCTGCTCATGCTCGGCGTGCACCGCCCGGAGCAGCGCCCGGGCGTGCCGTTCACCCCGGCGGCCGGCCTGCGGGGCCTCGCCCTCGGCTTCGGGCTCTACTTCAGCGTCCCGCGCGGCGACCGGGCCGGCGTCGAGCGGGTGCAGGGCATGCACCGCCGGGCGCTGGCCGAGTGCCTCGCGCTGGGCGGCCGACCGTACCTGGCCGGCTGGTACGACCTGGCCGAGGCGGACCTGCAGTCGATGTACGGGGCCGACCTCGCCGCCCTGCGCCGGCTGCGCCGGGAGCTGGACCCGCACGGTTTGTTCAACCCGGGACTGCTGGCATGACACCGCGAACGCGACGGAGGGAGTGGGCATGACCCGCAGCGTGCAGGTCGTCTCGATGCGCACCTGGGGGGAGCTGGGGAACCTCCTCGCCGGCCGGACGCTCGCCGCGGCCCTGGCCGCCGGTCTGGCGGA
Source organism: Micromonospora sp. NPDC002575 (assembly GCF_042889525.1). NCBI lineage: Bacteria > Bacillati > Actinomycetota > Actinomycetes > Micromonosporales > Micromonosporaceae > Micromonospora > Micromonospora sp. NPDC002575. Next base: position 62,390 of record NZ_JBIARA010000014.1, on the reverse strand, counting down.
GGCGGACGTCACCGTCGTCGAGGCAGAGACGATCTTCCCGCAGTTCGCCGAGGCCGGCGCGGCCATCCGCGAGCTGGTGGCGGCCCGGCTGCCCGCCGACGAGGTCCGGGCCGGATATCTGCGCCTCATGGCCGACTTCACCGGCCGGTTGCCGGCGGGCCTGGACGACGACCCGGTGCCGCCGGCGACCGCCGAGCGGCTGGCGTCCGTCGTCGCGCACTTCACCCGGACGAGACCGGACCTGGTGATCGGCACCAAGGGCGTGATCACCCGGCTGTGTCACGCCGCGCTGCGGGTCGCGGGCCTGACGGCGCCCGTGGTCAACTACGTGACCAACGAGGGGCTGCTCCGGCTGCCGGTGCACCGGGCGCCCCACCTGCCCGTACACCTGGTGCAGTTCGACCGGGCCCGGGACTATCTCGTCCGCGAGCACGGCTACCGGCCCGAGCGGGTCGTGCCGGTCGGCCGGTTGCTCGCGCAGACCCAGGCCGCCCAGGTCTTCGAGGGCGCCGCCGTCGAGGGCGGCGACGGCTTCGATCCGGCGTTGACCGCGGCCGGCACCCGGATCCTGATCCTGTCCAACCGGGGCGGCCGGGAGTATCTCGACGCCCTCGAACGGATCGCCCGCGCGCACCCCGACGCGGCGCTGGTCTTCATCGCGTACAACAATCCGGCGCTGGCCGCCGAGGCGGCCGAGCTGCTGACCGAGCTGAAGACACCGGCCTGGCAGACCTTCGACCGGCTGGCGCAGGGGGACTACCTGCGCTACCTGTCCTGGCTCAACGCGGCCGACGCGCCGCTGTTCATCTCCAAGACCGGGCCGAACTCCATGTTGGAGGGGCTCTACTTCGGCATCCCGCAACTGCTGGTGCGCTCCGGCCTGCCGATGGAGGAGTGGGTCGGGCCGTTCCTCGCCGAACACGGCGTCGGCCAGGGCTTCGACCGGATGGAGGAGCTGGTCGAGGTCGCCGTCCGCTGGGTGGGCGACCCCGCCGAGCTGCCCGTACGCCGCCGCCGGGCGGCGGCGCTCGCCCGTACGCTGCTCGACCCGGATGAGGCCCGCCGGCGCACCGTCGCCGCCGTCGCCGCGGTGCTCGACGGCGCGCCGCCGCCGACCGACGGGGAGGTGGCGTCGTGCTCTCGGGAGTGAGCGGCCTGGACGAGGAGTGGGCGGTCGCCCAGCGCGTCCTGCTGGAGCGGGTCACCGACCGCCTGGCCGGGATCGGCATGACCCCGGCCGGGCTGGAGTACGTCCGCCGGATGAAGGGCTATCCCCGGATCCCGTACTTCGCCGCGCTCTGGGTGCCGGATCCCGTGCAGCGCCAGGAGCTGGGGATCGCGATCTGCACCCACGCGATGGGCATCAAGCTGGTCGACGACCTGATGGACGGCGACCAGCCGATCCGGCCCTGGGACCAGATCCTCGGCATGTTCCTCACCCAGAGCAGCACGGCGGCCTTCGGCGCCCACCACCGGCCGGCCGAGGTGCTGCGCGTCTTCGACGAGGACTACGAGGTGATCTGGCGGGAGCAGATCAACGAGGCGGAACGCCCGGCCCACGACCTGGACAGCTGGATCCACTACGCCCGCATCAAGTCGGGCCGGATGATGATGTGCTACGCCTCCGCCGCCTGCCTCGCGGCCGACGTCGTGGAGCGCCTGCCGGCGGCGCGCGCGTTCTGCGAGGCATTCGGTGTCCTGTTCATGATCGGGGACGACATCCGCGACCACCGCGACCTCGGCGAGGCCGGCGGCAACCTGTGCCACCTCATCGGCACCGGGCGGGTGAGCCGGGACGCGGCCGTCGCGGCGACCCGCTGGTGGCGGGCCGAGGCGCTGCGCGCCCTGGCCGAGTTCCCGCCGGAGTTCCCGATCGCCGGCTTCATGGCCGACTTCGCCGACCGCCTGATCACCTTTCTCCTGGAGGACGACCGTGTTGACGTTTCCTGAGTTCAAGGCCGAGATGGACGACAGCCAGGCGCGGGTGGTCCAGCGGTGCCTCGCCGAGCTGACCAGCCTGGGCATGTCCCCGCAGGGGCTGGCCTTCGTCCGCGACTTGCAGGGCTACCCGCGTACGCCGTACTACACGACGCTGTGGGTGCGCGACCCGCGGGCGCGGGCCGACCTCGGCGCCGGGGTCTCGATCCACGCGGTCGGCGTGAAGCTGATCGACGACCTCATCGACGACGACCAGCCGCTCTCGCCCCGCGACCAGATCTTCGGGGTCCAGCTGCTGTCGGTCGGCACGACGCTGCTGGCCGGCCGGGAACGGCCGGTCGAGGTGCTCAGGACGCTGGAGGACGACTACCGCGACATCTGGCGGCAGGAGATCGTCGAGGTCAGCGCGCCCCGACCGACGACGGTCGAGTCCTGGATCGCGGCGGCCCGGATCAAGGCCGGGGTGATGCTCGCCAACTACGCCGCGGTCAACTGCCTGGCCGGTGGGGTCCCCGAGCTGGTGGAGCCGGCCCGCGAGTTCGGCGAGGCGCTGGGCGTGCTGTACATGATCGGCGACGACGCGGTCGACTTCGACGACATCGACGAGCGCGACGGCAACCTCGCCCACCTGGTCGCCTCGGGCGCGGTCGACCTGGCCGACGTCGCCGCCGCGATCGACGAGTGGCGCGACCGGGCCGTCGCGGCGGTCCGGCAGGGCGACCCGGTCTGCGACATGGTGCCGTTCTTCGACCACTTCGCGGCGAAGCTCAAGGGCCTGATCAGCCGGCCGGCCACGACCGCGTGATGGCGTCGCATCGATCGCTGGCCCGGCTGCTGGCCGGCAAGCTGCTGGACCCGGCGCCCGACGAGTGGCACCGGGACTTCGGCCGGGTCCGCCGCCGGCAGCCGCAGGCGGTGGTGCTCGCCGCCGGGATCGCCGACGTCCAGGAGACGGTGCGGTACGCGTCCGCCCACGGCCTGCCGGTCGTCGCCCGGGGCAACGGGTGCAGCAGCAACGGGCAGAGCCTCACCGACGGGCTGGTGCTGGACACCGCCGCGCTGGACCGGATGGAGCTGACCGGGGAAGCGGTCGTGCGGGTCGAGGGCGGGGCGCGCTGGGGAACGCTGCACCGCTGGCTGCACGAGCACGGCCTCGCCCTGCCGGTCGTGACCAGCAACGAGCACGCCTCGGTCGGCGGCACGCTGTCGGTCGGCGGCTTCGGGCCGACGTCGCCCTTCGTCGGCGCGGTCGCCGACCAGGTCGTGGCCCTGGATGTCGTCACGGGTGACGGCGAGCTGGTGCACGCCACCGCCGACGGCCCGCACCACGACCTGTTCTCGTACGCGCTCTGCGGCCTCGGCCAGGTGGGTCTGATCGTCCGGGCCGAGCTGCGGGTGGTCCCGGCCGACCCGGCGGTCCTCGTCCGCCGGGTCGACGGCGACGACCTCGCCACGGTGGCGGAACGGGTGTGGGCCGACGAGCGACTCCGCGTGTGCCGCGCGGTGTACTCCACCGCCGCCGGCCGGTGGAAGGTCGAAGTCGGCCGGTCGGCGCGGGACGCGGCGGCCGAGCCGGACGAGACCCTGGTCGCCGACTACCACCAGCGCCTGTTCGAGGCGGAGGCGGGGTTCTCCGTCGGCATCGCCCGTGGCCAGGTCGCCGCCGGACTGCTGGCTGACGAGACCGAGGCGCGCCGGCTGTGGAGCGACTTCTTCCTGCCGATGGAGAACGCCGACGCCTTCTTCGCCGCGGTCCGGCAGCGGTTCGCCGATCCGGCCGTGGTCCCGGTGGTCAACGGCGCCTTCCTGCGCGCCGGGGACCGGCCCCGGCCGCCACTGAGCCCGCTGCCCGACGCCGACCGGGTGCGCACCTTCGGCTTCTACTGCATCGTGCCGCCGGATCGCGTCGACGAGTACCGGGAGCACTTCGACGCCGCCGGGGTGCTCTGTCACGACCTCGGCGGCCGGCAGTACCTGCACGGCTATCACCGGGCGGAGCGGGACTTCTACCGTGCACAGTTCGGTGTGCCCACCGTCGACCGGTGGCGGGAGGTGAAGCGCCGCTACGACCCCAATGCCGTGCTCGGCCCGCGGCTTTCGCTCTGATCCGCCGCTCAGAGCAGAGGGGACAGGTACAGCAGACGGTTGGGCGAGCCGGCCCCCGGGTTGACCACGACCGGGCTGGCGACGCTGAACAGGTAGCTGGCCACCTGGGCCGGCGTCCAGGTCGGGTTGTTGGCGAGCACCCGGGCGGCGACGCCGGCGACGAGCGGCGCGGCGTGTGAGGTGCCGCTGATCGTCTGGGTGGCGGTGGTCGAGTTCCACCAGGCCGACGTGATGCGGTCGCCGGGGGCGAAGATGTCCAGGCAGGGGCCGAAGTTCGACCAGCTCGCCCGGTTGTCGTTCGTCAGCGTCGCGCCCACGGTCAGCGCGGTCGGCGCGGACGCGGGCGAGACGGTGCAGGCGCTGACGTTCGAGTTGCCGGCCGGGACCGTCACCGTGATGCCGTCGGCGACCGCGTTCGCCACCGCGGTGTCGAGCGCGACGGTCGGGCTGGTCAGCACGCCGACGTTCGCCACGGCCGGCTGCCCGGCGAGGTGGTTGGCGATCATCCAGTTGATCCCGTTGATCAGCATCGACAGCGTGCTGGGCAGGGCGCAGTCGAACACCTTGACCGCGACCAGCACGACGTTCTTGGCCGCCCCGAACGTCGTCCCGCCGACGGTGCCGGCGACGTGGGTGCCGTGCCCGCTGCAGTCGTTGGCCGGCAACGTGCCGTCGACGGCGTCGTAGCCGTACACCGCCTGGCCGCCGAAGTCGACGTGGCCGATCTGGATCCCGCTGTCCACGATGTACGCCCGGACGCCGGTCCCGACACTGGTGAAGTCGTAGGTGCCGCTGAGGCCCAGTGGCGCGTCGATCCGGTCGAGGTTCCACGGCGCGTTCGTCTGGGTGGTGGCCAGGCTGGTCAGCCGGTCCTGCTCCACGACCGCCACCGCCGGGTCGGCGGCCAGCCGGCGGGCGACCCGCTCGGAGGTCCGCACGGAGAAGCCGTTCAACGCGTCGCGCCAGACGTGGTCGGGGCGGAAGCCGTACCGGTCGGCGAGGCGGGCCACGCCGGCGTGCCGATCGCCGGCCGAACCCGCACCCTCTTTGAGGGTGACCACGTAGCTGCCGGGCACGGGGGTGCCGTCGCCGGCGTCGAGGATCTCGCCGGCCGCCCCGGACCGCGACTCGGCGGCGGGGGTCGCCGCGGCCGGTCCGGCCACCATGGTGAGCATGGCCGTGGTGACGAGCATGGCCGTGACGGCCGTTCCGGCTCGACTCTCGCGGGCGGAGATCGTGCGGCGGTGGAGTCTCATCTCCCGGCCTCCCCTTGTTCCGGCCATTCCGGCGGGCGTACGACGCGCCGATTGAATGGTCTGGACGGCTTTGCCGGATCCTACAGCGGAATTTTGACCTGATTCCATCGTGTGAATCGCCCAGCCAATCGACATGAGTCTTTTTGTGCGTGGGGTGAGAGGAATTCTGGCTCGACGTATCAGGGCTGCTTCCGCCGCCTCGACTGCGGCGGCTGTTGTCCGGGCCGCCGCCCTGGAGCCTGCCTCACCGGTCTCCAACGCGGAACGGCGTCATCGCCCTGGCTGCTCACGGCGTGACGATCCTGGAACAGGGACCACCGGCATGACTGGCCGGGCTCGGTGGGTGCTCGGGGGCCGTTGGACCGTTGCGGCTGCCGGTGGACGGGTGGCCTGACAGTGGGCGGCTGGGCGGCGGGCGACCGTCTGGTGGTGGCGGGCTACGCGAGTCGGCTGGTCTGAGTCGCGGCTATCGGTGTTGCGTCAGCGTCTGCGTCTCGTGGGCGTGCCTGGTTGCTGTGTCGAACGCCGTCGCCCAGGGGAAGGCGTGCTGACGGTCGTTGCCGCTGCCGGGTGGGTGTGGTTCCCACTTGTCCTCGGGGCCGAGCAGGACGTGTACTCCTTCGTCGCGGAGGCTGGTCACGGCGCGGCGGAAGGGGAGTCGGGTGGCGAGTGCGGCGTTGACGAAGGGGACGACGACGGTGGGGATGTGCCGTCCGATGAGTTCGGCGACGGTGGTCATGGCGTAGTTGTCGGCGAGGCCGAGGGCGATCTTGTTGATGGAGTTGTACGTCGCCGGTGCGATGACCAGAGCGTCGGCGGCGGGAAGCGAGCGCCGGCGGCCGGGGGAGGCGCGGTAGGTGGATCGCACGGGGGTGCCGGACAGTTCCTCGATGCCTGGTAGGTCGAGGAAGTCCATGGCGTTGGGGGTGGCGGTGACTGTGGCCGTCCACGACCGGGCCAGGGCGGTGCTGATCAGTTTGGTCACGTCGGCAGCGGGTCCGGCACCGCAGACGACGATCTGTAGGTGGCCGTTGTTCACAGCGGGATCCCAGCGGTATGGGCGAAGTCGACGACGGCGGTGCGGACCTGGCCTCTGGCGAGGAGGGCGAGGTCGCTGGCGATGCGCTGGACGGTTGGGCGGCAGCGGATCTCCTCGGGTGCCACGTCGTAGGCGGCGCGCAGCGCGTGGAGGCCCTGTTCGTGGCGGCCCCACTGGGTGTAGGCGCGGGCGACGTCGACGTACAGCGAGGCTCTGCGTTCGGCGAGCGTGACCTTGCCCAGGGGCACCGTGCGGGCGAGCGTGATGGCGGTTTCCCGCGTCCCCGAGGGCCAGGGCGATGTTGACGCGGTGCAGCAGGACGTTGGTGGCGCCGAAGCCGGTCCACCGGTCGTTGCCGTCGTAGCCGAGTCGGGCGGCGGCGCGGGTCGCCTCGTCGAGCATGGCGTGTGCGGTGTCCCGGTCGTCCTTGCGGGCCGCGGCGACGGCGCCTCGGAGGACGAGGGCGCCGTACACGGCGACCGCGTCGGTGGAGTCGAGGCGGGTGTCTCGGTCGAGGGCGTCGGCGGCGTGCCCGGAGAGGGCCACGGCCTGGTCGTCGTGGCCGTTGCTCATGAGGGCATGGGTCATGATCCGTGCGCTCGTGGCGACGGCCACCGGATCCTGACTCGCTGTCGCGGCGCGGGTGCTCCGCTCGGCCGCGACCAGGGCCATCCCTCGGTCGCCCACCTTGAGCAGGACACTGCCGACGACGTGATAAAGGTCAGTGGCCAGGATGTCGGCCTGTGCGCGCTGCTCGTCTTCGGCGTTGGCTCTGGCGGGTTCGAGGGCTGGTAGCAGCGCGACGAGGTCGTCGAGGACGCGTGTGTACCGGCAGGCCTGGTAGTCGCGTTTCAACGCGGCGACCGCGTGGCTGAGCTGCTGGACGGACAGCAGCGCCCCAGGTGGATGCCGTGGTGAGACAAGCGCGTCGAGCAACGGCGTGACACCTGGCCCGGCGGCAACGCCGGCCGCAGTCGCGCGTAGAAGGTCTCTCCGTCGCACGTCCCCACCCGAGCCCGAGCCGCTGTGCCTGTCGTCTCCAGTATCGGTCTCTGAGCCGGGGCGCGCCGGTGTGATGCACGCGGGTGCACCGTTGGTGCCGGTTGAACGTAGGGCTTCGAAGCGTTGCCGGACGTCGGATGTGGCGCGAGTCAGCACGGTGTCCAGCGCGGCCTGCATGTCGGCGCGTGGGAGGACCCTGTCGCCCTGGCTGCTCCACTTGGCCACCGTCCGTCGAGCTACGCCGAGGTGTTCGGCGAAGGCGGTGACGCTCATCCGCAACGCCTGGCGCAGCGCGGTCGCCTCCCGGCCGGTCCAGGTCGTTACCGGAGTGTCATCGCATGTCCTCCCCGATAGGGGGCTGTTCGCCTGCTTGCCGATGGTAGTGGCACGAGGGGTGACAGCCCATGTTGTCGGCGTGCTTCGTCAGAGCTGGGAGCCTCCGCCGTCGACCGTGAGTTCGGCGCCGGTGGTGTAGGTGGCGTCGAAGGCGAGGAACGCCACTGCCCTGGCGACTTCGGCCGGCGTTCCCATCCGCAGCATCGGGTTGTCCGCGGCCATCTGCGCTTTCGTCTGCTCGGCCATCTCCGCCGGCATCGACTTGGCCAGGATGCCGGAGTCGATGGGGCCGGGGCTGACCGCGTTGACGCGGATCTTCCTCGGAAGCAATTCGCGCGCCAGGCTGCGCGTCATCGAGCGCACCGCGGCCTTGGTGGCCGCGTAGGCGCTGAGCGTGGGCAGGCCCAGAACGTTCGCGACGGACGTGGTCAGCACCACCCCGCTGCCGTCGGGCATGAGTGGAGCGAGCTTCTGCACCGTGAAGTACGGGCCTTTGGCGTTGACGGCGAGGAGCTGGTCGAACAGTTTCTCGCTGGTCGACTCGAACGGCGCGAAGCCGTTGATGCCGGCGTTGACGAACAGGGCGTCCACGGTGCCGAACTCCGCCCTAACCCGGCCGGCCAGTGCCTCGATATCCGGTACCGATCCCGCGTCACTGCGTACGGCCATTGCGTTCTCGCCGAGCTGATCACGGGCGGCGTCCAAGGTCGCGTGGTCGCGCCCGGTGATCAGGACGCGTGCTCCCTTGTCCACCAGCAGCCGCGCGGTGGCCAGGCCGATTCCGCTGCCGCCTCCCGTGATCACCACGGTCTTGCCCTCGTACGTGCTCATCGTTGACACCTTCTCCTTCGGGAATGGGCGGCGGTCACGGTCCTGCTACCGGCTGCGCGACGGGAAGGACGACGCGGGACCTACCGTGGTGGACCGTGTGGGTGCACGGGGCCAGCCGGGCGCCGGTGCCTGGATGTGCGCCTGTGCCTTCGTTGCGCAGGTAGTGCGGGAACGAGCCGCCGGAGACCTGCAACCTCAGCCGGTGTCCGGGGGCGAGCCGGTGCGCGCAGGGGTCGAGTTCCAGCCGGACCGGCCCGTTCTCGGTCGGCTCCAGGCGGAGAAACGCCTCGGTGAAGTTGTACGAGCGGCCCTTCGGATCGACGTCGCAGAGCCGGACGAACAGGTCGGCATGCGGGTTGTCCGTGACGTGGTCGAGTTCGACGACCGGCGTGCCGATGATCTCCAGTTCGTCGACGATCGGCGCAGTGGTGAAGGTCAGTACATCTGCGCGTTGTTCCAGGCTGCGGTTGTCGTGTACACCGGCGCTGCGGTCGAGCAGTGGCCCGCCGACGGTCGGCGTCGGGTTGCCGGGGTCGTAGACGAAGGAGGAGTCGCCCTGCGGGACCTGGCTTTCGGTGAGCAGGCCACCGGGATGCAGGAAGTGCACCTGCTCGGTGCTCGGGGGTGGCCAGGCCGCGTGTTCACGCCATTCGCCAGTGCCGGTGACCTGGATACGGACCGCCTGACGTCGGCGTGTCACCGGCGCACCGGCGAGATGCTCGGCGAGCCAATCAAGATTCTCCCCGGCCAGTTCGCCGTTGCCGCCGACGACGGTCACCTGATGGATCCAGGGACCGACGGTGAGCGACACGTCGAGCCCACGTTCACGCAGCACCGCGTACTGGCGCATGGTCTGCGGAAGCATCACGTCCTGCCAGCCGGCAACCAGCCGAACCGGCACCTGCACCTTCTCCAGCGCTGCGCAGGCGTTGTAAGGCTCCCAGAACGGATCAGACAGGTCCGGATGGGACAACATGTCCCCGAACCACGGCGCCCGGTTCCTGAGCGAGCGCTCGGCTGCCGCGGCGAACGGCAGCCCCGCCAGGGCCGGCGCATTGAGCCTGGCGGCGAGGGAGAAGACCGCCAGGACCCCCAGCACCCCGAACCGCTCCTGGACGCCGATCGCCCTTGCCCAGGTCAGGACGTCGTGGGCCCGCATCGCACCCGCCGGCCAGACGAATCGGCTCACATCGTGCATCCCGGCGATGATGATCGACGTACGCAACTCCGGCGGCGGATCCATCAGCAGGGCCCACTGCGTCCAGCCGACGGCGGAAGCGCCGTACGTGGCCAATCGCCCGTCGAACCAGGGCTGCCGGCGCAACCACGCCACGGCGTCCTGCCCGTCATCCATCTCGTTGGCCAACCCCATGAACCGGCCACCGGAGCCGAACGTGCCCCGGCAGCTCTGCACAACCACGTGATAGCCCTGCCCCGCGAACAGCCGCGCATCGGCGTTGATCGGCACGCCACGTCCGTACGGCGTGCGAATCAGCACCGTTCCCCGACCCTGTTGCCCGACCGGGAAGTAGTGGTCCGTCACCAACGTGACCCCGTCCCGCGCCGGGACCGCGAGGCCGTGTTCCACGCGGATGTCGCAGCGTGCCTTGGGCAGGCGCTGCTGCCGGGCCGTCGCCCGGTCGTACAGCCGGGCGGCCAGGCCGGGTCGCTTCGCCACTGTCATTTGCTCAACCTTCCGTCACCAACGAACACGTCACGAGTGTTCGGGCCGGATCGGTTTGGCGTCCAATGAAAAGCGTGCAACGCGCAATACGGTCCACGTATTTATGCAGGTCAAGGCATTGTTTGTCGCCAGAGCTGTGATTGGGCTGAGTTACGCTTGGCGTATGGCTGAGCCGTCACAACATTCCGTCGACCTCGACCTACGGCTGGTGTGGGCCTTCACAGTCGTCGCCGAACATCGGCACTTCGGCCGCGCAGCTGAAGTGCTGCGCACCACCCAACCGTCGCTGAGTCGCCAGATCCGCAGCCTTGAGCGGCAGCTCGGCGCGCGCCTGCTCGACCGCAGCCCGCAAGGCAGCCGGCTCACTCAGGCAGGCGAGGTCTTCTTGCCGCTGGGGAAGAAGGTCCTGCGCTCCGCGAGCCAAGCCATTACCACGACACAGGCCGCGGCCCAGCCAACCCGCATCACCATCGGCTACCTGTCCGGCCTGATCGTCACATCCGCCGTCCGCGAGCTACGCCACCACCACCCAGACGCCGACGTCCGCGTCCAGCACACCGGCTGGGACGACCCGCGAACCGTCCTGCTCGAACACCGAGCGGACGCGGTTGTCACCAGGCTGCCGTTCCCGACCGACGGCCTGCGGGTGACCATCCTCTACGACGAACCTCGCGCACTGCTCCTGCCACGAGGGCACCGACTGTCCGGCAAACCATCCGTCACCCTGGCCGACCTCGCCGGCGAACCCATGCTGCGCGTCAAGGACTTCGCAGCCGAATGGCACGCCTTCTGGCGCGTCGAACCCCGCCCCGACGGACACCCCGTCCCCGACGGCGCCCACGTCGAGAACATCGAGGACAAGTTCGAGGCTGTCGCGTCCGGCCAGGCAGTCGCCATCGTCCCAGCAGGCGTCGGCGGCTTCCGGCCAGATCTCACCCTCATGCCGATCGACGGCATCGAGCCGAGCAGAGTCGTACTCGCCACCCGCGCCAACGACACCAACCGCCTGCTCGTGGCCTTCACAAAACTCGCGCAGACACACATCACCCGAACCAGCACTGCCCATCACTCAGCCTTGACGGACCCCATTGGCACCGGCGCGCGACCCGGATCACCCGGGTGACGGCGCGTTGCTGTCGTCGAGCCCGCGGGAGCTGTCCGGAGCAGCTGCTGCGGTGACGCGGGCGTGCGGCCGGTTCGCCCGGGCCTCTGACGGCGCGGTTGCTTGAAGTCCGGCCAGGACGACGTCGACGATCTTTTCGGCGACCCCGCGGGTGAAGGGGTGGCGGCGTCGGTTGACGTACAGGAACACCGGCCCGGACAGCAGCTCGGTGAGGAGGTAGGTGTCCACCGGTGGGATTTCTCCCTTCTCGGCGGCGCTGTCGAATCGCTGGCGTGCGGCGGCGAGCCGTTGGTCGTAAGCGGCCCGGACGGCCTCGTCGAGATCCGTGTTCGCGGGCGCCGCCATGGTGGCCTGCAGCAGCGCTCGGTCGGTCGGGCGGGATAGTCGCTCCGAGAACGCCAGCAGGAAGTCGACCAGATCCCGGCGAAGGTTGCCGGAGTCGCGGAGGGGAGCGGAGCCCTCGGCGTGTTGCAGCAGCGCCGCGCTGACGAGCTCGGCGCGGTCGGGCCAGTTGCGGTAGACGCTGTTCTTGTTGACTCCGGCGATCTCGGCGATTTCTTCGTAGCGCAGGCCAGCCACCCCGTGCCGGGCAACGAGCTCGGTCGTCGCCGCGAGGATCCGCGACCGCACCTGGGCGTTACGACCGCCCGGTCGCGCGCCGGCGCGCTTGGTTCCCGCGGTCTTCCCGTCCTCCGGCACGTCTTGATTGTCACACCTACCTCTCGGTGGACACCCAGATGGCTCGCCGGCTAGCTTATAGCGACAGATTGACTCTTTAAGGAGCTGGGTGTCATGAGGCCCCCTTCTCGGAGCGCCCCGGACGGCACCGCACTGCAAACGGTGAAGGCGGGCGACATCGGGCGCGTCGGTCAACCCGCCCGGCCCGTACGGCATCCCCGATCTGGCCGAGGACTGCGCCGGGGGCTTCATCGCCCTGCAAGTCGCGGTGTCGGTGCCCGACGTCGTGCAGTCGCTGACGGTCGGCGTCACCCTCTCCGACGCCTCGGGCCTGCGGACGCCCGCGGCCTTATCCGCCGCCGAAACGGCCCGGCCGCTGCGCGATTCCGTGCTCGCTCACCGGTCGCAGTAGGGCTCCCGGCTCCTCGTCACTGTCTATTGGAGTACGCATGAAGATCCTGGTTTCCGGCGCGGGCGTCGCCGGCCTCTCCCTCGGACGGGACCTCGGTATGCGAGGTCATCACGTCACGATCGTCGAGCGGGCCGGTCGGCTGCGGGCCAACGGTTCGCCCGTCGACGTCCGCGGGGACGCGATCGAGGTGGCCGACAAGATGGGCATTCTGTCCGCGATCCGCGGTGCGCGTATCCGCATGACCGAGCAGGTGCATTTCGTCGACGAGAACGGCGCCGCCATCGGCCGGCTGCCCGACGACATCGGCGATTCGCCCGACGACATCGAGATTGCCCGCGAGGATCTCTGCCGGATCCTGGCCGACGCGCTGCCCGACATCGTGGACCTGCGCCTGCGCGAGTCGGTGGACTCGATCGCCCAGTGTGACGACCGGGTGGATGTCGACTTCGCGTCCGGCGACGCCGAGAGCTTCGATCTGGTCCTCGGCGCCGACGGCATACACTCCGCGGTGCGGCGGCTCGTGTTCGGCCCGGAGCAGAGCTTGATCCGGCATCTCGGTCTCTACGTCGCCATCACCGACATGCCCGGCGAGGCCGACGCCGAAGCGGAGCGGATCAATCCGATGTACAGCTACCCCGGGCACCTGGCCGGCATCGCCCGGTTCAAGGACAAGGCGATCGGCATCCTGATGTTCGCGTCAGAGCCGATCAGCTACGACTACCGCGACGTCGAAGCGCAGAAGAGCATTCTGTACGACCGCTTCACGGACCGTCGTGTGTGGAAGGTTCAGAAGATCCTCGACGCGGTGCGCGCCGATCCCAGCATCTACTTCGATTCGGTCAGCCAGATCCACATGCCCAGCTGGCATCGGGGCCGGGTCGCGCTCGTGGGCGACGCCGCCCACTGCGCATCGCCTCTTGCCGGCCGAGGGACGTCGCTGGCGATGACCGGGGCTCAGTTCCTCGCCGAGGAACTCGAGCGAACGGACGGAGATCACGCCTCGGCATTCCCACGCTACGAGGCCCGTCAACGGCCCTATGTGGAGTTCGCCCAGGCCACGGTCGAAGACGGTGGTGCCCTCCTCGTTCCGCCCACCCGGGACGCGATGATTGCACGCAACCGGCTGCTCCAGCCGGTCGCGGCCGGCCAGTAGTCGGCAGAACCGGCCTTCGGCCGGCCGTTGTCGGTGACCTGAGAGGGCGCAGCCGCAGCCCCACGCCCTCGTTCGCGCCACCGGGGAAACCTCAGCTCGGACCCCAACCCCAGCCCACGCGCGACCTGGTTGATCGGCCGCTCCGACGAGCGCACGCGGATCACCTTCACTTCCAGTGGCCATCCCCACCGTGACATGTGCCGAGGCCCTGATGATCGGCGCTTCCCGGTTCGCCGTTTGTCGCTCTATGGCCAGTTTGTGCCCGTATAGTCCGTTTTCGTGCGCGGTAGGTAGTCGAGGCGCGTGAAGGAACGGGTGGGAGATGTACGGGGTGCCGAGCAAGGGTCCGAGTGTCGGTGGTGGGCTTGCCGCGACCGGCTACGGGGTGCAGTCGTGGCTGCTGGTGGCTGTCGGTCTTGTCGTGCTCGGGGTGTCGTTGTTGTTGGCGACCCGGGTTCGTCGGGCGCGATGAGCTGGCCGGGTGTGTGGTTGAGGGCTGCCGCTGGGTTGGCTTTCGGGGGGTTGGCGGCGGCCGTCCTGTTGTGGCGGTGGCATGACGTGGCGAGTGCGGAAGCGTGGACGAACGCACGTCTGGTGCGGGCGACGGGGATGGCCGACGCGACGTCGATCGGTGCCGCGGTGACGTTCCCGTTGGGGCACCGGTGGGTGGGTTTCACGGTGACTACGGGATGCTCCGTTGCTCTGCTGCTGATCCCGCCGTTTGCGGTGGCCGGGTTCCTGGTGGCGTTCCGGCGGGTGGGGTTGGGGCGGGCGGTGCTGTCGGTGGCGACTGCGGTGGGGTTGCTGGCCGCTGTCAACCAGGTGCGCTTCGGTGCGGTGGTAGCCGCGATGCAGGCGTGGGGTTTCGAGGCGGGCTACCAGCGCAGTCACGTGCTGATCGGCTCGGCGATCACGATGCTCGGGCTGATCGCGGTGGCGATCCTGTTCGCCGTGCTGGTCGGCCGTGGCGGGCGGACGAGGCGAGGTAGCCATGCCGCATGAGGTGACCTCGCTGGCGGTGCTGAACACGGTCGCGTTCCTGATGTGCGTCGCCTTCTGCGCCTACGTGTTGAGCATCCTGGTGCTGCACCTGCGGACCCGGCGAGCCGGCGCGGGAAACTCCGTGTCGTTGGACTGGCACATCATCGTGCCGTGTCGTAACGAGGCGTCGGTCATCGGCGGCACGCTGCGCCGGCTGCTGCGGGATCTGCCGGACGTGACCGTGTGGTGTGTCGACGACGCCTCCGACGACGGCACCTTCGAGGAGTTGGCCGCCTTCGCGTCCGACCCGCGGGTGCATGTCGTGCGTCGCACGCTGCCAGACGCCGTGCAGGGCAAGGGAGCGGCGTTGAACACCGCCTGGCGGGAGATCCTGCGGCGTCTGCCCGCGGCGGTCGACCCGTCCCGGGTGATCATCGGGGTGCTCGACGCCGACAGCTATCTGGACCCGCAGTGTCGCACCGCTCTGGCCGGTCGCCGGTATTTCGGGTCCCCGTCGGTCGCGGCCGTGCAGGTCGAGGTCCGCATGTTGCAGTGCGCCCGCAGCGACCGAGGCCATCACCGGTTGGGCCGGTGGGCGCGGCTGCTGGTCCGGCTGCAGGACATGGAGTTCCGGGCGCCGATCGCCGCGATGCAGTCGCTGCGTCGGGTCACCGGCAGCGTGGCGATGGGTGGCAACGGGCAGTTCACTCGGCTGTCCCTGCTCAACAAGATCGCCGCGGAACACGGCACACCGTGGCACGGGGCTCTGCTGGAGGACTTCGAACTGGGCCTGCACATCCTGCTCGCTGGTGGCCGCACGGAGTACTGCGCCGAAACGTGGGTGGCCCAGGAGGCGCTGACCAGGATCCGCCCGTTGATCCGGCAGCGCGCGCGGTGGGCGCAGGGGTCCATGCAGTGCGGGCGGCATCTCGGCGCGGTCCTGCGCTCGGACCGGATCCGCAACGCTGCCACGATGGAGATCGCCCATTTCCTCGCCGCGCCCTGGCTGCAGCTCATCGGCACCCCCCTCT
Organism: Micromonospora sp. NPDC002575; assembly: GCF_042889525.1. NCBI lineage: Bacteria > Bacillati > Actinomycetota > Actinomycetes > Micromonosporales > Micromonosporaceae > Micromonospora > Micromonospora sp. NPDC002575. The sequence continues at coordinate 46,820 of NZ_JBIARA010000014.1, read as the reverse complement.
ACCTTGGCTGCCTGACGGTGATGTGCTGGTACATCAACCACACGATGGGTGGGCTGGCCGGCTGGTGGGACGCTGGCGGCTGGGGAGTTCCCCCACTGGTTGCGATCTTCGGTATCGGCCCGTTCGCCGTCTGGGGCCTGGTCTACAAGGCCCGCTGCGAACGCCACCTGACCTGGCCCACCGCGATCGGTCTGGGCCTGTGCCACTGGCTCTACAGCTATCTGCAGTCCATCGCCGTGTGGGTCGCCTTCGGCCGGCTCATCCGTGCCCGCTCCGACTGGCAGAAGACCGCCAGGGCCGCCGACCCACCTCCCCTCGCCGCCGGGCGCAGTGCTGCCCTCCCTCCCCACCGCCGCCACCCCCAGCTCACCCACAGCAAGCAGTAGAAGGAAGAGGTCAATGACACGAGTCAAATCTGGCATCGCCCGAGCGTCGGGCGTCCTGGCCGGCGGCGTGGCACTGGTCGTGCTCGCCGCGTCACCCGCCATGGCGGACACCTCCCAGGCATCCGCCTCCGCCCTACGGATCTCGCTGGTCGGCGGGGGACTCGCGAGTTCCGGCACCGCCACCGCCACCAACGACGGCACCACCGAGTCGATCTCCGGCAACACCAACCCGCCGCTGAGCGTCCTGGGCAGCCAGTCGGTCATCACCGCCGGTGTGCTGGGCCAGGCCGTCCACGCCTTCAACGACGGAACGTCAGCCGCCTGCGCAGGCGTCGTCGGAGCCGGCGGCGCGATCACCATCGGTGCCGGCGGGAGCTGTCTGGTGACGCCGTCCGGCAGCGTGGTGCTGACCCTCGGCCTCAGCGGTCCGGCAACGATCGCCATCGAGGCCGAGGAAATCTACTCGTCCTGCACGGCTACCAGCAGCCCGTCAGCGACCGGCACCACCGTGCTGTCCAACGCTCGCATCACGTCCACGGTCGCCGGGGTGACGACGACGCTTCTCAGCCTGCCGGCGAACCCCGCGCCGAACACCACACTCGGTGTCCCTAACGTTCTGGACATCACGCTGAACGAGCAGACCAGTTCCACCACCGGACAGCTCAGCGTGACCGCGCTGGACCTCTCGGCCCTCGCCGGGACGCTGGCGTCGGTCACCATCGGCCTCTCCAGTTGCGGGCCGAACGCGATCGCGCCGCCGGTGTCGGTCATCCCACTGGCCGGAATGCCGGTCGCCCTCGGTCTCGGCGCCCTCGCCTCAGGCATCGGCGGCGGGATCGTGCTGCTGCGTCGACGGCGCGCGGACGCGAGGGCCTGACGGAGCCATGGGTCGCGACAGAGCAGCCGCCAAGCACGTCATGATGTTGATGGGTACGCGTCCGGAAGCAGTCAAGACCGCACCGCTGGCACTCCTGCTCTGTCGCGACTCGCGGTTCACCGCCACGGCGGTCGACACGGGCCAGCAACCCGGACGGGTGCACGAGGCCCTCGCGCCGTTCGGGTTGGCCGCCGACATCACTCTGCGCCTCGACCGCCCGACCGGAACACTGTCAGAGCTCGCGGCCGCCTTGATTACCAAGATCGATGCACTCCTCGCCAGGGAACGACCGGCGACGGTCGTGGTGCAGGGTGACACCACGACTGTCCTGGTCGGGGGCCTGGTCGCGTTCTGGCACCGCATCCCCGTCGTCCACCTGGAGGCCGGTCTGCGCACGTGGGACGTCGACCAGCCGTTCCCAGAGGAAGCGAACCGGTCGATGCTCGCGCGTTTCGCCGCCCTGCACCTGGCCCCCACCCCCGCGGCGCGGCAGAACCTGCTCGACGAAGGCGTCCGTCCCGGCACCGTGGTCGTCACCGGCAACACTGTCGTCGACGCCCTGCACACGCTCGTCGACAACGGCCTGGCCACACCGCCTGCCGAGGTCACCGCGATGCGCGGCCCGATCGTGGTGGCCACGATGCACCGCAGGGAGAACTGGGGCGACGGCATCCGCGACAGCCTCGAAGGACTCCGACGGATCGCCCGGATGCGGCCCGACGTACACATCGTTGCCGTCGCGCACCCGAACCCGCGACTACGGGAGGAAATGAGCGCCCAACTCACCGGGACGCCCAACGCCACCCTCATCCCGCCGCTGCCCTACCCCAAGATGATCGGACTCCTCCGGGCAGCTCGCCTCGTCATCACCGACTCCGGCGGCCTCCAGGAGGAAGCCGCGACCCTCGGCGTGCCTCTCCTGGTCACCCGCAACACCACCGAACGCCCCGAAGCCGTCGAAAGCGGCCACGGCCAACTCGTCGGCACCGACCCCCGACAGATCACCAGGGCCGCCCTCACCCTCCTCAGCCGACCCACGACCCCCACCCGACCGTCCCCCTTCGGAGACGGAAGAGCGGCCGAACATGCCCTTGCCGCAATAGCCACCCTGCTCGAACTGCCCAGCCGAGACCAGATGACCAGCCGAACCAAAGCCCGCACGACACCACACCAGGTCAGCACAGCAGCAAGGCCGACCGCACCGCACAATTTCATCTGTTGACCGGGGCGGCCGGCCGGGACGGCGAATCGGTCCCGCTGCGGGACCTGCTCACCCGACGACTCGGAGCGCGGAACCGCCCGCCTCGTGCCATACCCCGTACGCCAGGGCGCTGACCCCGCCCCGAGCCTCCACGCCGGGTTCCTGAAGGCGGCGCAGCACCTGGTCGGCGCTCTCCCGCGCCACGTCGCAGAGGATGAGGTCGCCGAACGGTTGACGGGCCGCCCCCGGTGACACGGCCAGGTGGGCCGCTGCCGGGTCGGCGAGGAGCAGATCCGCGACCGTCGTGGACCGGTCGGCCGGCGCGACGATCCTCAAGCGCAGCACGGAGGGCCCTGCGGTCGGGCGGCCCACCTGCCGCCGGCCGCCGCACTCTACCGGCTGCCGACCCCCACCTGTCCGGCCCTGGGGACGGGCGCCTGCTCGGTCCACAGGGCCGCGACGGCCTCGGCCAGGCTGTGCCGCGGCGACCAGCCGAGCAGCCGTGCCGAGCGGCCGATATCGGCGCACATCCAGGGGACGGCGGCGGAGCGGGCCGCGTCCGGTGGGAAGGAACCGTCGGTGACCGTGCCGGTGAACCCGGCGGCGTCGGCGAGCAGTCGGACGGCCGCGCGGACCGGCACGGCCCGACCGCTGCCCACGTTGAACACGTGGGCCTGCGGGCGGCGTACGGAGATCGCCGCCCAGACCGCGTCCGCCACGTCCCGTGCGTCGACGAAGTCACGGTAGGTGTCGTGCAGGCCGAGCGACACGCTCCGCTCGCCCCGCTGGGTCGCCGTACGGAGCAGCGCCGAGACCCGTCCGAGCATGTTCTCCACGGGCATCCCCGAGCCGATCGGGTTGAAGACCCGGAGCACCATCGTGTCGAGCCGACCGGTGCTGGCGGCGAGGACCGCCAGCCGGGTCGCGGCGAGGTGGCTCGTCCCGTACTCGCTCACCGGCACGGCCGGGTGCTCCTCGCCGACGGCAATGCCGTGGGGTACCCGGCCGTACTCCGCCGCCGATCCGATCCGGATCAGCCGGGAGGACGGCACGGCGAGCGTCATGGCCTCGATGAGCGTGGCGGTGGCCAGCGCGTGGGCCCGCAGGTGGTCGGCCGCCGAGCCGACGATCCGGCCGGCCGCGTTGACCACGACGTCCGGCTGCTCGCGGCGCAGCAGCGCGGCCAGCGCCGCCACGTCGGTCGCCACCAGGTCGCACTCCCGCCGGGTGGGGGCCCGGACGGTCAGGTGCCGGTCGAGCCGGGCCAGGATGTGCCGGCCGAGGAAGCCGGTCGCGCCGAGCAGGAGGACCGTGGTCACGGGTGGGGTCCGTTGACTCGGGCCGTGGCCGGCCCCGGCGGGGCGGCGAGCGGATCGCTGGCGGGCCGGGTGCCGGTGAACTCGTGCCAGGTGGCCGCTCCGGGCGCGGAGATCCCCTCCCGCCGCAGGACCACCCGGACCGTGGCCAGCAGGATCCTCAGGTCCAGCAGGAGGGACCGCCGGTCGACGTACTCCACGTCGTACTCGAACTTCTCCTCCCAGCTCAGCGTGTTCCGTCCCCGTACCTGGGCGAGCCCGGTGATGCCGGGCCGGACCTCGTGCCGGCGGGCCTGCCGGGGGGTGTAGCGGTCGAGGTAACTGACCAGGTGCGGACGGGGGCCGACGATGCTCATCTCGCCACGGAGGACGTTCCAGAAGCCGGGCAGCTCGTCGAGGCTGGTGGAGCGGAGCCACCGACCGACCGGGGTGAGCCGATCGGCGTCGGTCACCAGACCCCGCGCCGGGTCGACCGGCCGCATGGTGCGGAACTTGACCATGTCGAACAACCGGCCGCCGCGGCCCGGACGGGTGTGCCGGAAGAGCACGGGGCGACCGAAGGCCACCAGCACCACCAGCGCCACCACGGCCATCACCGGTGCGGCGACGGTCAGCGCCACGACCGCGCCGAGCACGTCCAGCACCCGCTTGACCCGGTCGTAGGGGCGTGGCTCCAGTGCGGTGCGTTCTCCCGGAAGGGCCCGGTTCTCCACCCTCTCGGACCGGGCAACGTCGTACGTCATGCGTCACCTACATCAGGCTCAGACAGGGACAAAAAGCGCGTTCAGCTCTTTGTAGTCGTTTTCTCCGACCGGCGGGGTGCTTTCCGCCGGTGCCCTGCCGCCATCGCCTCCCGGAGGGCGGCCTCGACCCGCGCCACGCCGAGCGCGACGGTGAACGTCCGGTCGTAGTAGTCGCGTCCGGTCCTGCCCAGCAGATGGAGTTTCTCCCGACCCAGCCGGCACAGTTCCCGTACCGCCTCGGCGATGGACTCCGGGTCGCCCGGACGGGCGGTCAGCCCGGCGCCGCTCTCCCGCGCCACCGCGGCGGCGTCCCCCTCGGCGGCGACCAGCAGGGCCCGGCCGGCGGCGAGGATCGTCTGTACCTTGCTCGGCATCGTGTACGGCGCCATCGGGGTCGGTCGGAGACTGACGACGTGGGCGTCGCCGGTCGCCAGCAGGGCCGGCATCCGTTCCCGCGGTAGGCGCCCCAGGAAGCGGACGTTGCCCACGCCCGACCGCGCCACCCGGTCCCGTAGCCGGTCCTCGGTGACCCCGGACCCGGCGATCAGGCACACCAGCCGCGGATCCTCCACCAGGGCGCAGGCGTCCACCAGCGCCTCCAGGCCCTGGGCCTCGCCCAGCGCCCCGGCGTACACGAGGACGACGTGGTCGGAATCGAGGCCCAGCTCGGCCCGGAGGTCGGTGGGCCGGCCGGGCGGGGGCTCGTCCCCCCACATCGGGATGTGGACCAGCTTCTCGGCCGGCACCCCGCGCCGACGCAGGAGTCCGGCGGCCCCCGGGGAGAGGTGGGCCACCCGCTCGGCCGACCGGTACATCCCCCGGCACCAGCCGTGCATGGCGCGCTCGACCGCCGCCCGGCCGGGCCAGCCCTCAAGGAACCCGCTCGCGGTCACCGAGTCCGGCCACAGGTCGGCCACGTGCAGGACCACCGGCACCCTCCGCACGTGCCGGACGTACCACATCGGCAGCGCCACCGTGATCGGCGAGTTGTAGACCCAGAGCACGTCGACGTCGCGGAGCACGTCGGTCCCGGAGAGCAGCGCGGACAGCGCGAACGAACCATAGTTCGCCAGCCGCCGCGGGGCCGACGAGTCGTGGCTGGGGTAGAGGGCCACCCGCCGTACGCGCACCCCGTCGGTCACCTCGTCCAGCCGGCGCGAGATCCGGTAACCGGGCATCACCCGGCCGGTCGGATAGTTGGGGAAGCCGGTCACCACCCGGACGTCGTGTCCCCGTGCGGCCAGCCCTCGGGCGAGAACCCCGGGCAGGCTCGCCGGGCCGGGCTCCGGTTCGTACCACTGGGTGAGCAGGCCGATCCGCATCCGTCGTCCCCTTCGTTGACCAGGTGCCACCAGGGCGTCAACGACCGACGGGCGATCCGAGAAACCCTATCTTGCCCTTATCGCCCCGTTTGGTCGATGGAACGTGATTCGCGGCGTACTGTCCGAATCGATAGTCGGATCGATCTCCCCGTCCGACCGGGGAAGAAGGGTGGACCCGTGCCGTCCTCGCTGGCGCACAGACGCTTCTTGATCACCGGGGGCGCCGGCTCGTTCGGACAGACGACGACCGTCCGCGACGCCGACGCCATGGTCAAGGCGACCCGGGGTGTCGAGTTCGCCGGTTGGCCGGCATGAGCCGGCCGACCGACCTGGTGATCGTGGGCACCGGCGGCGAGGGACGGGATCTCCACGGCATCGTCCAGGCGATCAACAGTCGGGCCACGGGCGACTTCCGCTGGCGGGTCCTCGGGTTCGTCGACGACTACCCCACCGAGGACTCCGAGAAGCTGGTCAACCGCCTGGGCGTGCCCTTCCTTGGCTCGACCGGGCAGCTGGCGGACGTCCCCCCGGGCACGCACGTCGCGCTGGGCGTGGGGCGGCCCCACCTCCGCCGGGAGACGGACCGGACGGTCCGGCGGTACGGCCTGCCGTACGCCACCGTCGTCCACCCCGACGCGAACATCGGTGCGGACTGCGTCTTCGCCGAGGGGCTGGTGGCTGCCGGCGGGGTCCGGCTCACCACCAACGTCGTGCTGGGCCGGCACGTCCATCTCAACCACAACTGCACGATCGGGCACGACAGCATGCTGGGCGACTTCGTGTCGGTCAGTCCACTGGCGGCGGTGTCCGGCCACTGCCGGCTCGACGAGGGCGTCCTGGTCGGCACCACGGCGGCGCTGGTGCCCCGGGTGCGCGTGGGACGGGACACCGTGGTCGGGGCGGGAGCCTGCGTCACCCGGGACGTCCCGGCCTCGATGGTGGTCACGGGCGTCCCGGCCCGGCCGCGCCGCGCGGTCGAATGGGTCGACCATGGCGGGCCTGGTGCGTACTGACCGCCAGCGGGCACCCGACTGGCCGGACACGGTCGCCGGGCTGCGCCGCGCCGCCGTGTCGCAGGGCCTCCCGCCGGCCCGGGCGGCCGTTCCGGCCGTCCCCTGACCGAACCCCGGCCGGCACCTTTACCCTTTTGGGGCTTTTCATCCCTTTTTGCCATGGCTTGCATTTTGTCGTTGGTATACCGGACTGGGCGTTTCACTGGCCGCCGGAAAGCTCCAGGTCCTCCGACCGGCAGGCGGAGACAGGCGCCGCGACCAACACCGAGAGAAGGACCCATGCCGCGTGTAGCGTTGATCACCGGGATCACCGGCCAGGACGGCAGCTACCTGTCGGAACTGCTGCTCGACAAGGGCTACGTGGTGCACGGCCTCAAAAGGCGGGCGTCCACGTTCAACACCGAACGGATCGACCGGATCGACCTCCATCCGCGGCACCGCGACGCACGGCTGTTCCTGCACTACGCCGATCTTGCCGACCCGGCCTCCCTGACCAGTCTGATCCGCGAGGTCAACCCGGACGAGGTCTACAACCTGGGTGCGCAGAGCCACGTACGGGTGTCCTTCGACATCCCGGGGTACACGGCCGACGTCACCGGGCTCGGCGCGCTGCGCCTGCTGGAGGCGGCCCGGGCCGCCGATGTCGGGTGCCGGTTCTACCAGGCGTCGTCCTCCGAGATGTTCGGCTCCACGCCGCCCCCGCAGCGGGAGACCAGCCCGTTCCACCCGCGCAGCCCGTACGCGTGTGCCAAGGTCTACGCCTACTGGTCGGCCGTGAACTACCGGGAGTCGTACGGCATGTACTGCGTCAACGGCATCCTGTTCAACCACGAGAGCCCTCGGCGCGGCGAGAACTTCGTCACCCGCAAGATCACCCGGGCGGTGGCCCGGATCGAGGCCGGCATCCAGGACCGGCTGCACCTGGGGAACCTCGACGCCGTCCGGGACTGGGGCTACGCGCCGGAGTACGTGGAGGCGATGTGGCTGGCGCTCCAGCAGGACCGACCCGGGGACTACGTCGTCGCCACCGGCGAGGGGCACACGGTCCGCGAGTTCGTCGAGGCCGCGTTCGACCACGTCGGGCTCGACTGGCAGGACCACGTGGTGGTCGACCCCCGGTACTTCCGGCCGGCCGAGGTCGACGCGCTGATCGGCGACTACACCAGGGCCCGGCAGGTGCTCGGCTGGGCGCCGAAGACCCTCTTCGCCGACCTGGTGCGGATCATGGTGGACGCCGACCGGCAACTGCTGGAGGACGAGCGGATGGGACGACTCGTCCGGGTGGACCGATGAGGATCAGCGTCGACGCCTCCCCGATCCGCCCACGACACGCTGCGGGGCTGGAGACGTTCACCTACGGACTGCTGAACGGCCTGAGCACCGGCATCGACCACGACCTGCGGGTCGCCGTCCTGGCCGGCACGGTCGACGAGTGGCGGCAGCAGGTTCCGGACCAGCGCGTCGACTGGACCGAGGTCGGCATGCCCCTGCGCACGGACAACCGCCTCGGCCAGGTCCTGCGGCGCTGGACCCCGGACCGGGTCCGGGAGTCGCTGGCCGTCCGACGCGCCCTCGACGCGGTACGCGGCCACTCAGGCGACCGCGACGACGACAGCGCGGTGACCCTCTACCCGTTCGCCTTCGTCCCGGTGCGGGCCCGGCCCGCGGTCATCGTGCTGCACGACCTGCGGTACCTGCACGCAGGCTTCCGGGCGCCCGGCTTCGAGACGGTCATCCGGGAGAACGTGGCACGCGCCTCGGCCGTGGTGTTCTGCTGGCCGCACCCGTACCGGGAGGCACTGGCGATGTTCCCCGAGGCCACGGACCGGATCACGCTCATCCCGCCGCCGACCCTGCAACCGGCGCCCGACCGCGCACGGGCCCGCCCCGAGTCGGGCCTGCTGCTCTACCCGTCCTCGACGGGCACCCTGAAGAACCACGCCACGCTGCTGGAGGCGCTGACGCTGCTGCCGGAGTGCCGGCTGGTGTGCCCCGGCCCGCTTGTCGAACCGGAGGCGTCCCGGCTGCTTGCCCGGGCCGCCCGCCCGGACCTGCGCGGTCGGGTGTCGTTCCCCGGTTTCGTGCCGCTGGACGAGCTGCACCGGCTCTACGCGCGGGCCGACGCGGTCGTGGTCCCCTCGCTGTGGGAGGCGGCCAGCGGGGCGGTGCTCGAGGCGTTCAGTTGGGGTCTGCCGGTCGCCTGTAGCGACGCCGAACCGCTGTTGGCGCAGTTGGAGTTCACCGGGGCCGAGGCCGCCGTGTTCGAGGCGCGGAACGCGCAGGCGTGCGCCGACGCGATCCGTCGGCTGCTGCGCGACCGGGACCGCTACGCCGAGGCGTCCCGACGGGCGAACGCCCGCCTCGCCGGGCGCACCTGGGCCGACACCGGCCGGGACTACGGGACGCTGCTGGAGTGGGTGGCCGCCGGTCGACCGGGACCGATGCCCCGGTCGCCCTTCGCCGCCACGCTGGCCGGGGGGACACGATGACGCCCGAACGCTTCCCGGTCGCCCGGCCCAGCCTCTCGCCGCTTGAGGAACGGTACGTGCTCGACGCGGTACGCAGCGGCTGGATCTCCTCGCAGGGGCCGTACCTGCGCCGGTTCGAGGCGGAGTTCGCCGACCGGGTGGGCGCGGCCACCGCCCTGGCGACGAGCAACGGGACGGTGGCGTTGCACCTCGTCCTCGCCGCCGCCGGGATCGGTCCGGGCGACGAGGTGATCGTCCCCGCCCTGACCTACGTGGCGACCGCGAACGCGGTGACCTACTGCGGTGCCCGGCCCGTCTGTGTGGACGTGTCGCCCCGGACCTGGTGCGTCGACCCGGACCGGGTTCGGGCGGCCGTCGGGCCGCGTACCCGGGCCGTGATCGCCGTCGACCTGTACGGCCACCCGGCCGACTACCCGGCCCTGCGGACGGTCTGCGACCGGTACGGCCTGTTGCTGGTGGCGGACGCGGCCGAGTCCTTCGGTGCCACCCTGCACGGCCGGCCGACCGGATCGCTGGCCGACGCGACCACGTTCTCCTTCTTCGGCAACAAGATCATTTCCTCGGGCGAGGGTGGCTGCGTGACGACGTCCGACCCGGCGCTGGCCGATCGGATGCGCCTGTTGCGCAACCAGGGCATGGACCCGCAGCGGCGCTACTTCTTCCCCGAGGTCGGCTTCAACTACCGGATGACCAACCTGTGCGCCGCGCTGCTCTGCGCCCAGTTGGCCCGCGCCGACGGGATCATCGCCCGCCGGGACGAGGTGCTGCACGGCTACGAGCACGAACTGGCCGGCCTGCCCCTGCTCACCCCGCAGCCGGTGGCCGCCGGGGTGCGGCGGGCACCGTGGATGACGTCCTTCCTGGTGGGCCCGCCGGGCGCCGGGCGCACGCGGGACGACCTGGCCGGTGTGCTGGACCGGCTCGGCGTGGAGACCCGGCCCTTCTTCGTGCCGATCCCGCACCTGCCACCGTACGCGGGCGCCGTCGACGACTGTCCGACCAGCGTGGACCTGGCCCGACGCGGCATCAACCTGCCCACCCACGCGGAGCTGACCGCCACGGACGTCAAGGTGGTCAGCGAGCGGGTACGCCAGGCGCTGGACGCTGTCGTCGCAGGCTCGGCGGAGGCCACCGCGCCGCCGCGGTGACCCGCCACCGCGCCCGGTCAGGTGCGGACCGGACCGCTCCTCAGCTCCCGTCCCAGCCGCCGGTACGCGTTCACGGCGGCGCTCGAGGTCTGGAGCCGCAACCGCTGTCCCCTCGGCAACACGGCCCGCGCCGGCCGGACCGCGCCGGCCAGCGCCCGCCCGACCCACGGTTTCACCACGTCGGCCGCCCGGGGGACCGTGTCGTGGTCGACGGCGGGCGGCAGGATCCGGTCGTAGACCGTCAACCCGTGGTACGGCTGCCCGAAGAACGCCGCCGTCTTCGGCGCGTACGAGATGGGGTAGATCGGCACTCCCAGCGCCGCCCAGAGGGCGCTGGAGTGCAGTTTCATCGACACCGCGACCGTGCACCGGGCCATCGCCTCGGCGAAGGCCACCAGGTCGGCCCCGTGGTACGGCACCACCTCGGCGTCCCGCCCGAGTTCCCGGCCCACCGCTTCGCTGAACGAGACGTCCGGGCAGTGCGGCCCGACCTCCAGCACGAAGAGGCGGATCGTGTCGCTTCCCCGGGACTCGGCGATCCGGGCGATGTGCCGGGCGGTGGGGCCGACCTCCAGCCCCGGCCAGCGGCGCAGCGCCACCCCGAGCGGCCCCGGTCCGCCCGGCCCGTGCGGTCGGCGGATCCCCAGCTGCCGGAGGAAGACGTCGTCCACGAAGTCCCGGCACCGCTCGACCCGCCACCCCAACCGTTCCTCGGCGAGGACGACGGAGTCCGCGTCCCGCAGGTGGCACTCGTCGAACGGGGAACCGAGCCGGCGCAACCGGCGACTCCAGTCGTCGCTGAGCGGTCCCAGGCCGAGCCCCACGCCGAGCACCGGCACCGTCGGCAGGTGGGCCGGCAGGTGGCTCAGCCACAGGTACGGCGTGTGCGGATGGTGACTGGTCTGGAAGAGCCCTCCGCCACCGACCAGCACCGCGTCGCACCCACCGAAGGCCAGCTGGCTGCGGCGGGAGCCGGGGATGTCCCGCCGGTAGCGCACCGGACGGGGATCGAGACGGACACCCAGCCGGGTGGCGACCTCGGCCCAGCCGACGGAACTGCCGAAACTCAGGTACCGCACCTCGACGTCGTCGTGCGCGGCGGCGACCGCGGCCACCCCGGCGACCAGGATCAGGTCGTCGCCGAAGTTGCCCGCCTCACCGAGACAGATCATGCCGACACTGGATTGCGCCACGGTTCCTCCTCGTCTCTCAACGACACGTAACTGAGCCACCAGCAGCTCGCGCTGACGACCGCCATGACGGCTAGCGCCCCGGCGGCCCCGGTGGGCCCGAGGAGCACCCCGCCGGACACCACGACCATCACCCGGACGGGCCCGAGCAGGGCGCCGAGCAGCAGGGCCCGCTTCCCGGCCCGGTGGACCCGGTGGCCGGCGAACGCGACGAGAGCCGCCGGCACGAGTACGGCCTCCACCGCGAGCAACGGCAGCAACGGCCGCGCGGCGGCCCAGTTGCCGCCGAGGACGGTCCGACCGACCTCGCCGGGCAACAGGCAGACCGCGAGCGCCGCCGGCGCGACGAGCCCGACCGCCACCAGGACGAGCGGGCCGGCGGTCCGGACGCGGGCCCGGCCGGTGGTCGCCCCGGCGTGGCCGAGGTACGGGACGACCAGGGCCGAGAGGGTGGCGGTCAACAGGGCCACCGGGCCGAACACGGTCTGCGCGGCGCCGAGCGCGCCGACGACGCCGACACCCGCCGTCGCGGCCAGACAGGTCAGGGCCAACTGCGCGGACCCGGACGTCACCAGGAACTGGAGGCCGAAGTGGACGGTGCTGCGGTTGGCCGCGCGGCCCAGTCCCCAGCCGGGCAGCGGCCGGCACCCCTGCCGGACGGCGACGAGGAGACCGACGACCGCCCCGGAGGTCGCCCACCCGGCGAAGACCAGGACGGGGGCGAGGTGCCCGAGCAGGACCGCCATCGCCACCACCGCGGTCACGCCCGTCCACAGGACGTCCTGGACGCAGGCGGCCCAGGGGGCACCCGCCCCCAGGCTGATCGCCCGGAGGTAGTCGTAGACCACCAGCCCGCACAGCGCGATGCCCAGGATCACCAGGTACGGGGACCGGACCGCGAGGCCGGCGGCCACCACGACGCCCGCGGCGGCGGCGCCCAGCGCGCACGCCCTGCGCACACCGGCGTTGATCGCCGCCGGTGCCGGTGCCGGCCCCTCGGCGAGCACGGCCTCGGTGACCGTCGCCCGGATCAGACCGGTGGTGAGCACGTAGAGCGAGAAGGCCAGCGCGAACTGTCCCAACCCGGCGAGCGACTCGCCGCGCGCGACGACCACCGACATGAGGAAGTTGCCCAGGCTGGACAGGCCGTTCGCGGCCAGGGCCAGGACCGCGCGACGCCGGAAGGTTCGCCGTACGTCGCCGGGCGACCGCCCGCCGCCCGGGGCGCGGACCGGGACGCCGGGTCCCGCCGATGTCGGTGTCGGTGCGGTCACGCCGGGAGCCGGCCCACCGTCACCGGACCACGACCGGCTGTGCTGCCCCGGGTCAGCCGGATCAGCAGCAGCAGCGGCGACGCGGCGACCATGTGCTGGATGAGCCCGATCATCGCGTCCGGGTAGGCGCTGGTCCAGCCGAGCGGTCCACCGACCACGAGCGCCAGGCAACTCAACCGGACCGGACCGGGCCCGCCCCGGACGCGCAACAGGATGCCGACCACCATCGCCCAGAAGGCGTAGAACAGCACGACGCCCCGCCTGCCGTCCAGGAAGTAGACCGTCCCGACCGGGAGGAAGGTGTACGAGGACGTCGAGATGCCGAAGAGGTAGTCGTTGATGGCGGCACCGGTCGAGAGCGGGGGGCGTCCGGGGTCGAGCAGTCGGGGAACCAGCCCGTACCGAAGTATCTCGGCGGGGCCGGGTTGGTTCAGGTCGACCGGTACGTCGTAGTCGGCGGCCAGCGTCACCTGCAGGTCGAAGCGGAGCCGTTCGGCCGCCGTCACCTCCTCAGCGACGTGCACGCCGCCGTCGGCCCGGATCTCGTTGCGGACGGCGTAGAGGGTGGGCCAGGCGAGGAACAGCACCGCCGCCACGATGACGACGTGCCGGGGTCGGAGCACGCCGCAGATCGCGGTGACGGCGACCACGAACGACAGGTACGCGATCATCGGCTCGGAGATCGCGGTCACCAGGACGAGGACCACCTGGATGCCGACGAGCGCGGCCGTCCACCGCAAGAAGGCGGATCGGCGGGCGTGCCCGCCGACGAGGCTCGCCACCAGCAGGGCCAGGGCGACGTAGCGCCAGCCCGTGAACAGGGACGACACCAGGGCCACCGGCGACCGCGCCGCCTCCCCGGTGAGCTGGGTGAAGATCGTGCCCCGCCCGTACAGCGTGCCGACGAGGTCGGCCGCGATGCTGACGACCGCGACCAGCCGGGCCAGCAGGAAGAGGCGCGGGTGTCCGGCGTTGGCGTGCTCCAGTTCCCGTTGCCACTGGCCCCGTGTGCGACGCCGGCCTCGGACGACGACCTCCCCGACGATCGTGCCGGTCAGGGCGAGTCCCAGCAGCATGACGATGAAGCCGGTCTCGGGGTTGTCGTGCGCAACCGCCATCGGGACGACCAGGATCGCGTACGGCGCCAGCACCAGGATGGTCACCGGGTGCAGCTGGATCAACCAGGTCAGCCGGGACACGCGGCGACGGAGGTCCGGCGCGGTGCCGGCGAGGACCCGATCCGCCACCTCGTGGGCCATCCGTTGCCATCCATTCCCGGCCGGCGACCCACACGTTCCGCCCGTTCCCTGCGGATAGCGGGCCGGCCGTCACGGGGTTCATCGCCTGGTTGCTGCGCACCTGCCAATCAGGCGCAAAGGGACGCTAGCACGCGAATGGACTATTATTGGTTTATTACTCCCAAGTCCGATGGCCTGGGCGCCTCCCTAACCCGGGCGTCGGCAGAAGTGCCGGGCGTGGTCCAGCACGTTGAGGTCCTGTGTCCGCTGCCGCCAGAGCCGGAACTGCCGACCCGCGGTCTCCTTGGCCTCGGCGCGTTCCCCGGCCGACCGGGCGGCGAGCCGGTCCAGCACCGTGGTCAGGCGGGCCACCGTCAACGGACGGACGACCTCACCCCCGGCAGCGGTGATCAGATCACTGAACGGCGTCTCGTCGGAACAGACGACCGGGCAGGCGGCGGCCAGGCTCTCGAGGATCACGTGCCCGTAGTTCTCGCCGAGCGTCGGGAAGAGGAACGCGTCGTACCCGCCGAAGGTCGGCATCACCTCGTCGGCCGCGAGTTCGCCACGGTAGCGGACCCGGACGTGGCCGGGCATCGTCGTGATCATCAGACGGCACCGCGCCCAGTACTGCTCGTCCTCCGGCGGACCGTAGATGTCGAAGTCCACCGGCCGGCTGGTCCCGGCCACCGCGGCCAACGCCACGTCGAGGTTCTTCTTCGGGGAGATGCGGCTGACGAAGACCAGCCGTAGCGGTCCGTCGTGCGGCGCGACCTGCGGGACCGGGCGGTCCGGGATCGGGCTCTCGTTGCCGTTCACCATCACCCGCGCCCCGGGCACAGCCGCGTGGATGTGCGTCTCCTCCAGCCGGCTGCACGCGTGCCACCGCACCCCGAGACGACGCAGGACGGGCGCCCAGAGCGCCAGGAACAGCCGTTTCTTGCGCCCCTTGATGGCGATCGCCCCGGGCGACAGCTCACCACGCGGGGCGAGGAGAATCGCGCGGACCCGGACCAGGCGCAGCGCCACCGCCAGGATCGGCACCAGCGAGAACAGCGACCACAGGCTGTTGACGTACAGCAGGTCGACCTGGCGCGCCCGGACGTGTCGGGCCAGACGCAGCCAGTGCCGTGGGTCGACCGGGTCGAGGTAGAAGACGGCGGAGCGGCCGTTGCGCCGGACCAGCCGCCCGGACAGTTGCGGATAGCGGGTGGCCGAGCCGAGGTCCCGGTCCCGGGTCACCAGGGTGAGGTCGATGTCCGCCGGCAGGGTGTCCATGATGTACGCCAGGGACCGGATCGGGCCGCCGCCCCGGAAGCCCGGCTCGAACACCGCCGAGGTCGCCAGAATCCGGTAGGCCGTGGCGGGAGCCGCCACCCGGCGCGGTGCCGGCGTCAGCTCCGTACCGGCGGACGTTCCGGCACCTGTCAGCTCGTTCACTGTCGGCTCACCTCCCGGTCGACGTCCGGCTGCGAACTGCCGGCATCGGCGGATCTCCAGGGTTCGTCCGGGGTCGCGCGGGCCCAGGGCAGCACCGGCTCCCGGGCCGGTCGCACCCCGAGCAACTCGTCGTACACCTTGAGGACGGTGCGGGCGGTGGCCCGGTCGGAGAACCGGTCGAGGACGCGTTCCCGGGCACGTCGACCCGCCCCGTCGCCCGCCCCGCGCAGCAGTTCCCCGGTGTGCGCCGCCACGTCGGCGGGCACCGCGTCGGCGGGTTCCAGGGGCACCAGCCGGCCGGTCACCCCGTCCACGACGGTCTCGGCGGCACCGGCGGTGGCGGTGGAGACGACCGGCAGACCACAGGCCATCGCCTCGATCACCGACATGCCCAGCCCCTCCTCGTACGAGGTCTGGAGGAACACCGACGCGCCCTGGTACAGCCCGACGAGGTCGCTGGCGGGCACGTCGGACAGGACGGTGACACGGTCCGCGACACCGAGCGCAGCGATCCGGGAGGCGACCGCTGTCGGCAGCCGCCCGCTGCCGGCCAGGACCAGGTCGGGTACGCCGGGATCCGCCCGGACGAGCAGCGCGTACGCGTCGACCAGCCGGTCGAGCCCCTTGCGGGGATCCGCCAGGCGGCACAGCGACAGCAGGTGGCCGTCCCGGCGTCGGCCGCCCGCCGCCGGCGTGAAGACCGAGGTGTCCACCCCCGGCGGGGCGAGCAGCACCCGCTCCTGTCCGACCGACCGGGCGAGCTCGGCCATGCCGGGGTTCTCTACCAGCACGGCGTCGACCCGACACAGCGCGGTCCGCTCCAGCCGGGAGACACCGGTGGTCATCACCCGTCGCCAACGGTTGCGCAGCGTGGTGCCCTGCGCCAACAGGGCGGTACGCTCCCAGGCCGCGACGGTCGCCACCTGGAGGACCACCGGTGGGCCCAGTCCGGTGACCGCCCCCGCCCAGGCCGGCGTCCCGCAGACGACCTGGACAAGGTCGTACCCGCGCAGTTCCCTGGACAGTTCCCGGCGCGGCCGGTAGCGCATCCACTCGACCTCGACCGCGTTCGCGCCCCAGTGCCACCCGGCCGCGGCGGCCATCGGCGTCCGGACGCTCCTCCGCCACCAGGTCCCCGGGGCGACGAGTCGCCGGCTGGCCGCGTCGACGCTGGTGGTGGCGAGATCGTGCAGGTCCACGTCGTAGCCGGCCCGGGTCAGCATGTCCCGGAACCAGCAGGCCACCGTCCGGAGGCCGCCGCTGACCTCGAACTCGTGCGTCACGAGCGCGATCCGCCGACGGGGGTAGGCCCTCGGGAACGGGGTCACGGGCGGACCGCCTCGACCACCCCGGCCGGGTCCGGGCCGGTCATGACGATCCCCCCGGCGTCGAGCGCCTCGGGGCGTTCGATCGACTCGCCCAGGGTCACCGCCAGGAACCCGATCACCCGGGACAACCGGATGATCTCCGGACGGGTGCCGGCCACGGTCATCACCCTGGTCACTCGCGCACTCGCCTCGTCAACGCCACGGTGGGGCCAACGAGGGCCCCGAGGGCCCGGTTACGCGGACCGGCCCGGCCGGTCAGAGATCGGCCGTCCGCCAGACGCCCAACACCCGGCCCGCCTGGACCGCGTCGTCGGCGAACTGGCACAGCGGGGCGGGGAACGAGAAGGGCCGCCGCCGCAGATTCAGCACCCGGAAGTCACCGGTCTTGATGTCGGAGTTGAACCCGGTGGCCTCGTCGGTGGTGGCGATGAGGTACCGGGCTCCCGACTCCCCGACGTTGTCCAGCACCCGCCGTGCGTCCGCGAGCGAGAGGTGGAACAGCACCTCCCGGCACAGCACCGCGTCGGCGGCGGGCAGGGGCTCGCTGACCGCGTCCAGGCAATGGAAGGTGCGCTGCGGCGTCGCGTGCTGACGGCGGTTGGCCTCGACGACCCCTGGGACGATGTCGACCCCGACGTACGGCACGCCGAGGTCGACGTGCCGCATCCAGGTGAAGTCCCCGCAGCCGAGGTCGAGCAGGGACGTCGCCCCGAGCCGCGTGAGCAGGGCGGGCAGCGCCTCGCGGAGCTGGGCCGTCGAGCGGAGACTCGAACCGGCGCCGGAGAGGCAGTCGGCGTTCTCCTCCGTCAGCCAGATGCCCCGGTCGTAGATCTCGGCGAAGACCTGCCGCCGGTCCGGGGCGTCCAGGTAGCCGACGTCCTGTCCGCGCGCCCGCCGCCGCCGCAGCAGCAGGTGGTCGAGCGATGTCGCGTACAGGGTGTGACGCACCAGCTCCCGTACTGTCGCCTTCATGGCCTTCTCCTTCGTGTCCGCCGGGCCGTCGGGTGCGGACCCGACCAGACTACGGACACAAAGGGCCACCATCGGACAAACGCCCCGTAAAGTGCTTCCCATGACCCCCGGTCGACAACCGTGTGTCGCAGGGACATCCTGCTCGTACGGCGCGTCGTACCGCTGAAGCGTCTCCAGCCGGTTGACTCCGACGCGGCGTCATAGTTTGCGATGGTCGCATGAACCGCCTCTCGACGGCGTATCTGGCCTCCTACGTCCTGTCCATGCTGGGCAACTCCATCGCCGGAGTGGTCCTACCGTTGCTTGTCCTCCACATCACCGGCAGTGTGCTCGCCACCGGTGCGGTCGCCGTCGCGTCGGCGCTGCCCGCAGCCCTCGCGGGGCTGGTCATGGGTGTGGTGATCGACCGGATCAACCGTCGTACCGCCTCGGTGCTCACCGACGTGATCTCGGCGCTCTCGGTCGCCGCGCTGCCCCTGGTCGACGCCGCCGTCGGGCTGGCGGTGGGGTGGTTCGTGCTGTTCGCGGTGATCGGTTCGTTCGGCGACGTGCCGGGGCTGACCGCCCGGGAGGCGATGATCCCGGGCATGATCCGGGTCGGGCGGGTGAGCGCCGAGCGGTTGCTGGGGTTGCGCGAGGCGCTCGGCGCGGTGGTCATGTTGATCGGGCCGGCGGCCGGGGCGGCGCTGTTGGCGGCGTTCGACGGTGTCACCGTGCTCTGGGTGACCGCGGCGACCTCGGCGGCGGCTGCGGCGGTCACGATGCTCATTCCCCGGGAAGCCGGCGAAGTCCCGGCAGGTGGGGCCGGTGGACGACGGGTGGTGCTGCGCGACGGCTGGCACACCCTGGCCCGCTCCCCGTTCCTGCTGACCATCACGCTGCTCAGCGTCGGCCTGGCCGTGGTTCTGGCCGGCTTTCAGGCACTGGTCCTGCCGGTCTACTTCACTCTCCAGCAGCGGCCCGAGATGCTGGGCCTGGTACTCAGCGCGCTCGCTGTCGGGCTGCTGATCGGCGGCGGCGTCTACGCCGCGGCGGGCGGCCGGGGCCGTCGGCGAGCCTGGTTTCTGACCGGCATGCTGATCACGATCGCCGGCTTCGGCGCGATGGCGACGCTGGCGGGCCCATGGATCGTGCTCGGCGCCGCAGCCCTGATCGGGCTCGGCAACGGCCTGTTCGGCAGCCTGATCGGCGTGCTCATGGTCGAGCGGATCCCGGACGGGTTGCGCGGGAGGGTGATGAGCCTGCAGAACTCGCTCCTCACCCTCGCCCCGGCCCTCGGCATGGGCGGTGCTGCGCTGCTGATCGCGGAATCCGGCGCCCGCACCGGCGCGGTCGTCCTCGCCGCCGTCTGGCTCGTCGTCGGGGTCACCGCGATCGGCGCACGGGCGCTGCGCGACCTGGACCCACGGCCGGCGCCCGAGCCGGAACTCGTAGCCTGATCGGCGGGAGGCACGGATGAACAGCGCCGAGATTGCCCGAATAGCCGGGGTCAGCGTCCGCACCCTGCGCCACTATCACCAGGTCGGGGTGCTGCCCGAGCCGGCCCGGCGGGCGAACGGCTACCGCGATTACACGGTGAGCGACCTGGTGCTGCTGCTGCGCATCCGGCGGCTGACCGAGCTCGGCCTCCCGCTGGATGAGATCCAGCCGATGCTCAAGACCAGCGGCCGGGCCGACGTGGTGCTCGACGAGCTCGACCGGGAACTGGCCGCACAGATCGAGCGGCTTGCCGCCCGCCGCGAGGTGATCGCCCGGCTACGCGCAGCCGGAGCCAGCCCGGATACGCCGCCCGAGCTGGCCGGCCTGCTCGCGAGCGGTGCCAGCGGCGGCGCCGGCCCGGACCTGCCGCCCGAGATGCTCCAGTACGACCGCGAGGTGGTGCTGCTGCTGCACCACCGCCTGGACGAGGATGGCAGGGCCGCGCTGGCCGGACTGCTCACCCAGGTCACCGAGCCAGACATTCTCGCGGCCACCACCGCGCTGACCGCCCGATTCGCCGTACTTGGGGCGGACACCACGGACGAGGAGATCGACCAGTTGGTCGCCGACTCCCACCGCGCGCTGGCCCGTCTGACCTACGACGAGTGGAAGGAAGTGGATCCGCGAACCGGAGCGCTGCTCACCGCGTACCAGGAAACGGTTCTCAACGATGTGCAGCGTGCGTTCCTCGCTCGGCTGGTCGCCGAAACGGAAGACTCGTCGTGAGTATCAGCCCCCCGTGAAGGTCGCCCGGCGAGCCGACGCCGGCACCGAGCCGTTGGGGGGCTGGTGTCCGGCCTCCCGGTCGGGCTGAGAGGACCGGCAAGCCCCAAGCACAGGGGCGGTGGCCGCAGGGGGCACGCCGGTCGCCCAGGAGCCGACTCGGAGCCGCTCGGGGTCAGGTCGACCACTCACCTGGGAAGGGGAGGGGTTGCCGCCGGGTGCCGGCTCGGACCCCAGGAGCCGGGTCCATGCCGGGCGAGGTCGGGTCAACTGCGCCGCTGTGGCGGTGTCCGCCGAGGGCACTGTCCGTGACACGAGAGCCGACTCAGAACGTGCTTCAGATGTCCGGCCTGGGATCATGACGCAGTGAGTCAGTACTTCCAGGTTGGCGATCTTGTGCTGTGGAATCCGTCCAACACAGTCGCGCAACTGTTCGCCCGCATGACCGAAGCGATGGTGCTGGTCGCCGGGTGCCCGTCAGGCGTCGGACCGGACATCGGACGGGACGAGTACGAGATCGACCCGGACGCCTTCGCGGCGTTCGTGGACGCCCTGATCGCGCGGTACCTGTCGACGGACCATCCCATCCTCACGGCGATGCTTGAGGGGTATCTGCCCGCGGCGCTCGTGATGGTCCAGAGAAGTAGCCGTAACGTGCCGGCGCTCAGACGGCCGATCCCACGGGACAACCGGGACGTCTCACTCAACCGCGACGGGTTCGACCCAGACGGTGACCGGCAGCGCCTCCTGAACCTGGCCGAGAGCCACGCCCGGGCGATGCCCCACTGAACCGGCGACCAGGACGGCACCCGTTGCATGATCATCGGGCACAGATCCGGCACCACTGAGGCCGAAAACCCGTGTGAGACGTCGAGAGACAGTGGGTGTTGCGGCCCTGCTCAGAGGCGGGTGCTCGGGAGTCGTTGGACCGGGGTCGCCTGCCCGGACTGGATGGACGCGAGCCGCCACCTGAAGCCCGTCGGTGACGGTTACGCTGATCGGGTGGTGGCGCAGTCACGGGTACGCGTGCAGGGGGACCTGTATCACCCGGTGGTGCCGGCCGGTGCCGTGTATGTGGGGCGGCAGGGGTTCGGGTTGCGGCGTTCTCCCTGGGCCAATCCGTTCAGCATGCGGAAACATGATCGGGCGGAGGCGCTGCGCCTGTATCGACAGTGGCTCATGGGGCAGCCGGAGCTTGTCGAGCGGGCGCGGCGGGATCTCGCCGGTAAGCAGTTGGCGTGCTGGTGTCGTGTGGAGGATGCCTGCCACGCGGATGTGTTGACCGAGTTCATCGGTTGACGCGTAGCCGGTACCGTTCGGTGGGTCGTTTGGGTGCGTAGACACCACCGATGCTGAAGGACTGTGGCCTTGCCGCTTGGTTGCCGACGTAGAACGCCACGTCGCGGTCGGCGGCGCAGAGTTGGGTGAGGAACTTGTGCCTGAGTTGATCTATGGCCTCGGCGTCGGTGAGCTGCGTCAGGTGACGTTGTAGGGCGACGAACTCCCAGTCCAGGAGGGTCTGCTGGTGCCCTCGGCACTGGTGGCCCGCGCACCGGTAGCGGTAGGTGCCGGTGAACCGTGGTTCCTGGAGAGGGCTGCGCTGGGCCGGCTCCAGGAGGTCCAGTTGGTTGAGGTAACCGGCCATCTTCTTGCGGTCCTTCGTCGACCAGCCGGGATGCCGTCTGACCTGTAGGTCCGAGATGTCAGCGGCGCGGATCAGCGCGATCGATCGTGCGCTCGGGTCGTCGCGGGCCTGCTTGTTGAGCTGGCACATGGAGTCCTCGATGAGTGAGTCAAGGAGATTGCGGCGAGACTGCCAGTTGGCAAGGTGTCGCTCGGTGGTGATGGTGCCGACGATCGGCTTCCAGCTCTCGCGGCGCTGGTCCTGCCGGGCCGGCAGTGCGTCGAGGCGGACGACGTCGTACTTGCGGAACTTGTTGTCGTCGACCAGGTCGCGAAAGTGGATCGGGTAGAGCCGGATCCAGCCCGTCCAGGGAGCGTCCAGGCCGAGTGCGCCGACGCAGGCGGTCTCCCCATAGCGGGCAGAGGGGTTGGGTGCCGCCTTCACGGTGATCAGGAGGCGGAGTGTTGTTGGTCGGGTGAGTACCGGCTTCGGTGGTGGCTGTTCGCTGCTGCTTGGTCCCCACAAAGGAAGTTGTTCCAATGGAACCACCCACATCGCTCAACGTGGCCGCATGCACACTTTGCGCTACATAGATAGCTTCGCATCTAAGCCGATGGGACGCCAGCCATCTGTCCAGGGTTCGGTGCGGTGAGGGCGTGTTCTGGCGCGGCGCGGTCCGGGATGTGTTCTCCCGCCGGATCGTCGGGTGGAAGACCTCCGACTGCTGCGACACCGACCTGATCCTCGCCGCCCTCGAATACGGCATCTGGTCCCGCGACGTCCGCGACGGCTAACTGATCCACCACTCAGACCGCGGGTCGAACTACACCTCGTTTCGCTTCGCGGAACGCTTACAGGACAACGGGATCCTGCCGTCAACGGGCTCCGTCGGCGACTCCTACGACCAACCCGCGGCGAGGCCGAGAACGGGATCTTCACCTACATCGACGGCTGGTACAACACCCGCCGCATCCAACGCGAGCTGGGCTACCTCCGCCCCAACGAGTACGAGACCGCCTGGCACCCCCGCGACGCCCGGATCAACAGGCATCGTGGCAGTGGTTGACGGCGAGCTCTACCTTGGGTGTCATCGACCCTGCCAACATTGGCTGGAGTGCTGATGTCGTTGCCTGCTGGACAGGGATCTCGGGCGTCGGGCCTACGGGCGTTCGCGGTCGCGATTCTTGCCGTTGTTGGCGTGATCAGTTGCGTCCTCGGCTTCGTCCGCAGCGTACGGGATGTAGAGCGGTTCTCCGCCGAGACTGGGGACTGCGTAGCCGGGGAGACGGCAGAGGACGCGCGCGTCGTCACCTGTGAGGATCCGGCTGCGCGCAGGCGAGTGGTGAACCGCGAGATAAGGCCGAGCCCGGTGACAGAGAAGGTCATCAATGAGGCGTGCTCCGGCTCCCCGACAGCCGACGACGTCTTCTGGAAGACTTTCGAGGACGACCAAGTGCTGATCCTGTGCCTCGAGACCTTGAGACCCTAACCCGCCCAAGACGGCCGGGTCCCGCGATGGGCCGCCGTGGCGGGTTATCGAAGGCCGCTGTGTCCGGCGGAATCAGGGCTATGGGTGGGGGCCTCCGGCGCCTGGCCCCGCCGGTAGCGGTCGGCGGCGTTCCAGACGCCGGTGAACTGCTCGTAGAAGTAGTCGAACCATTCGCCCTCGCGTTTGCGGATCAGCCTGAAGGTGGGCCGCAGTTCGTGTCGGCCGCCGAAGGAACCGAGGCGAACGTCCATCGAACCGCCGTCCAGACCGGGGTCGTAGGCGTAGAGCGTGTACGGGGGCAGATAGTCGACCAGGCGTACCTCGAGGTCGTTGCCCTGCCCGAGCCGCCGGTCGAGCAGGCCGAGGTTGATGGCGAGGTGTTCCTCCAGCCTCTTCAGGCCCCAAGCCGGTCCCGCGCGGAAGGCCAGCATGGACATTGCCGCTCCGCCGGGGCGGATCAGCAGCACCTTGACGCGGACGTCGCGCGCCAGCGCCTGGCCGAGGTAGACGTCGAGGAAGGGGATGTGCATCGACAGGGTGGTGCCCCACAGCCACACCTCGTCCTGGGCATCCTGGATCAGGCGGGAGATCTCGATCAGGTCGTCCTGCTCCACGAAGAACCGGTTGGCGGAAACGGGCTGGAGATCACCGAATCGTCGCTGCCGGGTCTGGATCGACTTCGACTTGTGGATGCGGTCGAGCGCGTCGAGCCACGCCGAGACCTCCTGCTCGTCGCGGACGTCGCAGGCGACGAGGAGGTTGAGGAGGAGTTGCCTGCCGGGCGGCCGGACTCCGGATCGGGCCTCCCCGAGCGAGGCCCGGGGCATCGGACGGTTGTGCGCGATTCCCCACGACTCCAGTTCCCGCAGGGACAGATTGCCGTTGAGGGACAGCAGGTTTCGGATGCACCCGGCCAGCGCCTCCGTTGTCTGCACCGACTGGAGTTCGGCGGCCATGCTGCGGTCGGACATGATCCCTCCCCGAAGGCTCGATGCGACAAAGTATTGGCGACCTTCGGTGTGTCTGGCACCCGGTGAGGCGTCCGGCCGGACACGCCGACGGTGCGATGGCCGCCTGCGGCCCCTGGCGCACACCGGACGGCGCTGCTGTCCGAGCGCAGTCGCCGGTCTTGTCGGACGGATGGCCCGAGGCGCCTGCTGGTGTCATGCCCACCAACAGGTTCCCCTCGCCGAACCCCCGCCACCCCTCGCCGAACCCCCGCCACCCGCAGGCACCCGCGGACACCGCCAACGACCGCGATCGCGTACTCCGGAACAAGGTGTTCCCGGCGGTGACCGCTGGCGCCGTTTCCGGTGTCGCACGAGCGGTGGCCTCGTGGCTTCTCGACCATGCCGGCTTCTAGCGCGCCGTTGCCGCAGCGGGCGGGCGCGGCACGGGTCTGCGAGGGCTCACCGAGTTGCCGTGTCGACGCGGTGCGTGCGGTGGCGGCCCCAGCTCTATCCTTGCGCGGTGACGTACGCCGACCTCACGTTCGAGCAGTGGAACAAGCGGTCCGACGACGCTGCTCGTCGGATCGCTGCGGAGATCGCCGGTCGGCTCGACCTGACCGTGGTCGGTCTGAGGAGCACGGTGTACGCGGGGCGGTCGCATCGGGTGGCGCTGTTCGACCGCGCGGGGATGCGGTTCGCTCTCGTCCCCGGCGGCCGGCCGACGCTCGGCTACGACGCGGGGCGGTTCCAGCCCGCTGCCGGTCAGGCCGACAGTTTCGCCGACAGCGCCGACGAGTACGGGCTTCCCTCGCTGGCGGAGTACGTCGACGCGATGACGTCGCCGGCGCGTGCGGTCGAGCTTCCCGCGAGGCTGGTCGCGGTGGAGGCGTTCGACCCGGGTGAGGTCCCGCTCGCGCCGGGCGACCCGCTGGCTGGGCTCGCGGTCATGGGTCTGCGTACGACGACGCCGGACGAGTGGGAGTGGGCGTGCGGGGCGGGCGCGGCGACGCTCTTCCGCTGGGGCGATCGGAGTCCGGACGACGGCTACCCGTGCGACCACCGGACAGGTCCGCACCGGGAGGCGAACCTGTGGGGGCTGGCGATCGGGCAGGACCCCTACCGGCATGAGGTGACCACCGAGCGCACCATCGTGTGCGGCGGCGACGGCGGCAGCGCCACCTGCGGGGGCAGCGGGTTCTTCCTCGGGTGGCTCACCCTCGCGACCGCCTACCGCGACGAGCAGTTCGGCCAGTGGCTCGCCTCCGACGCCGGGTACGCCGACGGGGCCCTGACCCGGCCCGTCATCGAGCTGGGCTGACGCCGGTCTCCGTTGCCGGGACCCGGCGCGGATCCCGCGGCCGGCCGACTGCCCGGCCGTACGCAAGGATGGGCCCATGACCGAAGAGTTGACCGTCAGCGTTCTGGGCACGGGCATCATGGGTGCCGCCATGGCCCGCAACCTTGTCAGGGCGGGGCACGCCGTACGCGTGTGGAACCGGTCTCCGCAGAAGGCGGCGGAGACCGGCGCGACCGTGGCGGCCTCGCCGGCCGACGCCGTGCGCGACGCCGACGTGATCATCACGATGCTGTACGACGGCGGGACGGTGCGCGACGTGATCGGGCAGGCCGCGTCGGGGCTGCCGGCGGGCGCGCTCTGGTTGCAGACGACCACCGCGAGCCTGGGCGACGTGGCCGGGCTGGCGGAGTTCGCCGCCGAGCACCGGGTGGCCTTCTACGACGCGCCGGTGCTCGGCACCCGGCAGCCGGCCGAGGCAGGCCAGTTGACGGTGCTCGCCGCCGGGCCGCACGCCGGCCGGGGGCGGCTCGCCCCGGTGCTCGACGCGATCGCCGCGCGGGTGGTGTGGCTGGGCGAGGACGGCGCGCGGGGCGACGGCACCCGGTTGAAGCTGGTGGCGAACAGTTGGGTGCTCACGGTGACGCACGGCGCGGCCGAGCTGCTCGCGTTGGCCGGGGCGCTCGGCGTCGACCCCGACAGCTTCTTCGAGGTGATCGGGGGCGGCCCGCTCGACATGGGCTACCTGCACGCCAAGGCCGACCTCGTGCGGCAGGGCCGGCTGTCGCCGGCGAGCTTCGCGGTGGAGACCGCCGAGAAGGACGCCCGGCTGATCGTCGAGGCGGGCGAGGAACACGGCGTACGCCTCGACGTGGTGGCCGCCGGCGCGGAGCGGTTCCGGCGCGCGGCGGCGCAGGGACACGGCGGGAAGGACATGGCCGCCTCCTACTACGCCAGTTTCACCCCGTGACCCCGCACCCGCCGTTCCAGGAGCAGGGAGGCCCAGTTCCGGCCCCTGGAACGGTCAGATCGACGCGTGCGGCGAAGCTCGGCGGGGGCCGTCGAGGTGCGCGGTGGCGGAGCTGCCGGCGTTGACGACGCGACGAGGACCGGAGGGTGCGGGCGAGGCTCGCGGGTGCCAGACTGCGAGGCCGGGTGACGCGGCAGGACAGCGGCGGACCGGTCCGGCCGCCGCGGCCGTGAGTCGAACAGGAGCGCGTCGTGGATGACCAACCGAAGCCACCACCCATGATCGCGGCGGCGATCAGCCCGGCGGTGCCACCGAGCGGCCCGGGCTGCGTCGAGTGCGAGTCCGCCGGCGGATGGTGGTTCCACCTGCGCCGCTGCGCGGCCTGCGGCCATGTCGGCTGCTGCGACTCCTCGCCGAGCCAGCACGCGACCGCGCACGCGGCCACGACGGGGCATCCGGTCGTGCAGAGTTTCGAACCCGGGGAGTCGTGGTTCTGGGACTACTCCGACGACCAGTTCTACGCCGCCGGGCCGGAACTGGCCGAGCCGCGTTCGCGCCCACTCGACCAGCCCGCCCCCGGTCCGGCGGGCCGGGTGCCCGAGGACTGGCAGCGCCGGCTGCACTGACACGGGCGGCGATGGCCGGGCTGGTCGTGGCCGCACGCCGTGCGCCCGCTTCCACTGTGGACCCACTGTCGGTAGGTTGGGGCTGCCTCGGCGTGGCGGCCACGGGGCTTCGTCAGGTGGCCGGTCCTCCGGCGGCGTCGAGCGGACAGGGGAGGCCCCTCGAATGAAGATCGTCGCATTGTCGTGCACGCAGAAACGTCTCCCGTCGGTGACCGACGCGCTGCTCGAAGCGGCGATCACCGGCGTCGTCCGGGAGGTCGGCGACGCGCAGATCCAACGCATCCGGCTGATCGACCACCGCATCGCGATGTGCGAGGGAGAGGACACCTGCCTCGATCCCGAGGTGGGCCGGTGCACGCTCGACGACGACTTCGCGCAGGTCGTCGACCTGGCCGAGGGCGCGCAGGCGATGCTGCTGGCCATGCCGGTGTACGCGGGCAACGTGCCCGCCGTGCTGAAGATCTTCCAGGAGCGCCTGAAGAGCTTCATGAACGCCCCGCAACGCCCGTTCGGGAACCTGCTGGTGGGCACGATCGTCCACTCGCGCACGATGCTGACCGAGCCCGCGCTGGGCTCGTTGTTCCCGTGGTACCTGCGCCTGCGGAACAGGAACGTGGCGTCGGCGTGCGTCACCCAGAACGAGCACCAGGACCTGACCCGCACCGCGGCGGTCGACCTGTGCGTGGCCGTGGGCCGGCAACTCGGCATGACGCTCGACGCCAGCCGGCCGCCGGCCCCGGGCCGCACGGCGCTGCCGGTGGTTCAGCCGGCGGCCCGTCCCCGCTGCGGTGACCCGGCCGCCTCACCCCCCGGGGGGTGAGGGGACTCCGCGCGCCAGGTGCACCCGTCGCCCTCCTGCTCGCACGACACCGTGACGTCCGGTTCCACGTACCGGGCGGCGATGGCGGTGTTGAGTTCCTGGCAGTACGCGCACGGCGACGAGAACGTCAGCACGACGCCCGCGCGGGCGGCCCGCTTGCGGTACCGGAGGATCCCGCAGTCGGCGTTGCGCAGGACGGTGCCCGAGGGCTCGGGCTCGCTGGTCACCGCCGAGTCGTACAGCAGCAGCTGGTTGCGCAGCCGGGTCATGAAGTGGTCGGTGGCGGACACCCCGGCGGGCCGTTGCGCCCGCAGCAGCTCCGCGGTGATCCGGGAGTTCGCCTGGATCCACGCGGCCAGGCCGGCTTCGCCGTGCTCACCCAGGACGAACTCCTCCGCGGCGGCCTGGGCCTCGAAGAACCGCTGACGCCACAGGTCGACCTTCTCTGCCGGGTCGAGGGGGGACGGCTCACCGGTCACGGTCCGCGTCCTTCCCGGCGGCGGCGTCCAGCTCGGCGAAGACCTCCTGGGCGACGCGCAGCCCGTTGTTGGCCACCGGCCAGCCACCGTAGTAGGCGAGCTGGATGATGACCTCGACGATCTTCTCCCGCGACATGCCGAGGTGCAGGGCGGCGCCGATGTGGCCGCGCAGCTCCCAGTCGGTCCGGGCCAGCGCGACCGCGGTCAGCGCGACCAGCTCGCGCTCCTCGACGCTGAGGTGCGGGCGGGTCCAGATCTCGCCGAACAGGTGGTCGACGGTGATCCGCAGGAACTCCGGGTAGGAGCCCGGACGCGGTTCACGGCCGAAGACCTGCTGGAACATGGCCACGCCCCGCTCGTGGCGGACATCCGGCTGACTCATCGATCAACTCCTTCGGATAGGCCGAACAGTTGGCAACGCCCACGACGCCACGAAGGCGGCGACCAGCAGCGCCGCGCCGCTGCCGAAGGCGGCCGGAACACCGACCCGCTCGGCGACGAGCCCGACCACGACCGGCCCGACCACGGCGCCGACGTCGGTGCACATCGAGAAGACGGCGACACCACTGCCGGCGCGGCCCGCGACGACGTCACCGACCAGCGCCGCCGGCGCGGCGTTGAGCAGCGCCGATCCCGCCGCGTACACACAGAGCAGGACGACGAGCCAGGCATAGCTGCCCACGAACACCAGGGCGGCGATCGCCGCCGCGGCCACCCCGGTGCCGGCGACCATGGCGGGCCGCCGGCCGGCCCCGTCGACGACCCGGCCGGCCGGCACGATCAGCAGCGCCTGGACGACCGCGGACGTCGTGAACGCCCACCCGACCCACGTCACGTCGTGCCGCCACGCCACCACCACCGTGGGGACGAGCGCGCTGCGCAGCCCGAACAGGACCCAGCCCTGCGCCAACGCCGCGAGGCACGCCACCACGTAGCGGCGGTCCCGCAGCAGGACCGACAGCCCGACGGCGTCCCGGCCGGGCTCCGCCCCGGCGGCGCGGCCGGCGCGCAGCACCGCCAGGGTCAGCGCCGCGGCGGCCAGCAACAGCGCGGCGTACGCCAGGAACGGCGTGGACAGGTCGACGAGGGCGAGCAACCCGCCCAGCGCCGGCCCGCAGACCCCGCCGAGCAGGAAGCCCGCCTCGAACACGGCGCTGGCCCGGCCCCGCTGGTCGGCCGGCGCGATCGCCAGGAGCATCGCCAGGGCGGACACCGAGAACAGCACCGAGCCGACGCCGCCGAGGCCACGGAACACGAGCAGCTGCCCGTAGGAACCGGCGAACGCCGTGAGGGCCGAGGAGGCGGCGCACAGCAGCAGGCCGGCGACCAGGACCCGCCGCTCCCCGAACCGGACGCCGAGCCGGCCGCAGAACGGGCTCGCGGCCAGCCGCAGCAACGCGAACAGGGCCACGAGCACGCCGATCTGGGTGGGCCCGGCCCCGAACGTCGCCGCGTACACCGGGAGCACCGGGAGCACCAGCCCCAGGCCGAGCATGACGCAGCCACCGACGACACTGAGGACGTAGACCTCGCGGGGGAGACCCGGCTGGGCGGTGGCAGCGGATGGGACGCTGCCGGTGCCGGCCGTCGTCACTGCTCGGTCACAGGATGATGCTGAGCTTTCCGTGCTCGTACAACGTCTCGTGGTCGAGCACCACGACCCGCCGCCGGACCCGGAACGACTCGCCCTCGACGACCAGCTCGAACCGGTACTTCCCGACGTACGCGTCGGAGCGCCCGTGCCCGAACCGGTGCACGACGACGTTCGCCGCCACGTCGAGGTGGGTGCCCCGATCGGCCAGGATCTCCACGTTGCCGATCATCCGGTTGGTGCGCGACCGGGGGTTCTCGCACCACACCTCGTCGTTGAGGAGCTGTTCGATGCGCTGGCGCAGCCGGGCGGCGTCGTCGTCGACGAGCCCGAGCGCGTCGGCCGTCGCGTCGCGGACGTCGGTGGCCGGCACCCGGTAGCGGATGTCGTCGGTCAGCATCTCGTCGTACCACTCGCGCAGCCGCCACTCGTCGAGCAGCCGCGCCTCGCGGAACAGGAACTGGTTCACCCGGTGCCACAACCGCACCTGGGCCGCCTCGTCGACGGTCAGCTCGATGGTCATCGCGGTCCCGTCCCCTGCGTCGCGGCCCGGGCGGCGGCCTCGTGGTGGCCGTCGTCGCCGTGCATCAGCCTGTCCCACTGCCGCCAGAACTCGCGGGCGGGAAGCTCGTCGGTCGTCTCCGGGACCTCCTTGTTCATGCCCCGGGACAGGTCCGAGTAGCGGACCGTGCGGTTGAGGTAGCCGCGCTGGCACGACTCGATGATCTCGATGTCGTCGGGGGTGGCGAAGCCGGCGGGGCCGAGGAACGTCAGGTAGTGGCTCTTGCGGAGCTCCCGGATGTCCGGGTCCTCGTCCTTGGGGGCCAGGGCGACCGAGGTGATGGCCATCCGGTCGGCGCCGACCGGGTCGATCTTGCGGATCGTGATGGCGATCGCGTCGATGATCATCAGGTTGGGGAAGACCAGCAGCGCGCGGTTGGTGCCGGTGATCCGTTGGGCGCGTTCGGGGCCGAACCGGTCGACGAACCGGGCGGCCGTCGCCTCGATCCGGGGCCGGACCTCGGCACCGAACATCGGCGTCCAGTAGGCGAGCGGGCGGGCCGCCGCCGGTGGCAGCTCGTTGGCCCCGTGCCCCAGCCCGAGGGCGCGGCCGAAGCCGCCCCGTCGTCGTGGTGGCACCGATCCCAGCGACTCCATGTAGCTGACGTACCGCTTGTGCAGGGCCCGGAAGTGGTAGATGTCGACGCTGTTTTCCATCATGAGCTTCCAGTTGGCCCGGGCCCCGTGCAGTTGCGCGCCTTGGATCACCTCCATCCCGACCTCGGACTGGTCGTCGATCAGGTCGAGGTATTCCGTCGCGCCCGCCAGGTATTCGGTCAGGGTGCGGGGCTGCTGCGGATCGAAGGTGACGAACACGAATCCGCGGTAACTGTCGCTGCGGTGCCGCGCGAGGCCGAAGTCCGCTTTTCGGAAGCCCGGCCCGTAACCGTCGGGGATCGGGACCCCGACCAGGTCGCCCCGGTTGGAGAACGTCCAGTCGTGGTACGGGCACCGAAACGATTTGACCTGCCCGGCCGGCTGGGAGCAGATCAGGGCCCCGCGGTGGGTGCAACTGTTCGCGAACACCCGGATCACCCCGTCGGATCCGCGCGCCATCACCACCGGACGCCCGCCGACGTCACGGGCCACGTACGAGCCCGGCCCGGGCACCTCCGACTCGTGCCCGACGTACAGCCAGCAGCGGTCGAAGATCCTGGTCAGCTCCCGGGCGGCCACGTCCTCGTCGGTGTAGGCGCGGCGGTCCACCCGGAAGGAGAGGCGCTCGGGTTCGTCGAGCACGATCGGGTCGTGCACCGGCCGTTGCAGCTCGATGGTCACCGGGCCACCTGCCGTCGCAGCGTCTCGACCGTGCTGACGACCAGCTCGGCAGTGCGTGCGGCGGAGTCGCCGCACTCCGGCTGCGCGGCGCGTAGCCGGGCCCGGTAGTCCCGGGCGGGATCGAGCAGGTCGG
Organism: Micromonospora sp. NPDC002575; assembly: GCF_042889525.1. Classification (NCBI taxonomy): domain Bacteria; kingdom Bacillati; phylum Actinomycetota; class Actinomycetes; order Micromonosporales; family Micromonosporaceae; genus Micromonospora; species Micromonospora sp. NPDC002575. The sequence continues at coordinate 14,866 of NZ_JBIARA010000014.1, read as the reverse complement.
CGACGGCGGAGGCGACCGTCTCCCCGGTGACGCCGGCCGGCTCCAACGCCGTGCCGAAGCCCGCGCGACCCACGAAGTGCGCCTGGATGGGCTGGTCCACCGCCAGCGGGATCACCAGCATCGGTGTCGCCGCCCGGATCGACTCCGCCACCGAGTTGTAGCCGCCGTGGGTGACGAACACGTCGGCGCGTTCGAGCACCTCACGTTGCGGCAGGTACGGGGCGGTGAGCACGTCGTCGGGCAGCGCCAGCTCCGCGGCGAGGTCGCCCACCGCGGCGATCACCTGCGCGCCGGTCGCCGCCGCACCGAGGATCACCGTGCGCAGCAGGTCCGGCCGCCGGTAGAAGATGGTGCCGAAGGAGACGAACACCACCGGGCGGTCGGGGTCGAGCCGGTCCAGGCCCGAGAAGGCGACCTCGTCGCCGCGGGCTCCCGCCGCGCCCGGCAACCCGACCAGCTGCACACCGTCGTCGGTGACCGCGTCGGCCCCGACGAGAGCGGGGATCGTCGGCATCAGGTTGAGGATCGGCGACCGCGCGGAGTGGGTCCGGGTCGACCACTGCACCCCGTGCCCGGTCAGATAGCCGCCGACCTGCTCGTCGTACGCCCAGCGGCCCCGTCGGTGCTCGGCCGGGCACACTCCGCCGAGGTTGGCCCAGATCATTCCGTACGGCACGCCGGAGGCGTGTGCGCCGACCATGGCCGCCGCCGTGACCGGCAGCGAGTCGACGAGCACGAAGTCCGGCTCGGCCGCACGGATCGCCTCGGTTGTCTGGTCCGCCACCGGCGACGACCGGAGCATCGGGCCGATCTTCGCCGGATCGCCGCTCCACGGCGCCATCTCGACCTGCCCGACCCCGTGGACCTGCGCCTTGCCCAGGGCCCGGCGACGCTGCTCGTCGAGCGCGCCACCGTCGGCGGACAACAGCAACAGCGCCACCTCACTGCCAGCAGTTTGCAGCGCATTGACCACCGGAACATACGGGTTCAGGTGACCGTGCTGAGTCGTGGTGAGCAGGGCAACGCGCATCAGATCTCCGATCCATCGAAAGGAGACGCACGAACGGCAGGGCTCCGCCCGCCGGACGGGCGATAAACGCCCGGCAGGCGAAAGGACCGTCGACGTCCAGGCACTACTACGAAGCGCTACGCGTTTTCCCTCGTCGCTGAGGGAAACATCAAATCGGCGTTACTCGGAGCAACTCGAACAAACCGGTTCGCCGCCTGCCCCCAGACGGTTTCCCAAAGCCTGCCGGGATGCGCAATCGATGTCAATGCCTGCGGGTGTCGCGGGGGTAAACGGCCGCGCCCGCGGCCCTCGCCCGCCCGCGATCCCGGCGACAGCTCCTGCCGCAAGGTGGTTGTTGCAAAGTATTGGCAACTGGTGGATGCTGACGGGCGGCGGGCGGCCGTCCCGGCACCGCGATGATCAGCACTACGCCGGGGCGTCCGCCCGCTGCCGACGGCGAACGAGCCCGAACTCTCCGGTGACCGCCCGGCGGGAGACGGTCTGGCCGTGTGCCACCCGCGCCCTTCCGGGTTCCCCGGGACGCGCGAGGCGGGCTCCCGGTGCCGGGCGTACCCGCGCCTCCTCGCCGGCCAGGGCACGTGAAGGTTACGCCTTGACGTCCGCCGTGTTATCGCTCACAGTCAATCTGCTCGATGTGAGCGCTAACAGGATCTGATGGCGGGGCCTCGGCCCGTTCATCGACCGTCCACGAAGGAGGGACATGGCACTCATCGGACAGGTCGTGCCGGGCGCGCGACGGCGCGGCCGGCTGTCCCGGGTCGCCGCCGCCATGCTGGCGATGCTGCTCGGCGCGGGGATCGTCGCGGTGGTGCCGTCGGCGGCCGTGGCCGCGACGGTGGACACCACCGCGTGGTACGTGTTGGTGAACCGCAACAGCGGCAAGGCGTTGGACCTGTACAACCAGGCGACCAACGACGGGGCGCGGATCACCCAGTGGACGCGCAACGACGGCGCGTGGCAGCAGTGGCAGTTCGTCGACTCCGGTGGCGGCTACTACCGGCTGAAGTCGCGCCACTCGGGCAAGGTGCTGGACGTCTCCGGCGCGTCGACCGCCGACGGCGCGGCGGTGGTGCAGTGGTCGGACACCAACGGCGCCAACCAGCAGTTCCGCCTGGCGGACTCCGCGGGCGGGTACGTGCGGCTGATCGCCCGGCACTCCACCAAGGCCGTGGAGATCCAGAACGCCTCCACCGCCGACGGCGGGAACGTGGTCCAGTACGCCGACTGGGGCGGCAACAACCAGCAGTGGCAGCTCGTCCGCGTCGGCGACGGCGGCAACCCGGGCGGCTCCACGTACACCAACCCGGTCGTCTGGCAGGACTTCGCCGACGTCGACATCATCCGCGTCGGCGACGCCTACTACCTCTCCTCGTCCACCATGCACTACTCCCCGGGCGCGCCCGTGCTGCGCTCGTACGACCTGGTCAACTGGGAGTTCGTCGGTCACTCGGTGCCCCGGCTGGACTTCGGCACCAAGTACGACCTGCCCAGCTCCACCTCCCGCGCCTACGTCAACGGCATCTGGGCGTCGACGCTCAACTACCGCGCCAGCAACGGCACGTTCTACTGGATCGGCTGCATCGACTTCGCCAAGTCGTACGTCTACACGTCGACCTCGGTCAGCGGCACCTGGCAGAAGCGCTCGGAGATCAACAACTGCTACTACGACGCGGGGCTGCTGATCGACGACAACGACACGATGTACGTCGCCTACGGCAACAGCACCCTGCACGTGGCGCAGCTGTCGGCGGACGGGCTGAGCCAGGTGCGCACGCAGCAGGTCTACACCACGCCGTCGAGCATCGGCACGCTGGAGGGCTCGCGGTTCTACAAGCGCAACGGCTACTACTACATCTTTGTCACCAGGCCGGCCAACGGGCAGTACATCCTGCGCTCGACCAGCCCCTGGGGCCCTTACGAGACGCGGCAGGTGCTGCTGAACATGCCCGGCCCGATCTCCGGCGGCGGCGTGCCACACCAGGGCGGCCTGGTGCAGACCCAGAACGGCCAGTGGTACTACATGGCCTTCGTCGACGCGTACCCCGGTGGCCGGGTGCCGGCGCTGGCACCGATCACCTGGACCTCCGACGGCTGGCCGCAGATCCAGACCGTCAACGGCGCCTGGGGCAGCAGCTACCCGTCGCCGCTGCCGGCCCGGCCGGTCGCGCCGATGACCGGCGCGGACACCTTCACCGGCACGACCCTGAGCCCGCAGTGGGAGTGGAACCACAACCCGGACAACACGAAGTGGTCGACCGGCAGCGGGCTGCGCCTGCAGACGGCCACCGTCACCAACGACCTCTACAGCGCCCGCAACACCGCGACCCGGCGCATCCAGGGGCCCACCTCCACTGCCACCATCGAGCTGGACTACTCGACCATGCGCGACGGCGACCGCTCCGGGCTGGCCATGCTCCGCGACTCGTCGGCCTGGATCGGCGTGCGCCGGGACAACGGGGCCACCCGGGTGGTGATGACCAACGGCCTGACCATGGACGGCAGTTGGCGGACCACCAGCACCGGCACCGAGATCGCCAGCGCGGCGGTCAGCGGCGGCCGGATCTGGCTGCGGGCGAAGGCCGACATCAGGCCGGGCAGCGGGCGGCAGGCGTCCTTCTCCTACAGCACCGACGGGGTGAACTTCGTCCCGCTGGGCAACGCGCTGACGTTGAACAACGCCTGGCAGTTCTTCATGGGCTACCGCTTCGCGGTCTTCAACTACGCCACCCAGGCGCTCGGCGGCGCGGTCACCGTCCGCCGGTTCGACCTGACCACCCCGTGACCGACGCCGGGCCGGGGGCGACGCCCCCGGCCCGGCGCACGGCCTGCCGGCCCCTGGCGGCTCAGCGCGCGAGCCAGCCCCCGTCGACCGGGATGACGGCCCCGTTGACGTACGTCGCCGCGTCGGAGGCGAGGAAGACGGTGGCCCCGGCGAGGTCGTCGGGCCGACCCCAGCGACCGGCCGGGATCCGCTCCAGGATCGCCCGGTTGCGCTCCGGCTGCTCGCGCAGCGCCCGGGTGTTGTCCGTGTCGATGTAGCCCGGCGCGATCGCGTTGACGTTGACCCCGTGCGGGGCCCACTCGTTGGCCAGCGCCCGGGTCAGCCCGGCGATCGCCGACTTCGCCGCCGCGTAGCCCGGCACGGTCACGCCGCCCTGGAAGCTCAGCATCGACGCCGTGAAGATGATCTTCCCGCTGCCGCGCCGGACCATCTCCCGGCCGACCTCCCGGGCGAGCAGGAACGGTGCGGACAGGTTGACCTCCAGCACGTGGTCCCAGTCCTGCTCGGAGTGCTCGGCGGCGGGGGCGCGGCGGATCGTGCCGGCGTTGTTGACCAGGATGTCGACCGGCCGGGGCAACTGCCCGAGCCGCTCGGCGAGCGCGCGGACGGCGGCGCGGTCGGACAGGTCCGTCCGGTACGCCTCGAACGACCGGCCGTGGGCCGCCACCCGCCGGCCAGCCTCGCTGCCGGACTCCTCCAGCGCCGCGCTGACGCCGACGATGTCCGCGCCGGCCGCGGCCAGGGCCTCCGCCATGGCCAGGCCGATCCCGCGCCGACAGCCGGTCACCACGGCCAGCCGGCCGCTCAGGTCGAACGGGTTCACGCCGCACCTCCACAGTCCACGAGGACCTTCACCTCGCCGCCGGCGGCGAGCGCCCGGAACGCCTCGGCCACCTCGGTCAACGGCACGATCCGGGTGATGAGCCGCGCGGCAGGCACCTGCCCGCCGTGCACCAGCCGGACCGCCTCGACGTAGTCGTCGCGCTCGTACACCCGCACGCCGATCAGCTCCAGCTCGCGCCAGAAGACGCGGTGCAGGTCCACCGGCGGCGGGGTGGGGTGGATCGCCACGACCACCAGCCGGCCGCGCACGGCGAGCAGGTCGGTCGCGGTGCGGACCCCGGCGGCGGAGCCGGACACCTCGAACACCACGGCGGCGCCGGCCCCGCCGGTCGCCTCGTGGACGTGCCGCACGACGTCGACCGCCGCCGGGTCCAGGGTGCGCAGGCCGAGCTCGGCGGCCAGCTCGCGGCGGTGCGGGTCGAGTTCGAGCACCGTCACCTCGGCGCCGACCGCCCTGGCGACCGTGCCGATGAGCAGCCCGACCGGGCCGGCCCCGATGACCACCGCGTGTTCGCCGGCGGCGAGCCGGGAGCGCCGCACGTCGTGCACGGCGACCGCGGTCGGTTCGACCAGCGCGGCGTGGGTCAGGGGCAGGTCCCCGGGCAGCGGCACCAGCAGCCGGGCGGGCACCGTCCAGGAGCGCTGCATCGAGCCCGGCGAGTCGATGCCGACGAAGTTGAGCCGGTGACAGATGTGGCGGTGACCCGCGCGGCAGGCCGGGCACTCGCCGCACCAGTCCAGCGGCATGACGGTCACCGGGTCGCCCACCCGGTGGCCCTCGACGCCCGCGCCGACCTCGGCGACGCGGCCGGCCATCTCGTGGCCGATCACCGCGGGCACCCGGACCCGCCGGTCCATCGCGCCGTGCGCGACGTGCAGGTCCGTGCCGCAGATCCCGGTGTACGCGACGTCGAGGCGCACCTCGCCGGGGCCGGGCGGCACGGGGTCGGTCTCGGCGACGACGAAGGTGTTGTCGCCGACGTACTGCGCGCTGCGGTTCACGACGCCTCCTCGGTCAGGTGCCAGACCTCGCGCATCGGGGCCCACCAGTGCCCCGAGCCGGGCTCGGCGAGCGATTCCTGGCACGGATCGGTCAGCTTCCACCAGGCCCGCGTCTGCGGGTCCTCGGCGATGCGGCGCTGGTCGGCGTCGTGGTCCTCGCCGACGTACTCGTAGTAGCCGAACAGCAGGTCCTGGTGCAGGAAGATGCTGTAGTTGCGGATGTTCGCCTCGCGCAGCCGCCGCTCGACGCCGGGCCAGACGGCGGCGTGCAGCCGCAGGTAGGTTTCGCGGTGATCCGGTCGCAGCCGGATCACCCAGCCGTAGCGTCGCACGTCATGCCCTTCCGGTCGAGTGTGGTTCGCCGGCCGGCGTCGGGGGGAGCTGCCCGATCCGCCGCGCCAGGTCGTAGGCGCGCACGGCGGTGCCGGCGAGGATCTCGTGCCGCTGCGCGGCCGACAGCGGGGGCAGCGCCGCCGCCAACGCCCGGCCGACGCCCGCGTAGTCCGACCTGAGCAGGCAGACCGGCCAGTCCGAGCCGAACATCAGCCGCTGCGGCCCGAACTCCTCGACCGCCACCTCGACGAACGGGCGTAGCTGGTCCGGCGTCCAGTCCGGCCCGGCCTCGGTGACCAGGCCGGACAGCTTGGCGGTGACGTTGGGACAGGCGGCCAGGTCGGCCAGCGGCCCGCGCCAGCGGCGCAGGCCCGCCCCGCCCTCGTCGATGCGGGGCTTGCCGAGGTGGTCGAGGACGAACCGCAGCTGCGGCACCGCCCGGGCCGCCCGGGCCGCCGCCGGCAGCTGGTCGGCGCGGATCACCAGGTCGAACACGAGCCCGGCGGCGGCGAGCTCGGCGAGCCCGCGCCGCACGTCGGGCCGGTCGAGGTAGTCGGGGTCCGCCTCGCCCTGCACCTGCGAGCGCACCCCGGCCAGGTATTCGCCGCCCCGCAGCCCGCGGTAGCGCGCGACGGTGGCGGCGACGTCGCCGGCCGCGACGTCGAGCCAGGCCACGACCGCGAGGATCGCCGAGGTGTCGGCGGCGTAGCCGAGGAACTCGGCCGCCTCGTCGGGGTGGCAGCGGCCCCCCTCCACCAGCACGGTGCCGTCGACGCCGGCCGCGGCGAGCTCGGCGGTCAGGTCCGCCGGGGTGAACGGCCGGCGGATGGTCGCCAGTTCGGGCGCGTCGAGCCAGGCGTAGCCGCGTTCCGGCCGCCACAGGTGGTGGTGCGCGTCGATGATCATGCCGTCCGCGCTCCCGCCGCTGCCGGCCGGCGCGTCCACTGCGGGCCGTCCGGGTAGCGGAAGTCGGTCACGGACGCCGCGACGATCTCCGCGCTCATCCCCGGCGCGGTCGGCGCCAGGTACCGCCCACCGGTGACCCGCACCGGGTCCACGAAGTGCTCGTGCAGGTGGTCGACGTACTCGATGGACCGGTCGTCGGTGCTGCCGCTGAGCGCGACGAAGTCGAACATGGCCAGGTGCTGCACCAGCTCGCAGAGCCCCACCCCGCCCGCGTGCGGGCAGACCGGCACCCCGAACTTCGCGGCGAGCAGCAGGACCGCCAGGTTCTCGTTGACGCCGGCGACCCGGCACGCGTCGATCTGCACCACGTCGACGGCGTCGGCCTGGAGGAGCTGCTTGAACATCACCGCGTTGTGCACGTGCTCGCCGGTGGCCACCTTCACCGGGGCGAGCGCCTTGCGCACGGCGGCGTGCCCGAGCACGTCGTCCGGCGACGTCGGCTCCTCGATCCAGTACGGGTCGAACGCGGCGAGCTCGCGCATCCACCGGATCGCGTCCGGCACGCCCCAGATCTGGTTGGCGTCGACCGCGATGCGCACGTCCGGCCCGACGGCCCGCCGGGCGATGCCCATCCGGCGCACGTCGTCGGCCAGGTTCCCGCCGACCTTGAGCTTGATCAGCCCGTACCCGTCGCGCACCGCCTCGGCGCAGAGCCGGGCCAGCTTCTCGTCGTCGTAGCCCAGCCAGCCGGGGGTCGTGGTGTACGCCGGGTAGCCCTCGGCGAGCAGCCGGCGCTCGCGTTCGGCCCGGCCGGCGGCGGCCCCCCGCAGCAGCGCGAGCGCCTCGTCCTCGGTGAGGGCGTCGCGCAGGTAGCGGAAGTCGACCTGCGCGACGAGCTGCTCCGGGGTGAGGTCGGCGAGCAGCTTCCACAGCGGCTTGCCCGCCCGCCGGGCGGCGAGGTCCCACACGGCGTTGACCAGGCCACCGGCGGCCATGTGCACAACGCCCTTCTCCGGGCCCAGCCAACGGATCTGGCTGTCGCCGACGAGCCGGCGGGCCAGCGCGCCCGGGTCGGCGGTCAGCTCGTCGACCGGCTGGCCGACGACCATCGGGGCGAGCGACTGCACGGCCGCGACCTGGATCTCGGTGCCGCGGCCCACGGTGAAGACGAGGCCGTGGCCCGTGGCGCCCGCCGAGGTCCGCAGGATCACGTACGCCGCGGAGTAGTCCGGGAACGGGTTCATCGCGTCCGACCCGTCGCGGTGCCGGGAGGTGGGGAAACGTACGTCGATGGTGGCCACGGACGTGATGCGCTCAGTCACCGGAACTCCTGGGGGATAGAACGTCGGCCGGTGGATGCCCGGCTCGTGGGGTCTGCCTCGCGACGGGCCCGACCGGCGGGCCGGGTCTCCTCACGTCTGCGCCTTGCCCCCGGTGATGCGGGAGACCACCAGGGCCACCAGGATGACGGCGCCGTTGAGGAAGTTCGTCCACTGCGCGGGCACCCCGGCCAGAGTGAGCACATTGATGATCATAAAGAGCAGGAGCACGCCGGTGAAGGCGCCGAACACCGTGCCCCTGCCTCCGTTGAGGCTGACGCCGCCGATCACCGCCGCCGCGAAGACCTGGAAGATCGCGCCGCTGCCCTGGGCCGACGGCACCGCCGCGAGCCGCCCGCTGATCAGCAGGCCGGCGAGCGCCGCGAGCACGCTGGCCACGACCAGCGCGATCCACAGCACCCGATCGGTGCGGATGCCCGCCGCGCGCGCCGCGTCGGCGTTGCCGCCGATCGCGTACAACGCCCGGCCGGCGCGGGTGTACCCGAGGACCACGATCCCGGCGGCGAACAGCAGCAGCGACACCCAGATCGACGCCGGCGCCCCGAACCAGCTCGCCGAGCCCAGGTAGGTCATCGACTCGGGCAGCGCGAAGAAGGTCTGCCCGCCGGAGATGCCGGTGAGCAGCCCGCGCAGGATGATCAGCATGCCCAGCGTCACGACGAAGCCGTTGAGGCCGAACCGGACGATGAGCAGCCCGTTGAACGCGCCGACGAGGGCGCCCACGAGCAGGACCACCGGGACCGCCCAACCCTCCGGCAGCACGCCGAGCCCGAGCCCCCGGGTGAGCGCGGGGTCGACGATCAGCCAGGCGGCGATGCCGGGCGCCAGGCCGAACGTGGACTCCAGCGACAGGTCCATCTTGCCGGTGATCAGCACGACGGTCTGGGCGAGGACCAGGATGGCGATCTCCGACATGCTCTGCAGCACGTTGATGATGTTGTCGGAGCTGAGGAAGACCGGGTTGACGATCGACCCGACGATGGCGACCGCGATGATCGCCGGCACCAGCGCCAGGTCACGCAGCCGGGCGACGACCAGGCTCCGTGACGGCGACGACGGGCGCGACGGCGGCGGCGCCGGGGACGACGCCTTGGCGGTGGACAGCGTGTCAGACATGGTGGAGGTCCACCCCTTCCATGGCGGCTACCAGATCGTTGTCGCTCCAGCCGTGGGCCATCTCGCCGACGACCCGGCCCTGGAACATCACCAGCACGCGGTCGCAGATCCGCAGGTCGTCGAGCTCGTCGGAGACCACCAACACGGTGCTGCCCCGGCCGCGCACGTCCTGCACGACGCCGAGCAGGGTCTGCTTGGACCGCACGTCGACCCCGGCGGTCGGCGTGATGAGGACCAGCACCCGCGGATCGCTGGCCAGCGCCCGGCCCATCACGACCTTCTGCTGGTTGCCGCCGGACAGGTCGGACACCGGCACCTGCGGGCCGGACGCCTTGATCGCCAGGCCGGCGATCGTGTCCCGGGCCAGAGCGTCGCGCCGGGCCGACGAGATGAGGCCGTAGCGCCCGACGCGCTCCGGCACGGTCATCGTGACGTTCTCCGCGATGGACAGCGCCGGCACCAGGCCCTCCCGGTGCCGGTCCTGTGGCACCAGCCCGACGCCGGCGTCGAGCGCGTCGGGCACGCTGCCGGGCCGCAGCGCCCGGCCACCGACGGCGACCGTGCCGCCCGCCGGGCGGGCCAGGCCGACGATCGCCTCGGCGACCTCCACCTTGCCGCTGCCGCCGCCACCGGCGATGCCGACGACCTCGCCCGCCCTGGCCTCCAGCGACAGCCGCGCGCCGGACGAGGTGACCAGGTCACGCACCGACAGCAGCACCGGCGCGCCGGACGGCAGCCGCCGGTGCGCGGCCTCCGGCATCGTCACGTCCTCGCCGGTCATCGCGGCGACCAGCGCCTGCCGGCTCAAGCCCGCCACGTCGGCGGTGACGACGTGGCGGGCGTCGCGGAAGACCGTCACCCGGTCGCAGAGCTCGTAGATCTCCTGGAGGTGATGGCTGATGAACAGGAACGTCACCCCGTGCGCCCGCAGGTCCCGGATCCGGGCGAACAGCCGGCTGATGCCCGCGGCGTCGAGCTGGGCGGTCGGTTCGTCGAGGATGATGAACCGGGCCCCGAAGGACAGGGCCCGGGCGATCTCCACGAACTGCCGCTGCTCGACGGTGAGCGTCGAGGCCGGCTGGCGCACGTCGACGTCGACCGACCACGCCGCCAGCAACTGCTCCGCCTCCCGGCGCAGGCCCGACCAGCGGATCAGCCCGCCGCGGCCCCGCGCGTGCCGGTTGAGGAACAGGTTCTCCGCCACGGTGAGGGTGGGGATGATCGTCGACTTCTGGTAGACGCAGGCCACCCGCTGCCGCCAGGCGTCGCGGTCACCCAACGGTGGGGCCGGACGCCCGTCGAAGGCCACCGCGCCGGCGTCGGCGGCCTGCAACCCGGTGAGGATGCTCACCAGCGTCGACTTGCCGGCGCCGTTGCGCCCCACCAGGGCGTGCGTCTCGCCGCGGCGGACCAGGATGCCCGCCTCGGACAGGGCGAGCGTGGACCCGAAGCGCTTGGTGATGTTCACGGCCTCGACGACGGGCTGGCCGCCGCCGGCCAACCCGTCGCCGGGGCGGTGCGGGGCGGCACTCATGCGTTACGGCCCCACAGCGACGCGTCGTCGAACTTCAGGGTGGGCTGCCCCGCGATCGGCGCGCCGTCCAGCGTCACCAGCGGCGCGGGGAGCTGGTCCTCCAGCAGGCCGTCGCGCACCTGGATGATGGTGCTGCCGTGCGCGGTGGGGCCCGGCTGGAACGTCTTGCCCTCGATTGCCGCCTTGGCGTATTCGAGGCCGTAGCGGGCGTACAGGTCGGCGGGCTGGCTGACGGTGGCGTCGATCAGGCCGTCGCCGATGTTCTTCAGCTCCTCGGGGATGCCGTCGTTGGAGACGACGAAGACGTGCCTGGGGTCGGTCGGCGGCACCTGTAGGCCCCGCTGCTTGAGGATCTGCAGGGTGCCCGACAGCGCGAACGAGGACTGCATGTAGATGCCCTTGACGTCCGGGTCCGACGCGAAGCGGGTCTGCAGCTTCGACGCCGCCACGTCGGCCTTCCAGTCGGTGGCCTCGCCGAACACGGTGATGCCGGGGAAGTCCTTGCGCATGCACTCGTTGAACGCCTCGGTGCGGTCCCGGCCGTTGATGGAGTCCAGGCCGCCCTGGAGCATGACGACCTTGCCCTTGCCGCCCAGCTTGGCGCCCAGGAACTGGCACGCCTTGGTGCCGTAGGCGCGGTTGTCGGCGCGTACCACCATGAACACCTTGCCGGTGTCCGGCCGGGTGTCGATGGTGACTACCGGGATCTTGCGGCTGTCGAGCTGGGCGAGGGTCGGCGCGATGGCGGCGGTGTCCTGCGGGGCCATCACCACCCCCTTGACGCCCTGGCTCATGAAGGTCTGTGCGTTGGAGATGAGGTTGGCGATGTCGTTCTGCGAGTTGGTGGTCTTCAGCTCGACGCCCAGCTCCTCGGCGGACTTCGGCACGTACGTGATGTACGAGTTCCAGAAGTCGGTGTCCGAGCGCGGGTAGTCGACCCCGACGAGGGGCCTGCCGCCGCCCGAGGCGGTGCTGTCGCCCGCCTGGCCACCGCAGCCGGCGGTGAGGGCGGCCGTCGCGCCGAGCAGCAACGTCAGCCCGGTGCCCACCAGGTTCCTTCGGTTCATCATGTTCTCTGCCTCTCTGGCGGTGCGCTGCGGGGATCAGGCGGCGGTGATGGTCCAGAGCAGGTTGGTGCTGCCGTCCCAGCTCCACTGCTTGACGGTCGAGCCGGAGGGGACCTGCCCGCCGCCGTCGAGCACCAGCCCGGTCGCCCGGTTGGCGATCCGGTACCGCCGGTTGCCCTGGTCGGTGACCTGCCACTGCTGGCTGTTGCCGCCGTTCCACGCCGCCTGCTGGGCCGCGGCCCCGCTCGTGGTGAGGCCGAAGCCGTCGACGACCATGCCGTTGGTGCGGTTGACGATCCGGTGGTAGCCGGTGCCCAGGTCACGAGCTGCCACTGCAGGTTGGCGCTGCCGTCCCAGCTCCACTGCTTCAGCGGCGACCCGGCGGCGACGTTGCCGCCGCTGTCCAGCGCCAGGCCGTTGGTGACGTTGGTGATCCGCTGGTACGTCGCCGGGTTGAACGTGACCCGCAGCGAGGCGATCGCGTCGTTGTTGCCGGTGTTGCGCAGGTCGGCGTTGTCGCCGGTGAACGTCCAGCTGGTGCCGGAGAAGTTGTCGTTCGCGTACCCGACGAGCTGGTGGCCGGCGGTGACCCGGACCGACGAGATGGTCCGCAGCCCGATGCCGGCGGACTGCAACTGCGCGGCCGTGTGGCTGCCGACCGACAGGTTGACGCCGGTGTCGTAGCCGGTGTTGGCGTAGACGCTGACCGGCGCGGAGACGGTGGGCCCGCCGCCGGGGGTCGGGATCGGCCCGTTGAAGGTCAGCTTCACCACGTACGCGGGCGCGCCGAACGGCGCGCCCGCCGACGGCAGGGTGATCCGCAGCCCGTTGGCGTCCTGCGTGCGGGTGGGCAGGTTGACGTAGCTGCCGGCGGTGGTGTCGAGCAACTGCACGCCGGCCAGCGAGCTGAGGTCGATCCGGCTGGACGCGAGCGTGGCGATGGTGACGGAGCTGCCCGGCCAGCCGAGGATCGTCGCGTACAGCACGCGGTTGTCCTTGCTGCGGGTGAACCGGATGTCCTGGGGCGTGCCCGCGCGCGGCTCGGTAAAGGAGCCGCCGCCCATCTGGGTCGGGCCCTCGCCGTACGTCGTCCAGGCCCGGGTGGAGTAGACGGACTCGCCGAAGCGGCGCAGGTAGTCGCCGATGCCGCGCAGGATCGTCTGCTGCCCGGACGGGATCGTGCCGTCGGCCATCGGCGCGATGTTGAGCACCATGGTGCCGTTCTTGCTGACCCGGTCGATCAGCGAGTGCAGCATCTGGTGGAGCGTGTAGTAGCCGATCCCCGTGGTGTAGCACCAGCTCGAACTGCTGATGCTGTCATCGGTCAGCCAGTAGGGGCTGCGCAGGTCGGCCGGCCCGCCGCGCTCGTAGTCGAAGACCGCGCCGCCTTGTTCCAGGCCGTCCTTGTAGGTGGCGACGACCTCCTTGTCCCACGCGACGGCCCGGTTGTAGTAGTACGCCAGGAACTTGAGCCGCTGCGCCTCGCTGATGCGGCGCAGGTCGAAGTCCTGCCAGATGACGTCCGGCTGGGACTGGTCGATGATCTCGCGGAGCTTGTCGTACCAGAGCTGCTCCTCGGCCGCGGTGCCGAGCTGGCCGTAGAGCTTGCGCAGGCTCGCGTCGGTCTGCTGCGGCGCCCACTGGTAGAAGCCGGTGAAGTTGAACGCGTGGTGCATGGCGACCAGGACCTTGAGGCCGCGGGCCCGGATCGCGTCGGTGTGCAGCTTCAGCAGGTCGAGGCGGGGGCCCTTGGCCACGGAGTTCCACTCGTTGACCCGGCTGTTCCACATGGAGAAGCCGTCGTGGTGCTCGGCGACGGGGCCGGCGAACCTCGCCCCGGCGTCGACGAACAACTGCGCCCACTCGTTGGGGTCGAAGTTGCCGCCCGCCGACCTGAGCCTGGGGGCGAACTGGACGAAGCGGCCGGACCTGTCGTTGGCCCCGTTGATGAAGTTGTGGTACGGCCACACCGACGGATCGCCGTAGACGCTCTTGTGGTGGTTGTTCTCGCCGGAGCCGTTGTTGTACATGTTGCGCGGGTACCACTCGTTGGCGAACGCGGGGACGCTGAAGACGCCCCAGTGGTAGTAGATGCCGAACTTGGCGTCCTGGAACCACTCGGCTGCGGCCGGGTGCTGGCCGACCGAGGCCCAGCTCTCGGCGTAGCTGCCCGGGCCGGGGATGACGGCGGAGGCGGGGGAGGGGCGGATCAGGCCGCCGGCGGCGGCGCCGGTGACGCCCAGGGCGGCCAGCAGCGAACGTCGGGAGATCGAGGGACGGGACATGAAGCTCCCTCCAGAGGCGGAGCGGGCGGTGGTGGTGTGGTGGCGCCCAGCACGGTGAGACATCAGACGTTAAAGGTTTCCTGCGCGTAACGTCAATGATCGCTATGTCCGTTGTTCGGCACGTCTGTCGTGCCCGGCCCATGGTTGGGCGGCCCTGGCGGCGCGAAGACGTCATATCAATGCCCGCTCGGTGGGTTGCCTCGTATCCGCGTAGTTAAATCTTGACTGTCGCCTATGTTATCGCTCACAGTTGTTCGGGTCGGGTTCCGACCCGTCGACGGCCCGTCACACCACCACCAGGAGATGACGATGACAGCCGCACGTCCACCCGCGACCCGTACCCGGATCAGGCGCGGCGTCGCCTGGGTCGCGATCCTGCTCTGCGTCTCGACGCTGTTCGCCGCTCCGGCGCGGGCGGACAACCCGATCGTGCAGACGATCTACACCGCCGACCCCGCCCCGATCGTTCACAACGGCCGGGTGTACCTCTACACCGGCCACGACGAGGACGGGTCCACGTATTTCACGATGAGGGACTGGCGGGTGTTCTCGTCGGCGGACATGGTGAACTGGACTGATCATGGTTCGCCGATGAGTCTGGCGACGTTCTCGTGGGCGGAGGCCGACG
>NZ_JBIARA010000013.1:0-245200 GCF_042889525.1 Micromonospora sp. NPDC002575 | reverse complement strand
CGCATCCACAAACCCCCGCACCCACCCAGCCGAAAACTCCTCCACCGCAAAGTCCACCCGCAGCCCCGAACCATCCCCAGCCACCCACACCACCAGCCCCACACCCACGACATCCGGCCCCACCTCGGACACCGGCCCGTCCACCACATGCAGCACCACCGGACCAGCCGGACCATCGACCACCGGCGACGCCAACGCCGCACTCACCCGACCGGTCAACTCACCGAACCCCGGATCACCCCCCACATCCACCCGCAGCACACCACCACCGGCCAACCCGACGACCACCTCCGACTGACCCGTATACCGCGCCAACACACCCACCAACCCCGCCACCACCACGACACCCGAACCCGCCACACCCGCCGGCCACCCCACCACCCACGACACCGAACCCGCCCGCGCCGGCCACACCACCGGCCGCCGCAGATCACCCACCAGGTCCAGACCCCCGGCGTCCACCGCGCCATCAGCGAACCCAACAGGCATGAACCCAACCTCCGAGTGAATGGGGACGACCGGGAGAGGCGAGGGCCGAGGCGGCCGGTCGGCCGTGGCGCGGACGTACCGCAGCACGACGTGTCGTGGCGGGGACGTGTCGTGGATGGACGTACCGCAGGGGTGCCGGGCCACCGCCGAACGACCTGCCCACGCCATGTTCCGGTCGCGGGCGGGCCCACGATCGCCCACATCCGTTCCCGGTCCGGTGCGGTGCGGGGGAACGACGACCCGACGGGGCCCGACGCTACGGAGCCCGGCCAAGCGGCGTACACCCCTAGAATTCGGGTGCGCTCGACCCCTAGCGCGGCGGTGGCGAAACGGGCCGGTCGCACTCGGCTGTCCGGCCCATCCGCGCGCCCGGAGGGCGCTGACTATGCTTCACCGATCATGAGTCGATCATGACGCAGCCGGTGACGGGTTGATCACACATTTGATCACACATCGGCTGCTGGTGTGTACCGCGCCGGCGCAGCGCTGACCACAAGCCAGTCGCTATTCGGCCGGTCCAGCCCGGATCCGTCCGGCCGGTGCACGCGGCGCGCCCGACTCTCGTGGCCGAGCAGCCTCATCAGGACCGGTACGCCATGCCTCACCCGCCACGTGCACCGCAGTTCGTGGCCGTGGCGTATCGGGCTTCTTGCCACACCCCGAGGCTCCCTGTGGGGGGCCGGCATGTCAGGAGATCCAATGGATGTGCCTATCCAGGTACAGGTGTTCGCGCACGACGGGGTGGTCCTGGCCCGGCCACCCAGCCCGGTGGAGACCGCCGGCAGCCGCTATCTCACCAGCGTGGGCGCGGGCCTGCACAACGGGCTGGACATGGTCACCGGCCTCCACCTGACCCTGCCGCACCAGTCGGCGGTCATCTGCAGCAGCGGGGCCAGCGCCGACAAGTCGCTGCGCCTGCTCAGCCGGTGCGGCCTCAAGACGCCGAGCGACCTGCGTGAGTATCGCTCCGGCGAACACGCGGTGCAGCTCGCCCGGGAGGCCGCCCGGCGGGGCGAGCTGCTGGAGTTCCAGTTTCCCCCGCAGGACCCGCAACTGCGGGCCGCGCCGGCCCGGGTCGCCCCGGATTTGCTGGCCCGGCTCAACAACAAGACGGTCCTGGAGACCCTGATCGCGCCGGAGTTCCTGCCGCGCCGGCAGGTGGCCACCCCCGCCGAGGTGCGGCAGATCGTACGCGCCGACCGCCGGCCGGCGGTGCTCAAGCCGGCCGGCACCGAGGTCTACAGCGGGATCGCGATCTTCACCCGGCGGTTGCAGGACCGGCTCAACCGGTCGCTGTTCCAGCAGCTGGAGCAGGTGAGTGACCGGTGGATCGTCGAGGAGGAGGTCCCCTTCCGGACGGTCTGGGGGCTCCAGTTCGGTGTGACGGAGAGCGGTTCGGTCGAGTACTTCGGCGCGTCCGTACACCTTCCGCAGCCCACCTCGACGTGGGTCGGTTGCGTGCTCGACGACGACCAACCGCCGCCGGAGCTGATCGAAGCGCTGACGGCAGGGGTCCGAAAGGCCAGCGCCCTCGGGTACCGGGGGTACTGCTCCTTCGACGCCGGGGTCGGCCGAAACGGCGAGCTACGGGTCATCGACCCGAACTTCCGGGTCAGCGCGGCCACCACGTCGGTGCTGCACCGCAGCTCCCTGCTGGGTCAGCACCCGTGCGCCATGACCAGCTTCTTCACGCTCGCGCCGGGCCTCGACGCCGAGCCGCTCCTCGCCCCGTTCGTCGATCGCGGGCAGCTCGTCGTGTTCATGCACTACGACCCGGCGGAGACGGACAACGGCCCGCACCCGGCGACCATCCTCGGCATGGTGGGCGGGGCCGACCGGTACGCCTGCGGCGTGCTGATCTCCCAGATCCAACGCGCCCTGACCCCCTGACCCCCTGACGCCCTGGCCCCCATCCCCTCCCGCCTCCCCCTCCCGCCTCGCCCGCCCCCCTCCCGCCCCCACGGCACGCGTTGATCAAGAGGTTTGCGTCATCGTCCGGCCCTGCCGTGACGCAAACCTCTTGATCACGCGGGTCGGTGGGGGCGGGAGGGGGAGGGGAATGGGGGAGGGGGAGGCGGGCGGGGGCGGGGCGGTTAGGGGCGTGGGGTGGGCACGCGGCGGGCCGCCGGGACCACGAGCGGCGAGCCGGTCTCCGGGTCGTCGATGACCCGGCAGGTCAGCCCGAACACCCGCTCGACCAGGTCGGCGGTGACGATCTCCCGGGGCGGGCCGGCGGCGACCACCCGCCCGTCGCGCATGGCGATGAGGTGGCTGGCGTACCGGGCGGCCTGGTTGAGGTCGTGCAGCACCGCGACCAGGGTGCGTCCCTGCTGTTCGTGCAGCGTCGCGCACAGGTCGAGCACCTCGATCTGGTGGGCGATGTCGAGGAACGTGGTGGGCTCGTCGAGCAGCAGCAGCTCGGTCTGCTGGGCGAGGGCCATGGCGATCCACACCCGCTGCCGCTGCCCGCCGGACAGCTCGTCGACGAGGCGGTCGGCGAGGTCGGCGACGCCGGTGGCGGCCATCGACTCGCCGACGATCCGTTCGTCGTCGCGGGACCACTGGCGCAGCAGCCCCTGGTGTGGGTAGCGGCCCCGGGCCACCAGCTCGGCGACGGTGATGCCGTCGGGGGCGACGGAGGTCTGGGGGAGCAGGCCGAGGGTACGGGCGACGCGGCGGGCCGGCTGGGCGTGGATGTCGCGCCCGTCGAGCAGCACGGTGCCGGCGGTGGGCTTGAGCATCCGGGCGAGCGCCCGCAGCAGCGTCGACTTGCCGCACGCGTTGGGTCCGATGACGACGGTGAACGACCGGTCGGGCACGGCGACGGTGAGCCGCTCGGCGATGGTCCGCCTGTCGTACGCGAGGGTCAGCCCGTCGCCGCTGAGCCGGGGGGTGCCGGGCCGCATGGGCGGTGCTCCGTTCTCTGTCGGGGGAAGGTGGGCCGGGCGGGTGTTAATAAGGGGCCCTTCCTCTACAGAATGCGTTAACAAGGTGCCCTTCCTTACTACAGCCGGCCGGCGCGGCGTTCGGTGGCCAGCAGCCACACCAGGTAGCCGCCGCCGAGCGCGCCGGTGACGACGCCGACGGGGAGCTGGTGGCCGGGGAAGCCGCGCTGGGCGACCAGGTCGGCGGCGACCAGCATCGCCGCGCCGAGCGCCATGGCGGCGGCCAGGTTGGGGCCGGGGGCGCGGGTGAGCCGGCGGGTCAGGTGCGGCGCGGTGAGCGCGACGAAGTTGACCGGCCCGGCGGCCGAGGCGGCGACGGAGACCAGCAGCACCGCCGCGACCAGCAGCGTCGTGCGCAGGCCCCGCACCGGCACGCCGAGCGCGGCGGCCGTGTCGTCGCCCAGTTCGGTCATCCGCAGCGCGGGCCCGCAGGCGAACAGCACCACCGGCGTCGCCACGGCGAGGGTGACGGCGACGGGCACCGCCTGCGCCCAGCCGCGCCCGTCGAGGCTGCCGGTGAGCCAGAGCACGGCGCGGGCGGCGTCCATGAGCTGCGCGCGGGTCAGCAGCCAGCCGTTGACGCCGGTGAGGATCGCCGCGACGCCGATGCCGGCGAGGATCAGCCGGTGCCCGTGCGCGCCGCGCGCCCAGGCCACCGCCCACAGCAGGACGCCGGTGGCCAGCCCGCCGGCCACGGCCGCGCCGGCCAGGGCGAGGGTGCCGCCGCCGACGACCACGACGACGAGCGCGCCGGTGGCCGCGCCCTGGGTGACGCCGAGGATGTCGGGGCTGCCGAGCGGGTTGCGCACGAGGGCCTGGAAGATCGCGCCGCCGAGGGCGAGGGCGGCCCCGACGAGGAGTGCGGTGACGAGCCGGGGCAGCCGCAGCTCGCCGATGATGAAGTCCTCGGCGGGGGTGCCGCCTCCGGCGAGGGTGCGTAGCACGTCGGCGGGGCTCATCGGGTAGTCGCCGCCGCCGATGGACGCGACGCCGAGCGCGCCGGCGGCCAGGGCGCAGCCGAGCCCGACGAGCAGGGCGCGGGCCCGGAACCGCACCGACCAGTGGCGGAAGCGCACGACGCTCACGCGCGCACCGCCCGGGTGCGGGTGACCAGGTGCAGGAAGAGCGGCCCGCCGAGCACGGCGGTCATGATGCCGACCTGGAGTTCGCCGGGGCGGCCGAGCACCCGGCCGGCGACGTCGGAGCCGAGCAGCAGCACGGGCGCCAGCAGCGCGCACGCCGGCAGCAGCCAGCGCAGGTCCGGTCCGGTGAGGGCGTGCACGAGATGCGGCACGAGCAGCCCGACGAAGACGAGCGGCCCGCAGGCGGCGGTGGCCGCGCCGCAGAGCAGGGTGACGGCGACGATCACGGCGGCGCGGACCACGGCGGGGTTGGCGCCCAGCGCGCGGGCCTGGTCGTCGCCGAGGGCGAGGGCGTTGAGCGGGCGGGCCGCCGCGAGGGCGATCACCAGGCCGGCCGCGACGAACGGCAGCACCCGCGTCACCGTGGCGAGGTCGGCGCTGGCCAGCGAGCCGACGGTCCAGAACCGCATCTTCTCCAGCGAGGCCGCGTCGAGCAGCATCACCGCGCTGACGTAGGAGTAGAGGGCCGCGTTGAGGGCCGCGCCGGCGAGGGCGAGGCGGGCCGGGGTGGCGCCCCGACCGCCGCCGACGGCGTACACGAGGGCGGTGACGGCCGCCGCGCCGGCCAGGGCGAACCAGACGTACCCGCCGACGGTGGCGACGCCGAGGAACGCGGCGGAGCTGGCCACGGCGGCGGACGCGCCGGCGTTGATGCCGAGCAGCCCGGGGTCGGCGAGGGGGTTGCGGGTGACGGCCTGCATGATCGCGCCGGCCACCCCGAGGGCGGCCCCGGCGAGCAGGCCGAGCAGGGTGCGCGGCAGCCGCATCTGGTGCACCACCGCGTGCGCGGGGGAGGCGGGGTCCCACAGCCCCGCCCAGACGTCGGCGAGGCCGAGCTGGCGCGCGCCGACGGCGAGGCTGACCGCGCACACGGCTATGAGCAGGGCGGACGCGGCCAGCAGCCCCGCGAGCCGGGCTGCTGGCCGGCCGCGTCGCGGCGGCGGGGCGGGGGGCGTCGCCGCCGGCGCGGGTGCGGTCGGCGACGGGTCGGTGACGGACAGCGGAGGCTCCTGTGTGGTGGGAATCGATCGCCGAGGGCTGTTGACAATAACTTAGGTTAGGGTAACTTAACCTCGCCCTTGGTCATCGGACCACCCCGGAGCGGAAAGAAGCCGTCATGCCCGTACCCGTGTCCCGCCCGCGCCTGACCCGCCGCGGCCTGCTCTCCGCCGGCGGCGCCCTCGCCGTCAGCGCCCTGCTCGGCGGTTGCGGCGGCAACGACGACTCCGCGTCGCCGGCCGGCGACGGCGGGCCCTGGTCGTTCACCGACGACCGGCCCGAGAAGGTGACCCGGGACGCCACCCCGACGCGCGTGGTCGCCTTCACCGGCGTGGCCGCCGCGCTCGTCGACTTCGGACTCGACAGCCAGCTCGTCGGCGTGTTCGGCGAGACCACCCGCTCCGACGGCTCCAAGGAGCCGCAGGCCGGCGACCTCGACGTCGGCAAGGTGACCGTGCTCGGCAACGTCTGGGGCGAGTTCAGCATCGAGAAGTACGCCGCCCTGCGCCCCGAGCTGCTGGTCACCCACATGTACGACCCGGGCGCGTTCTGGTACGTCCCCGACGAGAGCAAGGACAAGATCCTCGCCCTCGCGCCCACCGTCGCCATCCAGACCGCCCGGGTGCCGATGAACCGGCCCATCGAGCGGTACGCCGAGCTGGCCGCCGCACTCGGCGTGGACCTGAAGGCCAAGAAGGTCACCGACGCGAAGGCCCGGTTCGAGGCGGCGGCCGAGAGCGTCCGGCAGGCCGTCAAGGCCAACCCCGGCATCAAGGTCCTCGCCGCGTCCGGCAGCCCCGACGTGTTCTACGCCTCCAACCCGAAGGTCAGCACCGACCTGATGTACTTCGCGGAGCTGGGCGTCGACATCGTGGTGCCCACGAAGCTGGAGCAGGGCGACTACTTCGAGGCCCTGAGCTGGGAGAACGCCGACAAGTTCCCGGCCGACCTGATCCTGCTGGACAACCGCGCCACCGCCCTGCAACCGGCCGACCTGGCGAAGAAGCCCACCTGGGCGGCGCTGCCGGCCGTCAAGGCCAACCAGGTCACCCCGTGGGACGCCGTGCCCCGTTTCTCCTACGCCGGCGCCGCGCCGCTGCTGGAGAACCTGGCGAAGGCCATCAGCGCCGCGAAGAAGGTGAGCTGACGCCGTGGCGGGCACCCCCCGCTCCCACCTGTTGACCACCGGCACCGCGGAGGACTACCGGCGGGTGCTGGCCGAGGGGATCGACCGGGTCGGCAGCCGCATCGCCCGCACCGACCGCCCGTTCACCGGTGTCACCCCGGCCGCGCTCGCCCCGGCCGTGGCCGCCGTCGACCTGGACCGGCCGCTCGCCGACGCCACCGCCGCCCTCGACGAGCTGGAGGAGGTGTACCTGCGCGACGCCGTCTACTTCCACCATCCCCGCTACCTGGCCCACCTCAACTGCCCGGTGGTGATCCCGGCGCTGCTCGGCGAGGCCGTGCTCACCGCCGTGAACTCCTCGCTGGACACCTGGGACCAGAGCGCCGGCGGCACCCTCATCGAGCGCCGCCTCGTCGACTGGACGGCCCGGCGCATCGGCCTCGGCCCGGCCGCCGACGGCGTCTTCACCAGCGGCGGCACCCAGTCCAACCTCCAGGCGCTGCTGCTGGCCCGGGAGGAGGCGTGCGCCCGAGCCGCCACCCCCCGCCGGGAGCTGCTGCCCCGGTTGCGGGTGCTCACCTCCGCCGCCGGGCACTTCAGCGTGCAGAAGGCCGCCACCCTGCTCGGCCTCGACGCCGACGCCGTGCGTACGGTGCCCACCGACGCCGACCGCCGGATGTGCCCCGACGCGCTGCACGCCGAGCTGACCCGCTGCCACCGCGACGGGCTCACGGTGATGGCGGTCGTCGCCACCGCCGGCACCACCGACTTCGGCTCCATCGATCCCCTCGACGCCATCGCCGACCGGTGCGCCGCCGCCGGGGCACGGCTGCACGTCGACGCCGCGTACGGCTGCGGGCTGCTGGTCTCGCCCACCCGGCGGCACCTGCTCGCCGGCATCGAACGCGCCGACTCGGTGACCGTCGACTACCACAAGTCGTTCTTCCAGCCGGTCTCCTCCAGCGCCCTGCTGGTGCGCGACGGGCAGGTGCTGCGGCACGCCACCTACCACGCCGACTACCTCAACCCGGCCCCCCGCGCCAGCGGGGAGCAGCTGCCCAACCAGGTCGACAAGAGCCTCCAGACGACCCGCCGCTTCGACGCGCTGAAGCTGTGGCTGACTCTGCGGATGATGGGCCCCGACGCGGTCGGCGCGCTGTTCGACGAGGTGATCGACCGGGCCGACGGGGCGTGGCGGCTGCTGGCCGGCGACCCCCGCTTCGAGGTGGTCACCCGGCCCACGCTGAGCACCGTCGTGTTCCGCTACCTGCCGCCCGCCCCGGCAGGCCACCTCGCCGACGACGCCAACCGGCACGCCCGCCACGCCCTGGCGGCCTCCGGCGCGGCGGTCGTCGCCGGCACCCGGGTCGACGGCCGGCAGTACCTCAAGTTCACCCTGCTCAACCCGGAGACCACCCTCGACGACGTGGCGCACGTCGTCGACCTGATCGCCGCGCACGCCGACCGGTACGTGGGCGAGCGGACCGCCGCGGTCGCCCCCTGCCCGGTCGGCTGACCGGCGACCGTGCCCACCCCCCGACCCCGCGCAGAAAGCGACCCCATGCCCACCCGTGACGTCGTCGCCGTCGGGCTCGGCCCGTACAACCTGGGCCTGGCCTGCCTCGTCGAGCCGCTGTCCGACCTGGACTGCCTGTTCCTGGAGGCCCGCGACACCTTCGACTGGCACCCGGGGATGCTGCTGGAGAACGTCCGGTTGCAGACTCCCTTCCTGGCCGACCTGGTCACCCTCGCCGACCCCACCTCGCCGTACTCGTTCCTCAACTGGCTCAAGGAGACCGGGCGGCTCTACCCGTTCTACATCCGCGAGCGGTTCCACCCGCTGCGCAGCGAGTACAACGCGTACTGCCGGTGGACGGTGCAGAAGTTGACCAGCGTGCGCCTCGGCCACCGGGTCACCGCCGTCACCCACGACCCGGCCGACGACGTGTTCGCGGTGACCGCCACGGTCACCGCCACCGGCGAGACCGTCACCCACCGGGCCCGCAACCTGGTGCTCGGCACCGGCACCCCGCCGCACGTGCCGGCGGCCTGCGCCGGGCTGGGCGGCGACGGCGTCGTGCACTCCTCCGACTACGTGACGCACCGCGACGCGCTGCGCCGCCGCCGCAGCGTGACCGTCGTCGGCTCCGGGCAGAGCGCGGCCGAGATCTACCAGGACCTGCTGGCCGACATCGACACGTACGGCTACCGGCTGAACTGGGTCACCCGCTCGCCCCGGTTCTTCCCCCTGGAATACACGAAGCTCACCCTGGAGATGACGTCCCCGGACTACGTCGACTACTTCCGCGCGCTGCCCGAGGCCACCCGCTACCGCCTCGAAGCCGAGCAGAAGGGCCTGTTCAAGGGCATCGACGCCGACCTGATCAACGACATCTTCGACCTGCTGTACGCCAAGAGCGTCGCCGCCGCGGTGGACACCCGGCTGCTCACCAACACCGAGGTGACCGGCGCGGCGCAGGTCGACGGCGGGTACGCGCTGCGGCTGCGCCACGTCGAGCAGGGCGGCGAGTTCGACCTGACCACCGAGGGCCTGGTGCTGGCCACCGGCTACCGCTTCCAGGTGCCCGACTTCCTCGACCCGGTGCGCCACCTGCTGCGCTTCGACTCCCACGGCCGGCTCGACGTCGCCCGCGACTACCGCGTCGACCACGCCGGCCGGATCTTCCTGCAGAACGGCGGCACCCACACCCACAGCGTCACCTCGCCCGACCTGGGCATGGGCCCGTACCGCAACTCGGTGATCATCCGGGAGCTGCTGGGCCGCGAGCCCTACCCGGTGGAGCGGCGCATCGCGTTCCAGGAGTTCGGCGTGCCGGCGGGGGTGGGGGCGTGACGGAGATCGTCTACACCCGCACCGACCCCCGGCTCGGCGAGTTCGCCCTGCGTACCCTCGACCCGGCCGCGGACGCCGCGCTGCTGCACTCCTGGGTGACCCACCCGAAGGCCGCGTTCTGGCTGATGGGCGACGCCGACGTGGCCCGGGTCGCCGCCGAGTACGCCCGCATCGCCGCCGACCCGCACCACGACGCGTTCGTCGGCCTGTGGCGCGGCGAGCCCGCGTTCCTCGTCGAACGCTACGACCCGGCGCGCGTCGAACTGGCCGGGCGCTACCCGGCCCGCCCCGGCGACGTGGGCATGCACTTCCTCTGCGCGCCCACCGACACCCCGGTCTCCGGCTTCACCCGCGCCGTCATCACCACCGTCATGGCGTGGCTGTTCGCCGACCCCGCGCACCGCCGGGTGGTCGTCGAGCCGGACGTGCGCAACACCGCCGTGCACGCCCTCAACGCCGCCGTCGGCTTCACCCCCGCCGGCACCGTCGCGCTGCCCGCCAAGACCGGCCTGCTCTCCTTCTGCACCCGCGCCCGGTTCGCCGCCGCCACCGCAGCTCAACCCCAAGGACCGGACACCGTGGACCCGCAGGACGCCGTCGCCCACCTCACCCCCGACACGTGGGCGCGCGCCAACCGGCTGCTGGTGCGCAAGGCCCTCGCCGAGTTCTCCCACGAGCGGCTGCTCACCCCCGAGCCCGTCGGCGTCGCCGCCGGTGACTCCATGGCGTACGAGGTGACCAGCGACGACGGCACTGTCACCTACCGGTTCGCCGCCCGCCGGCTCGCCCTCGACCACTGGCACATCGACCCGGCCAGCATCACCCGTAGCCGCGACGGCGTGCCGCTGCCCCTGGACGCCCTCGACCTGTGCGTGGAGCTGCGCGGCGCGCTCGGCCTCACCGACCGGGTGCTGCCGGTCTACCTGGAGGAGATCACCTCCACCCTGGCCGGCTGGGCGTACAAGCTGGACCGGCCCGAGATCCCCGCCGCCGAGCTGGCCCGCGCCGACTTCCAGACGATCGAGACCCGGATGACCGAGGGTCACCCCGGCTTCGTCGCCAACAACGGCCGCATCGGCTTCGGCATCGACGAATATCACCGGTACGCCCCCGAGGCGGGCCGGCCCGTGCGGCTGCTCTGGCTCGCCGCGCACCGCGACCACACCACCTTCACCTGCACCGCCGACACCGACGCGGACGCCCTGTACCGGGCCGAGCTGGGCGACGACGCGCTCGCCGGGTTCGCCGCCACGCTCACCGGGCTCGGCCTCGACCCGGCCGACTACCTCTACCTGCCGGTGCACCCGTGGCAGTGGTGGAACCGCCTCGCCGTCACGTTCGCCGCCGACGTGGCCGAGCAGCGCCTGGTCTGCCTGGGCCCCGGCCCGGACGAGCACCTCGCCCAGCAGTCCGTGCGGACGTTCTTCAACGTCACCCAGCCGCAGCGGCACTACGTCAAGACGGCCCTGTCCGTGCTCAACATGGGCTTCGTGCGGGGGCTGTCGGCGGCGTACATGGAGGCCACCCCGGCGATCAACGACTGGCTCGCCGACCTGATCGCCCGCGACGAGGTGCTCACGTCCACCGGGCTGACGATCCTGCGGGAGCGGGCCGCGATCGGGTACCGCAACCGCCGCTTCGAGGCGGCCACCGACCGGTACTCCCCGTACCGCAAGATGCTGGCGGCGCTGTGGCGGGAGAGCCCGGTGCCGGGCCTGGAGCCGGGGCGGCGGCTGGCCACCATGGCGTCGCTGCTGCACGTCGACTCGGCCGGCGGGTCGTTCGCCGCCGCCCTGGTCGCCGAGTCGGGGCTGGCCGCGCCGGTGTGGCTGCGCCGCTACCTCGACGCCTACCTCACCCCGCTGCTGCACTCGCTCTACGCCTACGACCTGGCGTTCATGCCGCACGGCGAGAACGTCATCCTGGTGCTGCGCGACGGGGCGGTGGAGCGGGCGATCTTCAAGGACATCGCCGAGGAGATCGTGGTGATGGACCCGGACGCGGACCTGCCCGAGGCGGTGCACCGGGTCCGGGCGAACATCCCCGAGGACGAGAAGATCCTGTCGATCTTCACCGACGTGTTCTCCTGCTTCCTGCGCCACCTCAACGTGGTCTTCACCGACGCGGGGCTGCTCACCGAGGAGGAGTTCTGGCGTACGGTCGCCGACTGCGCGGCCGACTACGCCGCCCGGGTGCCGCACCTGGCCGACCGGCTGGCCCGCTACGACCTGTTCGCGCCGGAGTTCGCGCACTCCTGCCTCAACCGGCTCCAGTTGCGCGACAACCAGCAGATGGTGGACCTGTCCGACCCGTCGGCGGCGCTCCAGTTCGCCGGCGCCCTGGCCAACCCCATCGCCCCGTACGCCCGCCGCTTCGTCCCACCGACGACGGTCGGACCCGTGACGGACACGATTCGTTCGTGATCATTCGCCGAACGGGCCTGTCGACGACAGGCCCGCTCGGCGTCCGACACGGGGGCTCAGGCGGCGACCGGCGCCAGGAACCAACGCTGCTTGGCTCCGCCCCAGCAGTCCCAGATCATCGCCCGGGCGCCGGGGTCGAGGCCACTGCCGCTGATGTCCAGGCACCTCTGGGTGAGCTGGTTCCTAATCTCGTAGTAGCCGTTGCCGACCTCGGCGAGCCGCCAGTGTTGCTTGGCGCCGCCCCAGCATCCCCACTGCATGGCGGGGGCACCCTGATCAAGACCCGAGCCCGCTACGTCGAGACACCTCTGACTGTTCAGCGGATGAAGCTCGTAGTAACCGTCGGAGATGTGGGCGAAGCGCCACTTCTGGTGAGCGGCGTTCCAGCAGTTCGCCGCGACGACCGCCACGCCGTCGCCATTGCCGGCGTTCGCCACGTCGAGGCATCGATCATAGATGAGCTGGGATCTGATCTGGTAGTACTGGCCGGGCGGGAGGATGGCCAGGGCCGAACCTCCCGCATCGCTCGCTTGGGCCGGGTGGACCGTCATCCCACCAATAGCCATCGTCATTGCCGCCACGGTCGCGACAATCCCAAAGAATCTTCCGATCCTGGTCATGGTGATCGCGCTACTCCTTTCTCGGAAGTGTCCGGTCGTGTGTCCGGAATGGGCCACGAACAGACGTGGGCTTACCGGTCCTGCCCGTCCTGTCGAGAGATCACCGGTTAGCTGGGCGCGCCAACAAGCTATCTATGGGCGTGGTTCATTGTCGTGAGTAGAGCCCTACTCAGTCGGCGGGATGCCGTCGGGACGGTCGATAGCGACGGGTGGTTCGGCCCTCGGTCGTGTCGTCGCTGAGGCGACTGACTTCGAACAGTCCACGTTGCGGTACTGTCGCGCCACCCTCGGTGACATTAGCCTTCCGGTATGGAGCTCTCGTGGCCCTTCGTGGGGCGTCGGGCGGAGCTGCGTTCGATCGAGGCCGCCATGAGCGCCGACGCCGGACACGGCGTCCTGCTGGCTGGACCGGCTGGGGTGGGCAAGACCAGGCTGGCTCGCGAGGCGGTCGTGCTTGCGGGGCAGCGGGGTGCGACCACTCGCTGGGTTGTCGGTACCGCGTCGTCCCGCGGTCTGGCGTTGGGGGCCTTCGCGGGACTCCTCGGCGGGCTCCGTGGCGACCCGACCAGGCTGGTGACCGAAGCCGTCCGGGCGTTCCTGTCGGGTGCGAGCAACGGTCGGGTGGTTCTTGGGGTCGACGATGCCCACCTGCTGGACGACATGTCGGCGCTCCTGGTGCACCAACTCGTCGTGCAGGGCGCGGCGGTGGTGGTGGCTACGGTGCGTACCGGGGAGGCGGCGCCGGACCTCGTCACCCGCCTGTGGGCGGACAGCCACTTCGAGCGGTTCGAGGTGGAGCCGCTCGGGCGGCAGCAGACCGGATCGTTGTTGGAGGCGGTGCTGGGCGGCCCCGTGGAGCGGACCACCGCCAGGCGCGTATCGGACTTCGCCCGGGGCAACCTGTTGTACCTGCGGCACTTCGTCGCCGGGGAGGTCGAGGCCCGCCGGTTGCAGCCGGTCCGGGGGGTCTGGCGGTGGTCCGGTGAGGGCTTGATGTCACCCGGGCTGACGGAGCTCGTGACGACCCGGATGGGCAAGTTGACCGAGTCGGAGGGCCTGGTGCTTGACGTGCTCGCTCTCGCCGAACCGCTGGATGTTCGCCTGCTCACCGGGCTCGTCGAACCGTCAGCGATCGAACGGGCCGAGGAGGCCGATCTCATCCGCGTCGAGAAGGTGGGGCGACGGCTCGAAGCCAGGCTGGCCCACCCCCTCTTCGGCGAGGTCAGACGAGCCCGCATGGGGACCCTGCGGGCGCGGCGGCTCCGCGGATGGGTCAGCCGGGCGCTCGCTGACGCCGGCTATGACCAGGCCGACGACATTCTCCGTCGCGCCGTGCTGGCCGTGGACTCGGACCTCGCCCCGGACTGGCGGCTGCTGGTCGAGGCGGGCCGTCGCGCCGGCCAGCTATGTGACCTGTCCTTGGCCGTGCGGCTCGGGCGGGCGGCGGAAGCGGCCGGCGGTGGGTTCGAAGCATCGATGATAGTGATGGGCGTCTTCAACGGGCTGAGCCGTCCCTCGGGCGCCGACTTCGCGATGCTGGCGGCGAGTGCCCGGACAGCCGCCGAGCTGGTCCGGGCCACGATGGCTCGGGCCATCGACCTGGCGTGGATGGCGCCCCGGCCGGCCGAGGCGGAAGCACTCCTCGATGCCGTCGAGTCTCAGGTCTCCGGGGACGGCATCCGACAACAGCTCATGGCGCTACGCGCGTTGTTCGACGGCCAGCTCGCCCGCCCGAACCGAGCAATCGAAGCCGCCGTGAGCGCACTTGCCTCGCCGCTGCTGCCCGACGAAGCCGTTCTCCTCGCCACGACCGGTTACGCCATCGGCCTGGCCACCATCGGCCGGGCCGACGATCTTGCCATTCCGGTGACGGTAGGCGCGGCGGCGGCAGGCCGTGCGGCGCAGTACGCCTTCCTGCGGTTCCCGTTGATCACCGCGCAGTTGATCGGCCTGCGCCTGGCCGGGTACCTCGGACAGGCCGCCGAGGTGGCGCACGGTTGTTGGGAATCGGTCCAGGGCCTGGAGCTGCCGACGGCGATCGCCAGTGTGCTGATGGGAGACGTGCTCCTGGCCCAGGGCCGGCCGGCCAGCGCCCTGCGCTGGCTGCGGGAGGCCTACGCCGGGTTCGAGCCGTTCGATCGGGTTGGTGGCTTCGAGCATGTATGTCTGATCCCGCTCATCCGCGCGCTGGCCCTCACTGGTGACCTGACGGCCGCGGTGGAGGCAGCGGAGAAGCTACGCGCCCGGGAGCACCCGATGATGCAGTGCCTCCGACCGGACATGCTGCTGTCGCACGCCTGGCTGGCTGCGGCGCAGGGCGTGTCCAGCAAGGCGATCGCGCTCGCCCGGGAGGCCGCGTCGGTGGCGGCGGCAACCGGGCAGTCCGCCCACGAGGTCCTGGCCCTACACGCGGCGACGTGCCTCGGCGACCGGTCGGCTGTCGAGCGGCTGACCGCGCTGGCCCATCAGGTGGACGGCCCGCGGGTCCGGGCCGCAGCCACGCACGCGATCGCGTTGGCCGCAGGCGACGGCGACGCCCTCCAGGCGGCATCGGACACACTGGAACGAATGGGGGACCTGTTGGCCGCCGCCGACGCTGCCGCCCAGGCGACGGTCGCGTACCGCAGGGCGCAGCGGCGCGGGGCGGCGTTCCGAGCCGAGGCGCGGGTGCGACGGTTGATCCAGGACTGCGAGGGGGTGGGGACGCCCGCGGCAAGGGCCGTGGTCCACCCCCTGCCACTGACCGAACGGGAACGGGAGATCGGCATCCTGGCCGCGCAGGGCCTGTCCAACCGGGAGATCGCGCACCGGCTGGTCGTATCGGTGCGCACGGTCGAGAACCACCTCTACAGGATCAACACCAAGCTGGGCATCGGCGGCCGCGCAGAACTCGCCGACGTGCTGGGCGGACACCACGGGGCCGGCGACCTTGCCGACCCGCAGGGACCAGCCGCCTCGCTGGGATAGCCCTCACGAGGCTGAGTACCGCACCACTCATGACGTCCCTCGGAGCTCGGGGATAGCTTCTCCATGCGTTCGCAACGGGCCCGGAAAAGCATTCGACCCATGATTCAGCCATCGTTGCAACCCAAGGGAGAGGAGTCTCGGCATGCGAAGAAGGCAGATGCTGATCGCTGCGCTGGCAGCGTTGCTCACGCTGTCGTCGGCACTTGTCGTGAACCCCGGTGCCGCTCATGCCGCCACCACCTATCCATGCGGAACCGCATGGCCTGGCGTTTATGGCACCATCGGCGCCCACTACTACGACCCGGGCATCGGCGAAGGGCTCGGCTGCCCGACCAACTGGGAGTACGACGGCTGGGGCGGCAACCGTGAACAGGACTTCCAGGGTGGGTTCATGCACTGGGAGGGCAGCATCAACCGCGCATTCGCGACGTGGGGAGAGATCGGTCGCCTGTGGCGGACCCGCTGCGGCGGGCTGAACGGTCGACTGGGTCCGCCCACGAGCGACGAACACGACGCGTACTGGAACGGGCGGTATGTGCGGAAGTCGAACTTCCAGAATGGCTGGATCGCCTGGGACAAGGAATACCACACCCTCACGGCCGCTGACCGGTGGGGGAACTATCCGTGCTGACCAGCGCAGCGAAACCCGGACCAGATCGCCAGGGATGGCTGCCGCGGTAGGTCTCACACCCGCCGGGGCAGCCGCCGGGGGTACGGGCGGCGGGTCAGCGTGGCGTGCAGCATGGTGGTGAGCGTGACGATGTCGAACACCGGCAGGCCCAGGCGGGCCTGGATGGCGTGCGCGAACGGCACCAGGTCGGTGCACTCGACCACCAGCGCCCCCAGCTCGGGGTGCGCCCGGGCGAGCCGGTCGACGCGGCCGAGCACCTCCCGTTCGAGCCGGTCGGCGTCGAGGGCGTCGCGGCGGCCCTCCAGCATCACCTCGGTGAACTCCGGCTGCCCGGCCATGCCCGTCACCCGCACCGGCACGTGTTCCGCGCCGATCGCGGCGAGGTGGCGCGGGGTGAGCGCGGCGGAGTCGGCGACGAGCAGGCCGACGGGCCGGCCGACCATCCGGTGCACCAGCGGAAGCTGGAGCAGGCTGGACGACCACAGCGGCACCGACACCGCGGCGGCCAGCTCGGCCTGGAACAGCACCAGGAACCCGCACGCCCCGGTGATCCCGGCGACCCCGGCGGCCTCCAGGTCCCGGGCCGCCGCCACGAACGGCTCCAGCAGCGTCGGGTCGGCCTCCCGGACGAGCCGCTGCGGCGTGGCCCCCTCGACGACCCGGTAGACGACGGGGAAGTCGAAGGTGGCCGGGTTGCGGATGTGCCCGGGGATCTTCTCGAACGAGGTGTCCAGGCAGAGCACGCCGATCGGGGCGTCGGTCATCGGTTCCTCCGCGAGTCGGTTGCGCCGCGACGGCATCATCGGTTCCTCCGGGCGAACGGGCGACGCCGCCAGCGGTCCACGGCGAAGGGCGCGAAATCCAACTCGGGGCGTTCGCCGCCGACGAGCTGGGCGACGAGCCGGCCGCCGGCCGGGGCCAGGCCCATCCCGATGTGGCCGTGCCCGGCGGCGACGACCACGTTGCGGCACGCCCCGGGCCGGCCGATCAGCGGCAGGCTGTCCGGCGTGCAGGGGCGCAGCCCGCTCCACACCCGCACCCGCCGGTCGGTGTCCAGCCCGGGCAGGTACGACGCGACGGTGCGCACGATGCCGTCGAGGCGGCGCGGCGAGACGCTGGTGTCCATGCCCACCAGCTCCAGGGTGCCGGCCAGCCGCAGCCGGTCGCCCAGCGGCATGACCGCCACCTTGCCCTCGCTGAGCAGGATCGGCAGCCGGGGCGGACGCTCGCCGGCGGCGACGTCGACCGCGTACCCCTTGGCGGGCTGGAGCATCAGGTCGACGCCGAGCCGGCGGGCGCAGGCCACCGACCAGACCCCGGCGGCGAGCACCACCTCGGCGGGGCGCAGGTCGCCGCCGCTGGTGCGCACGGCCCGCACCCGGCCGCCGGCCACCTCGAAGTCACGTACCTCGGTGTGGGTGCGGATGTCGACCCCCGCGGCCCGCAGCGCGTCGGCGAACGCGACCAGGAACGCGGGGATGCGCAGCGCGGCCCCCTCGGCGTTGAGCAGGGCCCCGGCCACGTCGAACGCGACGCCCGGTTCGAGGGCGGCCAGCTCGCCGGGGTCGAGCACCCGCAGCGGCACGCCCCGGGCGACGGCCGCCGGCACGGAGGCGCGGGCCGCCGCGAAGCCCTCGGGGGTCTTGCAGGCCAGCAGCATTCCCTGGGCGGTGAGGGTGTCGGCGAGCGGGCCGGTCGCGCACACCTCGCGCAGGATGGCGAGGCTGCGCTGCTTGAGGGTGAGCAGCACGTCGAACGCGGCCCGTGCGTGCTGCTCGGTGCAGCGGCGGCGGAAGTGCCACAGCCACGCCAGCAGGGCCGGGTCGGGGCGGGGGCGCACGTGGAACGGGCTCTCCGGGTCGAGCAGGTGACGCAGCCCCTTCGCAAGCACGCCGGGCTCGGCCAGGGGCGCGGCGCCCTGGGTGCCGACGAAGCCGGTGTTCCCCGACGAGCAGGCCGCCGGGTCTCCGATCTCGCCCCGGTCGACGACGGTGACCCGGTGCCCGGCGCGGGCCAGAAACCAGGCGCAGAACAGGCCGACGACGCCCGCGCCGACGACCAGCACGTCGGGGCGGTCGCCGGGTGGGCGCGGCGCGGGCGGCGTCGACATCGCGGCGGCCCTAGAGGCTGACCACGTAGAAGCAGGTGGGCAGGTTGAGCACCACCCGCTCGTAGATCTCGGCGGTCAGCGCCACCCCGGGCTCGGCGAACGTGCCCGGCGGCGGCTCGGCGAAGGAGATCATCGACCGGCCGGCGTCGAACAGCAGCGCGCCGTGGCCGAAGTCGCCGACGATCGCCGTGCCCGGGTCGACCAGCCGGGTCCGGACGATGAACACGCCGTTGTCCTCGACGTCGCGCATCAGCGTGCCGGAGCCGAGCAGCCGGTAGTAGTCGGCCGGGTTGATGATCAGCCCGTCGGCGGTGCTGCCGTTCTGCTCCACCTCGTTGCAGGCCGACAGGATGGTCGAGCCGAACGGGCCCGGGTCGGTGAGCCGGGCGATGTCCGGCATGGTCAGCAGGCCGCCCTCGCCGCGCAGGATGGTGACGTTCTCGGCGGTGGCGAGCCGCACCACCAGCCGGTAGTTGATGAACTCGGCGAAGCTCGTCGGGTCGTCCCACAGCCCGTCGGGCACCTGCACCCACGCCTTGGTGGTGTGAAGCGGCGGGATCGGGGAGCGGTGGAAGTGGTTGGCGGCCTCCCGCCGCAGGTCCGCGCCGTCGACGGCCGGGTCGCCGGGGCGGGCCGGGCTCTCGTGCCAGTAGAACTCCTGCGGGTCGCGGGACAGGTCCACCACCTTGAGCATGTTGCGCGACGGGTAGCGCGGCTTGCGCCGGGAGCTGGTCAGCGAGTCGGTGATGGTGACGTCGTAGTCGACGCGGGTGTCGAAGCCGCCCTCGGCGAAGGCGTCGACGAAGACCTGCCCCGGCGAGAGCTGCTTGCGGCGGTCCTCGACGACCTCGGCGATGGTCCGTTTGATGACGTCGGTTCGTTGCATCGGGCGCACACCTCTCGGTCGGGTCGGGTCGTCACTGCGCGGCGGGTCGGGTCGTCACTGCGTGGCGCTTCGGGTCGTCACTGCGCGGCGGGCTTGCGGGCGACGAACATGCCCCAGCCGAACTCGCCCCGGTCGATGGCGGCCTGGATCTCGCCGCAGGACGCGGCGAAGCCGTGGATCCACTCCCGGGCGGCCGGGTCGTCGGTGGTGGCGGCCCGCTGCCGGGCGGTCTCGCCGAGCACCCGGTACGTCTGCCGGATGTGGGTGTCGAGGCTGCGGGCGGTCAGCACCTCGAAGCCGGCGGCGGTCAGCGCCTCGGCGTACCCGTCGAGGGAGTAGCCGCCGCTCCACCGCACCCGGTCGTAGACGTGCCGGCGGGCGGCCTCGCCGATGTCGCTGGTGGGCTGGAGGAAGTCGGTGACGGCGAGGATCCCGCCGGGGGCGAGGACCCGGTGCATCTCGGCGTGGCTGCGCGGCTTGTCGGGCACCAGGAACAGCGCGTCCTGGCTGACCACGTGGCTGAAGCTGCCCGCGGCGTACGGCATGGCGGTGGCCGAGCCGTGCCGGAAGGTGACGCCCGCGGTGCCCCGCTCGGCGAGCTTGGCCTGGGCGAACCGGACCCGCTCGATGCTCAGGTCCAGGCCCTCGCCCCGGCAGCCGGTCTGCCCGGCGAGCCGCAGCAGGAAGTTGCCGCAGCCGCAGCCGACGTCGAGCACGGTCGACCCGGCGTCGATGCCGGCCTCGGCGGCCAGCAGGTCGGAGGTGCGGTCGGCGGCGGCGTGGTAGTCGGTGTCGGCGTCGTCGGCGAAGTAGCCGGTGTGCAGCACGCCCTCGCTGTCCCAGAAGCTGAGGTACGTCTGGGTGGTCTGGTCGAAGAACTCGGAGACGTCCCGCTCGGTGAACGTGGGGCTGGTCGTGGACATCGCGCACTCCTTCGTGCTGTGCCGCCGGCCGGCGAGGCCGCCGCCGGGATGGGGATCTCAGGCGTAGGTGTCCTTGCGGACGCCGGTGAGGTGCGGCAGGTCCGGTCCGGTGGCGCTCGCGCCGCCGTCGACCAGGTGCACCCCGGCGGTGACGAACGAGGCCCGCTCGCTGGCCAGGAAGGCGGCCACCGCCGCGACCTCCTCGGGGCGGGCCAGCCGGCCCAGCGCGCTGTGGTGGCCCATGGCGGCGAGCTGCTCCTCGACGTCGCCGTCGTCGCCGGCGAGCCGGGCGGCGGCCCGCTCCATGGGCGGGGTGCGCACCGAGCCGGGGGCGAGCACGTTGACGGTGATCCGGTCGCGGGCCACGTCCACGGCGAGGCCCTGGGCGAAGCGGACCAGCGCGGCCCGGGTCACCCCGGACAGCAGCAGCGGGGCGATCGGCACGGCGGCGGTCTCCGAGGCGACGAAGAGCAGCCGCCCCCAGCCGGCGGCGCGCAGGTGCGGCAGCGCCGCGAGGGCCAGCCCGACGGCCGGCAGCAGCACCCGGTCGACGGCGGCCCGGTAGTCGTCCGCCTCGAACAGGGTGGCCGGGCCGATCGGCGGGCTGCCGCCGCTGACCAGCAGCACGTGCGCCGCGCCGAGGTCGGCGGCCACCCCGTCGACCCAGCGGCGGGCCGCGTCGGCGTCGGTGACGTCGACGGCGGTGGCGCTGACCCGGCCCGTCGCCACCCCGGCCAGCTCCCGCTCGGCGGCGGCGAGCCGGTCCGGGTCCCGGCCGCAGATCGCCACGTGCGCGCCCTCGGCGGCGAACTCCTTCGCGCAGGCCAGCCCGATGCCGCTGGACCCGCCGGCGACGAGCGCCACCCGTCCTGTGAGCCCGAGATCCACGTCTCCTACCTTCCGCCGGTCGGTGACGGCCGGCCCGCCCCGGCCGACCGGTAGCCGTAGCGGGCGAACAGGGGCTGGGCCAGGGCGGTGGCGGCCAGCCGGTCGGCGGGCGACAGGGTGCGCCGCCACGCCTCGTCGCTGTCGCGGATCACGGTCGGCCCGGTGCGGAACCGGTCCGGGTTGCCGGTCACCGTGTGGTTGGTGCCCAGCTCGACGGCGCGCCCGCGCACCGGGTTGCCGGCCGGGTCGGCCCCGCACAGCCGCAGCAGCGCGTCGATCGTGCCGGCCGGGTCGGCGGTGAACGACTCGTAGCGCAGCAGCATCGACCGCCGCGGATGCCGCCGGGTGATCGCCGCCGAGGCCAGGTTGAACCCGTGCCAGTACGCGGTGCTGCGCGCCGCCGACATCGCGTACACGTACTGCTTCGGTTCCCGCCAGGAGTGCGCCACGGCGCGCGGGTCGCGCACCAGGTGCACGTAGTAGGGGGTGATCCCGGGCAGGTGCGCCAGCAAAGCGGCCTCCCCGGGGATCTTCGTGGTGTCCACGATGGTGTGCGCGCCGGTGCGCTCGGCGACCGCCCGGTAGACCCGGCCCATCAGCTCGGCGTGGGCGCGGATCTCGTCGTCGTACAGGCCGCGGCGCAGCACCCGCCAGGTGTGCCGGGTGCGCACCCGGGAACGCTGGCGGGCGATGACCTGCGCGGCGTGCGCGTCGGCCGACAGGCCGGCGGGCCGCCCGACGGGCAGCACCCGCGACCAGAGGTCGCAGGCGGTCAGCTCCCGGCCGCAGCCGCACAGCCCGTTGACGCCCCGGCCGGTGGAGTTCTTCCACAGGAAGTGCAGCTCGCCGACGTGGAAGAAGCCGGGCACCTCGTTGAGGACGTTGCCGATGATGGTGCTGCCGTTGCGGCACCAGCCGGTGACGCACAGGACCGTCAGGTCGCTCATGCCGCGCGGGCCTCCGTCCGTTCGCTACCGGGCATCCCGGTGCCGCCGGGGCCGCCCGCGGGGCGGCCGATCCACGCCGCCATGGCCGCCGCCGCGACGGCGCAGGCCGCGCCGACGCCGAACACGGCCGGGTAGTCGAGCCGCGCCGCGACCAGGCCCGTCACCGGCCCCCACACGGCGAGCCCCAGGTCCCAGAACGAGGTGTACGCCCCGATCGCCGCCCCCTGCCGCGTCGGC
Source organism: Micromonospora sp. NPDC002575 (assembly GCF_042889525.1). NCBI lineage: Bacteria > Bacillati > Actinomycetota > Actinomycetes > Micromonosporales > Micromonosporaceae > Micromonospora > Micromonospora sp. NPDC002575. Next base: position 223,013 of record NZ_JBIARA010000013.1, on the reverse strand, counting down.
TCGGCCCGGTTCATCACCATCAGCGCCAGCGACGGGTGCAGCAGCGAGAAGCCGACGCCGGTGACCACGCCACCGGCCACGGCGACGGGCAGGTTCGGCGCGAGCGCGACGATCGTCAGGCCGGCCGCCTCGCCGGCCGCCGACCAGGCCGCCACCCGGCGGGGGCCCAGCCTGTCGGGCAGGTGGCCGATGACCAGGCGGGTGCCGGCGTAGACGGCGCTGAAGCAGCTCAGCACCAGCACGCCGGAGCCGATGCCGCGGGCGTCCAGGTGCAGCACGACGAACGCGGCCAGGCCGGCGTACCCGGCGGCGCCGAGGGCGAGCGCGGTGCCGGGCAGCAGCGCCGGGCGCAGCAGCAGCCCGCCGCCGCCCCTAGATGTCCCTTGCGCTGCGGTCCCGGGCTCCCGGTGTGGCACCGGGACCACGGCGATCAGGGCGGCGGCCAGCAGGGGAGCGGCGGCGGCGAGCGCCCAGACGGCGGTGAAGGAGACCTGTTGCAGCGTCGCGCCGAGGAAGGTGCCGGCGGAGATGCCGCCCCACATGCTCATCCCGTAGAGGCCGATGAGCTGGCCCCGGCGGTGGTGCGGGGCGAGGGCCACCGTCCACACCGCCCCGGCGGTGAACAGGGCGGCCTCGCCCGCGCCGAGCAGCAGCCGCACCGCCACCAGCGCCGGCACCGCGAGCGGCAGGAGGTACAGCAGCCCGCCGAGGGCCGCGACGAGCGCGCCGGCGAGCATCACGGCGCGGTGACCGTACCGGTCGGCCAGCGCGCCGGCGACGGGCCGCACGAGCAGCGCCGTCCCGGCGGTGACCGTGACGACCAGGCCGACGACCAGGTCCCCGGCGGCGTGCCGGTCGCGCAGGAACGCCGGCAGCACCGGGATCACGGCGGTGAGGCCCAGGTAGCCGGCGAACAGCCCGCCGAAGATGCCGACCAGGGCGGGGCGCGGCACGGCGCGGGCGGCGCTGCCCGTCATCGGCCCACCGGCTCCGCCGCGCCGACCGGCGCGACCACGGGGTCCGCCGGTCCGTTCGACGGCGGCCCGGCGGGTGCCGCATCGAGCGCGGCGGCCACCTTGCGCACCGCCCGCACGAGGTCGGCGCAGTCGTCGAGGCTCAGGTTGGACGACAGCGGCACGTCGACGGCCTCGCGCAGGTAGCCGGCGGTGCGCGGCAGCATCGCCCGGATCACGTCGACGTCGTCGGTGTCGTACGCGAACCGCCAGTTCCAGAACGCGCGGACGTTGAGGTCGTCGTCGGCGCCGATGTTGCGCGCGTCGATGCCCTCCCGGCACAGCGCGCGGGCGAACCAGCCCGCGTCGCCGCCGGGCACCCGGAACACGAACGCCTCCCCGAGGTACGCCCCGGGGGCGACCGGCCGGCGGATCGCGATGCCCGGCACGTCGGCCAGCGCGGCGGCGACCCGGTCGTAGTTGCGGTGGAACAGCCGCAGCCGCTGCGGCAGGCGGGCCATCTCGGCGCGCAGCAGCGCCGCCCGGATCTCGTCCATGCGGAGGCTGAGCAGGGGCAGGTCGAGGCCGGTCAGCGGCGGCTCGGCGTCGGGGAAGTGCCGCCGCAGCCGCCCCTCGTACGCCCCGGACAGCGCCACCGCGCGGGCGAACAGCTCGGTGTCGTCGGTGACCAGGAAGCCGCCCTCGCCGCAGTTGAGCGCCTTGTCCGACTGGGTGCTGAACGCCCCGGCCGCCCCGAACGTGCCGAGCTTGCGGCCACGCAGCTCCGCGCCGAGCGCGGGCACCGCGTCCTCGATCAGCGGCACGCCCATCTCGGCGGCGAACGCGGCGAGGGCCTCGGCGTCGGCGGCGAATCCGCGCATGTGCACCACGAGGATCGCACCGATCCCCGGATGCCAGCGGCGGCGCAGGTCGTCGAGGTCCATCCGCAGGTCCTCGTCCACCTCGACGAGGAGCGGCCGGCAGCCGGCCATGACGATCGCGCTCGGCGTGGCGACGAACGTGAACCCGGGGCAGGCGATCAGGGAGCCCGGGGGGACCCGCGCCGCCATGATGGCCAGGGCGAGGGCGGCCGTGCCGCTGGACACGGCGAGGGCGTGCCGGGTGCCGAAGAAGCGGCACAACTCGTCCTCGAACCGGCCGCACTCGGTCTCGTGCTGCGGGCGGTGGTCGTAGCGGAAGTAGAGGTGGCTGCGCACGGCCCGGCAGGCGGCCTCCTCGTCCTCGGGGTGGACGAAGACGGCGCCCTTGTCGTACGTGGGCCAGGGGGCGTGCCGGACGGGCGCGCCGCCGTGCAGGGCGAGGCGGTCCTCCGGTCGATCAGGGCGCGCCGCCGGCAGTGGCCGGGGCGGCGCGGGAGCTTCGTCGTTCCCGTTCACCGGCGGACTCCTCGCTCGTTCCTGACGGGTGTCCCGCCGGCTTTTCTCCGGCCCGCGGAACGGTGGCCGGCGCGCGCCGTGCGGACAGCACGAATAGCCCCACTGGCGTGGGAGAATTCGTCGATCCGGAATCGCGTCAATCGCCGCCCAGTGACAGTCATGATTGCCTCGGGGGTGCGGCCCGTCAACCCGTCTTTGTGGTGCCCGGCGGGTGCCGTTCGGCCGCCGGCAGGGGACCCGGTGACCGCCGGTTGTCGCCCGTGACGCGGCTGGCCTGCTGGTACGTCGCTGAGCTGGGCGGACGCCTTCCGGCTCGGCCTGGCGGCGATCACCCTCGGTCAGGGCGCGCTGGCGATTTCGTGCGATGGCCGGAATGCCTGCCCCGCAATTCCAATTCCCTATCGGATAGGCAGCCTTTCTGGCCTTCGGTTGGGCGCAAAGTTGGTCAACAGCCATCAATGGCGTGTTGTCCGAGCGGAACCGACCATCTATCCCTACGGCGATAGCCGAATGAATTACCCAAACGGCACGACCCCCCAAAATACCCACCCCCATCCCGCCCCCACCTCCCTCCACCCGCCCCCGCCCACTCGCCCGCCCCCGCCTCCCTCGCCCCGGTGATCAAGAGGAAAGCGTCAAAGTTGATCTTTGCCTTGACGCAAACCTCTTGATCACCGGGGCGAGAGGGGTGGGGGAGGGTCGGGGGCGGGGTGGGAGGAGAGGTGGGGGTGGGGTGAGGGGGTGGGTGGGCTTTACTGTTAAGAAAGTTTAATTTATGTTCATCATATGCCTCCGGCGGGCGTGTCGGCCCAGCTCGGTGCGCTGCGCCGATGCCTGCCCCGAAACGAAGGAGCGTCACATGCGTCGAAGAATCGCCCTTCCGCTGGCGTCGGCCGGTGCCGTCGTCGCCTCCCTGGCGGTCGCGGTGCCCGCCCAGGCGCACGGCTACGTGTCCGGGCCGCCGAGCCGGCAGGCGCTCTGCGCCCAGGGCCGGGTCCCCGACTGCGGCCAGATCAGGTACGAGCCGCAGAGCGTCGAGGGCCCGAAGGGGCTGCGCAGTTGCAGCGCCGGGATCGGCCAGTTCGCCGTTCTCGACGACGACGCGCGGGGCTGGCCGGCCACCTCGGTCGGCAGTTCGGTCACCTTCACCTGGACCAACACCGCCCGGCACGCCACCAGCAACTGGGAGTACTGGATCGGCGGCACCCGGATCGCCGTCGTCGACGGGGGCGGGCGACAGCCCGACGCCACCGTCTCGCACACCGTCAACCTGGGCGGCTGGTCGGGTCGGCAGAAGCTGCTCGCCATCTGGAACATCGCCGACACCGCCAACGCCTTCTACTCCTGCGTGGACCTCCAGGTCGGCACCGGCGGTACCCCGACCCCCACCCCGACGAGGACGGCCACGCCCACCCCGACGCCGACGAGGACGGCCACGCCCGCCCCGACCACGCCCGCGCCGGGCGGCACCTGGACGGCCGGTCAGGCGTACCGGGTTGGTGACCAGGTCACCTACGGCGGGGCGACGTACCGGTGCGTGCAGGCCCACACCGCCCTGCCCGGCTGGGAGCCACCGAACGTGCCGGCCCTGTGGACCCGGCTCTGACCCGCCAGTGGGTGCGGCCCGGGCGTCCGGGCCGCACCCCGCGTGCCGCGCTGGCGCTCGCCGCGCTCCTGGCCGCCGCCGGCTGCGCGACGGGCGTCGGCCCGTCCGCCCCGCCGGCCAGCACGGTGCCGTCCCCGCCCGCCGTGTCGGCACCCGCCCCGGCTGACGTGCCGTTCCTCCGGGCGATGGTGGCCCACCACGACCGGACCCGGGTGATCGCCGCCGCGGCCACCGGCCGGATCGCCGACGGCGAGCTGCGTACGCTCGTCGCCGCCGTCGACGTGACCGAGGCCGACGAGCTGGCCACCATGCGACGCTGGCTCGCCGCGGCCCCGGACGGCGACGCCACCGGACCGGCGGGCCACCATTCGCACCACGACGCCCAGGGCGCCCACGACGCGCCGGCGACCGCCGACCCCGACCTGGCCCGGCTCCGTGCCGCGCCCGCGGGCCGGTTCGACGCCGTACTCGTCGAAGTGCTCACGGCCCACCAGCGCGCGGCCGTCACGCTGGCCCGCGCCCACCTGCCGGCGGCGGTCGGTCCCGAGGTACGCGACCTCGCCGACCGGATCGCCCGCTCGCGTGCCGCCCAGATCCGGCTGATGGCGGGGCTCCCGGCGGCCTGACCGGTGGCAATCGGCCCGGGCCCGCCCACGTCAGGTGCGGGACGTGTACGGTCCGGCCATGAGCAGCGGTGGGGGTGACGGCGGTGGCACGGGTGCCGGCGCGTCCCGTGGGGGTGCCGGGGTGACGCTGTTGGCGGAGGCGATCAGGGCCGACGGGGTGACGGCCCTGCGCCACGCCGTCACCGCCGCGGCCGGCGCGGCGGGGCTGGCCGACGTCGCCCTGGAGGACTTCGTGTTGGCGGTGCACGAGCTGGTGACCAACGTCGTGCGGCACGGCGGGGGCAGCGGCCGGCTGCGGCTGCGGCGCGACGGCGACCTGCTGACCTGCGAGATCAGCGACGACGGCCCCGGCCTCGGCGACGTACGCGTCGCCCTGCCCGCGCCCCACGAGGTCGGCCACCGTGGCCTGTGGCTGGCCCAGCAGCTCACCGACGGCCTGGAGATCCGGGCCGACGGACGCGGCACCACCGCCTGGGTCAGCGCCCGCCTGCCAGCACCGGCGGCCGACCGCGGCTGACGACCCGCCGGCCGCCCCCGATGCGGCTTGGGTGGCCTTCCGGGCATACTTGCGCGGGTTTGGTGTCGCTGCCGGGCGGGCGGGCCGTCCGGTTGGTCGCGCTTCGGGGGGTTGCGATGGTCGAGCGGTCGGGGGCACGGCACGGCGGCGCGACACCCCCTACGCCTCCCGGCCCGGTGGCCGATCCCGGGCTGCGGCAACTGCTGGCCGGCCTGACCGCGGTCCGCGACGGGGACTTCGGCACCCGGCTGCCGGAGGACGGCGACGGCCTGCTCGGCGAGATCGCCACCGTCTTCAACGGCATGGTCGACCAGTTGTCGCTGTTCACCTCCGAGGTGACCCGGGTCGCCCGCGAGGTGGGCACCGAGGGGCAGCTCGGCGGGCAGGCCGAGGTGCCGGGCGTCTCGGGCACCTGGAAGGACCTCACGGACTCCGTCAACGCCATGGCCGGCAACCTCACCGACCAGGTCCGCGACATCGCCGAGGTGGCGACGGCGGTGGCGCGGGGCGACCTGTCGCAGAAGATCACCGTGGACGTGCGCGGCGAGATCCTGGAGCTGAAGGTCACCATCAACACGATGGTGGACCAGTTGTCGTCGTTCGCCGACGAGGTGACGCGGGTGGCCCGGGAGGTCGGCAGTGAGGGCCGCCTCGGCGGGCAGGCCGAGGTGCCCGGGGTGGCCGGCACCTGGCGGGACCTGACCGACTCGGTGAACTTCATGGCCGGCAACCTGACCAGCCAGGTCCGCAACATCGCGCAGGTGACCACGGCGGTGGCGCGGGGCGACCTGTCGCAGAAGATCACCGTGGACGCCCGGGGCGAGATCCTGGAGCTCAAGAGCACCATCAACACGATGGTGGACCAGTTGTCGTCGTTCGCCGACGAGGTGACCCGGGTGGCCCGGGAGGTCGGCACCGACGGCCGCCTCGGCGGCCAGGCGCAGGTCAGCGGCGTCGCCGGCACCTGGCGGGATCTGACGGACTCCGTCAACTCGATGGCCGGCAACCTCACCGACCAGGTCCGCAGCATCGCCCAGGTGGCGACGGCGGTGGCGCGCGGCGACCTGTCGCAGAAGATCACCGTCACGGCGCACGGCGAGATCCTGGAGCTGAAGAGCACCATCAACACGATGGTGGACCAGTTGTCGTCGTTCGCCGACGAGGTGACCCGGGTGGCCCGGGAGGTCGGCACCGAGGGCCGCCTCGGCGGGCAGGCCGACGTCAAGGGGGTCTCCGGCACCTGGAAGGACCTCACCGAGTCGGTGAACGTCATGGCCGACAACCTCACCGCCCAGGTGCGCAGCATCGCCGAGGTCACCACGGCCGTGGCCAAGGGCGACCTGACGCAGAAGATCCGGGTCGACGCCCGGGGCGAGATCCTGGCCCTGAAGGAGACCATCAACACGATGGTCGACCAGCTCTCCGCGTTCGCCGACGAGGTGACCCGGGTGGCCCGGGAGGTGGGCACGGAGGGTCGGCTCGGCGGGCAGGCCCGGGTGTCCAACGTCGGCGGCACCTGGAAGGACCTCACCGACAACGTCAACGAGATGGCCAACAACCTCACCAACCAGGTGCGCTCGATCGCGCTGGTGGCCACGGCCGTCGCGCAGGGCGACCTCAGCCGCAAGATCACGGTGGAGGCGAAGGGCGAGGTCGCCGTGCTCGCCCAGACCATCAACACGATGGTCGACACCCTCGGCGCGTTCGCCGACGAGGTGACCCGGGTGGCCCGGGAGGTGGGCACGGAGGGCCGGCTCGGCGGGCAGGCCCGGGTGCCCAACGTGGCCGGCACCTGGAAGGACCTCACCGACAACGTCAACTCGATGGCCAACAACCTCACCGGCCAGGTCCGCAACATCGCCCAGGTGACCACGGCCGTGGCCCAGGGCGACCTGACCCGCAAGATCGACGTGGACGCCCGGGGCGAGATCCTGGAGCTGAAGACGACCATCAACACGATGGTCGACCAGCTCTCGTCGTTCGCGGCCGAGGTGACCCGGGTGGCCCGGGAGGTCGGCAGCGAGGGCCGGCTCGGCGGCCAGGCCGAGGTCGAGGGCGTCTCTGGCACCTGGAAGCGGCTCACCGAGAACGTCAACGAGCTGGCCGGCAACCTCACCCGGCAGGTCCGCGCCATCGCCGAGGTGACCAGCGCGGTGGCCACCGGCGACCTGACCCGCTCGATCACCGTCGACGCCTCCGGCGAGGTGGCCGAGCTGAAGGACAACATCAACTCCATGGTGGAGTCGCTGCGCGAGACCACCCGGATGAACCAGGAGCAGGACTGGCTCAAGACCAACCTGGCCCGGATCTCCGGCCTCATGCAGGGCCACCGGGACCTGGAGGTCGTCGCCGGGCTGGTGATGGACGAGCTGGCCCCGCTGGTCTCCGCCCAGCTCGGCACGTTCCTGCTGGTCGAGGACGGCGCCGGGGAACCCATTCTGCGGGTGGTCGGTGGGTACGGCCACCGCGCCTCCGGCCGCCGGTTCACCCTCGGCGACTCCCTCGTCGGGCAGGCCGCCGCGAGCCGGCGGGCCATCGTGGTCGACGCCGTCCCGGCGGACTACGTCACCGTCTCCTCCAGCCTCGGCGCGGCGGTGCCCCGGCACCTGGTGGTGCTGCCGATCCCGTTCGAGGACCAGGTCCTCGGCGTGATCGAGCTGGCCAGCATGAGCCGGTTCACCGAGACGCACCGCAACTTCCTCGACCAGCTGATGGAGACCATCGGCGTCAACGTCAACACCATCGTCGCCAACGCCCGCACCGACGTGCTGCTCACCGAGTCCCAGCGGCTCGCCGCCGAGCTGCGGGCCCGTTCCGAGGAGTTGCAGGCCCGCTCCGAGGAGCTCCAGCGCTCCAACGCCGAGCTGGAGGACAAGGCGGCGCTGCTGGCCCGGCAAAACCACGACATCGAGACCAAGAACTCGGAGATCGAGCAGGCCCGCCAGGAGCTGGAGGCCCGCGCCCAGCAGCTCGCGCTTGCCTCGAAGTACAAGTCGGAGTTCCTCGCCAACATGAGCCACGAGCTGCGTACGCCGCTGAACTCGCTGCTCATCCTGGCGCAGTTGCTGGCGCAGAACCCGAACCGCAACCTCACCGCCAAGCAGGTCGAGTACGCCACCGTCATCCACTCCGCCGGCACCGACCTGCTCCAGCTCATCAACGACATCCTCGACCTGTCCAAGGTCGAGGCCGGGAAGATGGACGTCAACCCGGAGACGTTCGCGCTGAGCGAGCTGCGCGACTACGTCGACGCGACGTTCCGGCCGCTGACCACCCCGCGTGGCCTGGAGCTGGACATCAGCACCGGCCCGGACGTGCCGCAGTGGCTGCACACCGACGAGCAGCGGCTGCGGCAGGTGCTGCGCAACCTCGTCTCCAACGCGGTCAAGTTCACCGAGCAGGGCCGGGTGCAGCTGCGTATCGAGCGGGCCCGCCCCGACGAGCTGCCGGAGGGGCTCACGCCGGGGGAGACCGTGCTGGCGTTCCGGGTCGTCGACACCGGCATCGGCATCGCCGAGCAGCACCTCACCGCCATCTTCGACGCGTTCCAGCAGGCCGACGGCACCACCAGCCGCCGCTACGGCGGCACCGGGCTGGGCCTGTCGATCAGCCGGGAGATCGCCCACCTGCTCGGCGGCCGGATCACCGCGCGCAGCGTCCTCGGCCGGGGCAGCACCTTCACCCTCTACCTGCCGGCCACGCTCACCGGCCCGGTCGCCCCCGCGTCCCCGGCCGCGCCGGCCGCCGCGTCCCCCGCCGTCCTCGCCGGCCGCCCGGGGCTCGACCTGGCGACCGGGCCGCACCCGGTCCCGGCGCCGGCCGGGGAGCCCCCGGCCGGTCCAAGGCGGGTCCTCGTCCTCGAACACCACGACAAGGGGCTGCTGACCATGCTGGTCCACGGCGTGACGGCCGGGCTGGCCGGCCCGCCGGTCGAGGTCGCCACCGCGGTGGACGCCCCGGCCGCGCTGGAGGCCGTGGCCGGGCACCGGCACGACTGCCTGGTCGTCCACCTCGACCTGCCCGACGACAGTGGGGCGGTGTTCCTGCGGGCGCTGCATGACGCGCCCGCGCACCGGGGCGTGCCCGTGCTGGCCTATCACGCGCGCCCGCTCGGGGCCGGCCAGGAGGCGCTGCTGCGGGCGGTGGCCGGCGACCGTCCCCTGGAGATCCTCGGCAGCCTGGACGACCTGCGGGAGCGGATCGCCCTGCACCTGTCGGCGGACGCCACCGGGCACGTGGTGCCACTCGCCCGGCCCCTGCCCCCGGCCGGCGCGCCCGGTCAGGGCTTCGGCGTCGGTCTCGCCGGCCGCAAGGTGCTGGTGGTCGACGACGACGCCCGCAACGTCTTCGCCCTGACCAACATCCTGGAGCTGCACGGGCTCGACGTGGTCTACGCCGAGAACGGCCGCAAGGGCATCGAGACGCTGATGCGCCACGACGACATCGACCTCGTGCTGATGGACGTGATGATGCCCGAGATGGACGGGTACGCCGCCACCGCCGCGATCCGCGCCATGCCGCGCTACGCGGACCTGCCGATCATCGCGGTCACCGCCAAGGCGATGCGTGGCGACCGGGAGAAGAGCATCACCTCCGGCGCCAGCGACTACGTCACCAAGCCGGTGGACGCCGAGGACCTGCTGCACTGCATCCACCGCTGGCTCGACGGCTGACCGGGGCCGGCGGCGCGGGCACAATGCCGGGGTGAGCGAGCGACGGGTGAGCCTCGACGACCTGGGCGCGTGGCTGGTCAAGGGCAACGCCGACCGGGTCGACCTCGCGGCCCGGTTCCGGCGCGACCCCCGGGTCGAGAGCTGGTGCGTACGCCCCGGCTACCGGGCCCGGCTGATGCGCCCCGGTCAGCCGGTGGTGCTGTGGGCCAGCGGCAGCCGGGGCCGACTGCCGTACGGGGTCTGGGGCGTCGGCCGGATCGCCGCCGCGCCGGCCGTCGACCGCGACGGGGGATGGTCCGTGCCGCTGGACCTGACCGTCCTCGACGAACCGGACCGGGTGCCCCGGCAGCGGCTGCGCGCCGATGCTCGGCTGGGCGGGCTGGAGGTGCTCCGCCAGCCACAGGCGGCCAACCCGTCGTACCTCACGGTCGCCCAGTTCGCCGCGCTCCGCGACCACCTTCCGCCCGGCTGAACTCACGCGCTGTCAGTCGGGTATCGGACGCGTGACGAAGTCGCAGGGGGGTTACGGCGTGGCTACCATGTGTCGACGCCTTCCGAGCAGAGAGGTCGTCCCGCGTGCGCTGTCCCGCTGTCCGCTCCGTCCCGGCCGTGGTGCCCGTGGCGTCGCGGCGTGTCGGGGCCCCGCCGGCTCCCGGGCTGACCCGGCTGTGGTGGCGGGCCGGGCTGCTGCTGTCGGCGGTGGGCGCGGGCGTCGTCGCGGCGGTCCTGTTCTCCGGCCCGGAGGCGGCGCGCGCGGATTCGGGGCCGCCCCGTTCCGCCGACCGGCTCGCCGGCGGCCGCGCACCCGGTGAGGCCGAGCCACCGCGTCTCGCCTCACCCGACCGATCGCGTCTCGCATCGCCCGACGGGTCGCGCCTCGATTCGCCCGTGCGGGATCCCGCGCGGCCCGGCCGGGGGCGTCCCGACCCGACCGGCCCGGTGCGGGGGGTGATCCGGCCGGCCCCGCCGCCCCCGGACGACTCCGCCCCCGGCCCGTCTGAGCCTGGCCCGCCGGAGCCTGGCCCGCCGGAGCCTGGCCCGCCGGAGCCCGGCCCGGCCGATCCCGGCTCGGCCGATCCCGGGCCGACCCGGCCGGCCGGGCCGACCAAGCCGGCCGATCCCGGGCCACCCGGTCCGGCCGAGCCGGGGACGGCGTCGGGCCGGCCCGACGCCGGCGACCCTGTTCCCGGCGGCGGGCCGGCGGATCCGGCCACGTCGCCCGCGCCGGCCGACCCGGCCGCGCCGGACGGCGCGCCGCAGCACCCCGCGGTCCCGCCCACCGACCCGCCCGCGGCACCGTCCGTGGACCTGGGGCGGGGCGGGGGCGGACGGCTCACGCACTGCCTGCCGGACGTCGTCGGCGGCCTGACGAGATCCCTGAGCGCCCTGCTCGCCTCGGCCCTCGCCGCGATCGACCAGCATCTCCTGGCCCCGATCCTGGGCCTGGTGGGCAACCTGCTTCCACCGGTGCTGCCGATGGTGCCCCTGGTCCCCGCCGATCCCGCCGAGCCGTCGCCGTCGGCGCCGCTGCGCGCGGTGCCGGCGCCCTGGAGCGGGCCGCTCGACGCGGTGGGCGCCCCGGCGGCGCGTCCCGGCGACGTGGCACCGCCCGCGGGTGCGCCCGGGCTGTCCGGCGTCGCGGCCGAGGCCCCTGCCGGGATGCTCCTGGCGGCGCGGCCCGCCGGCTCGGCCGCTTCGCCGTCCGGCTCCGTCCGGGCGGTGCCGGAGCCGGCCCCGGCCGGGGGTCCGAGCCGACCCGTGTCGCCCGCCGACGACCGCGCCGACGACGCGCGCACCGGCTCCGGGCCCACGCCGGCCGCGGCGAACGCCCCGCGCTTGCCCGTGAGCGCCGGCGGCCGGCACGGCACCGCTCTCCCGCCGGCCTCGGCCCACAGCCGGGCCCCGGGAGTCGCCGCCCGCCCCGGCTGAGTCTCGGCAGGGCCCGTCCCACGGTCGCCGGCCTCGTGCCGTGCCGCGCCGTCGACGTGGCCGTACGGGGCCTGCGGGCGTCCACCAGGGACCGCCGCGGGCCGACGCCGCCCGTTCCGCGCGCACCGACCCCGCCCCGCCCGCAAAGAGCCGGCGTGGCCGGGGAGCGGCGTGCCGCGTACCCGAGATCGGAGATCCGTGGTGATCCACGTCGTCGTGGCCGAGGACATGGGACTGCTGCGCAGCGCGCTGTGCGCCGCGCTGTCGAGCGAGGAGGACATCGAGGTGATCGCCGACGCCGCCACCGTCGGCGACCTGTGGCCGGTGCTGCGCCGGGAACGCCCCGGCGTGCTGGTGCTGGACCTGAAACCGGAGCTGCCCGAGTCGGCGGAGGTGGTGGCCAAGGTGGTCGCCGAGGCGCCGGGGACGGCCGTGCTGGCGATGAGCCACCGGTGGAGCCCGCCGCTGGTCGAGGCGGCCCTGGCGGCCGGGGCGCGCGGGCTGGTCAGCAAGGACGTCGCGCTGCCGGAGCTGGTCCGCGCCGTCCGCACCACCGCCGCCGGGGAGCGGGTGATCGACCCGTCCGCCGCCGTCGCCGTGCTCAGCCCGCCGGTGAACCCGCTGACCCGGCGGGAGCGGGAGGTGCTGCGGGAGGCCGCCGAGGGCGTACCGCTGAAGGAGATCGCCCGCCGGCTCTTCCTGGCCCACGGGACGGTGCGCAACCACCTGTCGGCGATCCTGCACAAGACGGGGGCCCGCAACCGGATGGAGGCGGTCCGCCGGGCGCAACGGGAGGGATGGTTGTGACCGCCCCGGACGGGGTACCGACGGTGCGATCCGGCACCCCGTTCGCTCGTCGAGCGATGCATCGTTATTCGTGTTTGAATGTTCACGATCTGTGATGCGCCGAGACGCCTGGGAGAGGTCCAACGTGATCCGTACCCTGCTCGCCCTGGACGGTGCCCTCGTCCGGGGCGCGTTGTCGCTCGTCCTCGCAGCCGAGGAGGACATCCACGTGGTGGCGGAGGTGGGCCGCGGCGACGCGGTCGACCAGGCCGTCCGCGCCGGCCGGCCGGACGTCGCCGTGGTGGATTTCGATCTGATCAACGAGGGCCCGGTGGCGGTGGACCCGGCCGCGGCACAGCCGTGCCCGCTGCTGGTGCTCGCCGACCCGCGCCGCGCCCGGGGCCTGCACGAGGTCTTCGCCCCGGGGCGCACCGTCGGCATCCTCGCCAGCGACGTGTCGCCGCAGCGGGTGGTCGACGGGGTGCGCCGCCTCGCCCGCCGGGAGTCGGTGGTCGACGCCGAGCTCGTGATGGCGGCGCTCGCCGCCGACTGCCCGCTGACCGCCCGGGAGACCGAGGTGCTGCGGCTGACCGCCGCGGGCGCCCCGGTCGCCGAGGTGGCCGGGTCGCTGCGGCTGTCCTGCGGCACCGTCCGGAACCACCTCGGGCGGATCGCCCGCAAGACCGGGGCCCGCACGCGGATCGAGGCCGTCCGGTTCGCCCGCGAGTCCGGCTGGATCTGAGGCCCGCCCGGCCGGTCGGCGGCAGCCCGGGGCGGTCAGCCCCGGGCGGCGGCGGCCGGCCGGTCGTCCCAGTGGCCGACGAGTTCCCGGTACGTCGCCGACCGGTTCAGCAGCTCCTCGTGGGTGCCGATCACCGGCCGCGCGCCGTCGAGCACCAGCGCCCGCCGGGCCCGCACGGCCGAGCTGATCCGGTGGGCGATCACCACCAGCGTGCCGGGGCGTCGGGCGAATGCCTCTTCGACCCGCGCCTCGGCCGCCGGGTCCAGGTGGCAGGTCGCCTCGTCGAGCAGCACCAGCGGGGCGGGGGAGAGGTACGCCCGCACCGCGGCGATCAGCTGCCGTTCGCCGGCCGAGAGCGCCGCCGGCTCCACCTCCCCGGCCAGCCCGCCGAGCCGGGCGGCGAGCGGGCCCGCGCCGAGGGCGTCGAGGGCCGCCGTGACCGTGGCGTCGTCGGCGTCCGGCCGCAGGTAGCGCAGGTTGTCGGCGAGCGGGCCCGTGAAGACGTACGCCTCCTGGGGCACCAGCACCCGCAGCCGCGCCAGCGTCTGCGGCGGGGCGTCGGCGACCGGGACCCCGCCGAGGCGTACGGTGCCGGCCTGCGGCGCGAGCAGCCCGGACAGCAGGGCGGCCAGGGTCGACTTGCCCGCCCCGCTCGGCCCGACCACGGCGAGGTGCTCCCCGGCGGCCAGCGCCACGGTGGCGTCCCGGAGGACCGGCCGCGCCGCGACGCCGTACCGGAAGGTCAGGCCCTGGGCGCAGACTGCGGGCGGCCCGTCGCCGGGCGGGGCGGCTTCGGCGTCGGGCCGCCCCACGGGCGTCTCGCCCGGCTCGTCGGGGCAGGTCCGCAGGATGCGGTCGAGGGTGACCACGTAGCGCAGGCCGCCGCCCCCGACGCCCTGCACCAGGGCGTGCAGGGCGGGTTGGAGGCCGGTGGAGACGTACACCAGCGCGCCGAGCACCGCCCCCGCGGTGAGGCCCCGGTCGACCAGCCAGGGCGCGGCGAGCAGCAGCACCGCCAGTGGCAGCCAGCCGCCGAGGCCGAGGCTGAGGCTGCGCACGGCGGACATCCGGGCCAGCGTCCGCTCGGCGGCGGCCTGGTCGGCCACCCGCGCGCCCACGTCGGCGACGACCCGCCCGGCCGCGCCGCAGGCCCGCACGTCCCGGTGCCCGGCCAGCGCGGCGGAGGCGGCCCGGCCCAGCTCCTCCCCGGCGCGCACGTAGCGGCGCTGCTGCCCCGCCATGGCCGGGAGCGCGGCGAGGAACACGGCCAGCCCCGCGACGAGGGGCGCGCCCACCAGCGCCGCGACCACCGGGTCGAGGGCGAGCAGCCCGATCAGGGCCGCGCCCGCGGCGAACAGGAACCCCCGGGTCACCATGAGCAGGCCGGCGAAGGTGTCGCGGACCAGCTCCACCTGGTGGGTCAGCCGGGCCGCGGCGGCGCTGTCCGGGCGTCCGCCGGGCCGGGTCGCGTCGTGCAGGGCGGCCCGGACCACCCGGGCGGCCAGGTCGTCGCGGAACGGTTCGACCACCGCGCCGAGGCTGCGGTACGTCCGGCCGGTCGCCACCGCCCCCACGAGCACCGCCGCGCCCAGCGCCGCCAGCCAGCCGAGCCCCGCGCCGAGCCGCCCGGCCAGGAAGCCCCCGTCGACGGCCCGCGCCACCAGCGCGCCCGACAGCAACGCCGGCAGGGCCTCCACGGCCGACCAGCCGGCCAGCCGCGCCACGGCGGCGCGCCGGGCGCGCAGCGCCGCCCACGTCGCCCGCCCCACCCCGGGCGTGCCCGCGTCGGGGCCGCCCCGGGCGCTCACCCGGCCTCCCCGCCGGCGTGGAAGACCGCCCGGTAGGCCGGGTCCGCCCAGAGCCGGGAGTGCGGGGCCACGGCGAGCAGCCGGCCGCCGTCGAGCCACACCACCAGGTCGGCCGCCGCCGCGGTGGCGGCCCGGTGGGTGACCACGAGGCGGGTACGCCCGCCCGCCCGCCCCGTCACCGCCCGCGAGATCCGGTGCTCGGTGACGGTGTCCAGGCTGGACGTGGCGTCGTCGAGGATCAGCAGCCGCCGCGCCCCGGCGAACGCCCGGGCCAGCCCGAGGCGCTGCGCCTCGCCGCCGGAGAACGGCGCGTCGGCCAGCGGGGTGCGGAAGCCCTGCGGCAGCCGGGCGACGACGTCGTCCACGGCCGCCGCCTCGGCGGCCCGCCGCACGGCGATCGTCGCGGGGGAGCCGTCGGCGGGGGGCGCGGCCTGCTGCGGGGGCAGCGCCAGGCCGATCGCGTCGTGCACGGTCGCGCCGACCAGGGCGGGGCGGTCGAAGGCGTACCCGACGGCGCGGCGCAGCTCGGCCGGGTCTAGCCGGGACAGCGGCACCCCGTCGAGCCGCACCTGCCCGGCGTCCGGGTCGTGCAGCCGGCCGGCGACGGCGGCGAGGGTGGACTTGCCGGCGCCGGAGGGGCCGACCACCGCCACCGTGACGCCGGCGGGGACGTCCAGGTCGAGGCCGTCGAGGACGGGCCTGCCGTCGTCGCCGTGCACACTCACGCCGTGCAGCCGCAGCGCACCGCCGCCCGGTGGCAGCGGGAGGTCGCCGTCGGCCGGCGCGGGCAGGGCCAGCAGTTCGGCGACCCGGGCGGCGCCGGAGCGGCTGCGCACGAGCCGGTTGAGGGTGGCCAGCACCGCGCCCAGCCCCGCGCCGGTCGCGGCGTAGCGGACCGCCGAGACGAGCTGACCGGGGGTGAGCCAGCCGGCCGTCAGGGCGTACCCGCCGACGGCGACCACGGCGAGTTGCAGCAGCGGCGCGACGGCGGCCGTGCGGGCGCTGGCCCGGGCCAGCAGCTCCCAGCCGCGCCGGCCGTGCCCGCCCAGCTCCGGCAGGGCCGCGAGCACCCGGGCCTGCTCCCGCCGCCGGGTCCCGGCGGCGGCGATGGTCCGCGCGCCCGCTAGGGACTCCAGCAGCCGGCCGGCGATCCGGTTCAGGGCCTTCTGGTAGCCGGCGGTGGCCGCCGACGCGTCGGTGACGAACGCGCGCATCAGGCCGCCGAGCAGCAGGAGGCCGGCGAGCAGGGTGATCCCCAGCGCCGGCTCGATCAGGGTGAGCGCGACGACGCTTCCCAGCGGCGGCAGCAGCGCGATCGCGCCCAGCACGACGGTGTTGCCGGCCTGGCCGGCGTCGGCGGCCTGCCCGACCAGGCGGCCCACCAGGTCGCCGACCGGATACCGGCGGGCGGTGCGCACGTCGAGGGCGAACAGGTGCCGCAGCAGCCGGCCGCGCAGCCGGGCGGTGGCGCGGGCGGCGCCGTAGCCGGCGGCCAGGTCACCGAGGGTGTCGGTGGCGACGAGCACGGCGACCAGGGCGCAGACGGCCACCGGCCACCAGCGGCTTCCGCCGGTCAGGGCCGCGTCGACGGCGAGCCCGAGCGCCGCCGGCAGCAGCAGCTCGGCGACGGCGCCGACCAGGGTGACCCCGCCAAGCGCCCAGGCCCAGCCCCCGGCGTCGCGGGCGGCCTGCCGGAACGGCCCGTCGCCCCTGCGCATCGGCGCCTCCCCGGGAAACGGCGGGCGGCCCCGGGTGGACACGTCTGTCCACCCGGGGCGCCGCGGAACGGTCTGGGTCAGTTGCAGGTGGTGACGGAGAGGCCGCTGTCGCCGCAGAGCAGCAGGCTCGCGCTGGAGCCGCCGCCGGTGCGGTCGGCCGGGGACATCTCGAGGCCCTGCAGGTCGAGGAGCGCCATGTCGGATCAGTCCTTTCGGAGACGGTGCGGTGGATGGGGTCAGTTGCAGGTGGTGACGGAGAGGCCGCTGTCGCCGCAGAGCAGCAGGCTCGCCCTGGAGTCGCCGCTGGTGCGGTCGGCCGGGGCCAGCTCGAGGCCCTGGAGGTCCAGAAGTGCCATGTCGAATCACCTCCCCCCGTGGGGTAGCGGGTCGTGGTCGCCCCCGCCGCTGCGGGGGAGTTCGGGCGCGCCGGCCAGCGGCGCGAGGAAGGGCAGGGTCGCCGGCTCGTCGTGCCGCGCGCAGGCCAGCGCGAGCAGCACCCCGGCGGCGCCGGTGCCCAGGTCCATGGAGAGCCGCAGCAACTGCTCGCCGGGGAAGGCGGTCCCGCCGCCGTACGGCAGGGCGTGCCAGCCGAGCCGGCGCAGCTGCGCGTCCAGCTCGCGGCGGCTGTCCGCGTCGGGCAGCGTCGCCAGGTACGCGATGATCCCGGCCCGGCCGGCGAAGAGGCCGGACTGGGCGTAGAACGGGGACCGGGCGGCCCGGCGTGCCCCGGCGCTGGCCTCGGCGAAGCGCTCGTCGGCGCGGTGGCGCAGGTACTGGTCGAGGACCAGGCCGATGCCGACGCCGCCCTGCCCGAGGTACGGCATGGTGCGCCAGCCCTCGTTGACCTCCAGCGCCCCGTTCGGGCGCACCACGCACCGGCGCAGGTCCTGCCGCAGCGCGGTCGCGGCGTGTTCCAGCAGCGCCGGGTCGCCGGTCAGCTCGTGCATCCGCACCAGCAGCAGCGCCGCCCCGGTGCGCCCGCGCAGCAGTCCCGCGTACGGGTGCCGGCCGCCGCTGATGTCCGGGCCGGGGTCGTCGCCGAGCCGGTCGAGCACGGCGGCGGTGATCTCGTCGGCGGCGTCGCGCAGCGCGGTCTCGCCGGTGCGCCCGGCCAGCTCGGCGAGGTTCAGGGCGATGCCGGACAGCCCGTTGGCCAGGCTCAGGTCCAGCTCGGTCCAGGGTTGGCGCAGGCAGACGTCGAGCACGTCGAGGGCGTCGGCGCGGCGGCCCAGGTGCTCCAGCGCGTACGCCACCCCGTGCAGGCCGTCGTAGAAGCCGATCCGGGTGCCCGACGCGGGGGCGGTGGCCCGCCGCACGAGCCACTGTTCGTGCTCGGGGAACCGGCCCGCGCCGCTGACGGCGAGGGCGTGCAGCACCCCGGCCGCGCCGTGGGCGAGGTTGAGCCCGCCGCTGCGGAACTGCTCGATGTCGCCGGGGAAGAGCCGGTCGTCGCGCTGCGGCGTGGCGCTGGCGAGGATGGCGGTGGTGATCCGCCGGCGCGTGCCGGGCCAGTCGCCGGTCGCGTCGAAGGCGTCGCCGCCGCCCGCCTGGTCGCGGCTGGTCACGGTGTCCTCGTCGCTGCCGGCGTCCCCACCTCGGCGGGCGCCGGTGATCTCGGCGACCGCCTCGGCGAGCCAGTCGCGCGGCACCGGGAAGCTCTCGGCGACGACGTCGGCGAGGTGGGCGGCCTTGTCCGGGGCGAGCCGGACGAGCTGGGTCAGTGGCAGGAACAGCGCCAGGCGCAGGCAGGCCAGCGCGTACCGGTCGACGGCGGGGCCGGTCCGGTCGTTCGGCGCGGCGAACCCCTGGTTGCGCAGGCCGGGGCGGCGGTGCCCCTCGATCGGGGCGGCGACCTCGAAGTCGACCAGGGCCACCCGGCCGTCGGGGCGGACCATGATGTTGAACAGGTGCAGGTCGCCGTAGACGAGGCCGCGCTCGTGGATCGCCGCGACGACCGCCTCGACCTGGGTCAGGACGTCGCGCGCCCAGCGGGCGTACTCGGCCCGGTCGGCGGCGGTGGCGTCGGCGTCGATCAGCGGGTACTTCTCGACGACCACCTTGTTCAGCGACCGGCCCTCGACGAACTCCAGGGCCAGGAACCGGTGGTCGCCGATGGCGAACTCGTCGTGCACGGCGGGCACCTGGGGCAGGTCGGCGAGCCGGCGCAGCGCGGCGGCCTCCCGGGCCAGCCGGGCCACCGCGTCGACGCCGTCGGCGTCGAGGCCGGCGTGCGGGCGGGCCTCCTTGAGCACCACCTGGGCGTCGGTGCGCAGGTCCCGGCCCACGTACAGGCCGCCGCCGTTGGAGAAGTGGATGACCTTCTCGATCTTGTAGGGGACCTCGGTGGTGCTGGTGGCGTTGCGGGCGGCCAGGTGCGGGGCCAGGAAGTCCGGCAGGGTCACCCACTCCGGCAGGTGGAACACCGGGTCGCGGCGGTCGGGCACCAGCGCGCCGGAGGCGTCGGCGATGGCGGGGACGACCTGCCCGTCCGGGGAGAGGCAGTAGCGGCGGGCGAAGCCGCCGTAGCGCACGTGCACCGGCCCGGCGCCGTAGCGCAGGTCGCTGAGGATGTACGGCCCGGCCTCGCCGGCGAGCAGCGCGTCGAGCTCCTTGCAGGCCAGCTCCAGCTCGGCGGTGTCGTGCGGGTAGATGGTGACGAACTTGCCGCTGGCCGACCGTGACGCGTACTTCGAGTTGCGCAGCAGCAGGGTGCGCGGCCCGCGCAGGAACTTGAACGACAGCCCGCGCGGCACGCAGTAGTCCCACACCGCGTCGAGCACCCGCTCGGCGTTGTCGAGGGTGGCCGACACGTGGATCTTCCAGCCCTGCTGGGGCAGCGAGCCGCCGTCGGGGGCGTGGATCAGCCAGTCGTCGAGCGGCTCGCGACGCCAGCCGGCCGGCACGTCCCGCTCGGCGGCGGCGAACGCCGGCTGCGCGACGGCGCTGCCCGGCGAGTCGTAGAAGAGCCGGTCCGCGGCGCAGTAGTTGTCGTAGCGCTCGTCCACCGTGACCCCCTCCGCGATCTCGGCCGGTTCCGTTGCCCGGCGACGGATTCGAGTCTCGTGGACCGGACCCGCCCGCTCCCAGTGCAGTTAGTCATGACCATGGATGCGGGGCGCACGGCCCGCGATGACAAAAGTCACCAGCGACCCGTGCCGCCTCGAAAGAAAGAACCGGCCGACGCCGCGGGGGGCGTCGGCCGGTTCCGGGAGACCGCAGGCCGGTCAGTCGGTGGCGTGCCGCTGCGCCCGGTAGCGGGCGATCAGGGCGCGGGTCGACGAGTCCAGCCCGGACAGGTCGGCCTCGTCGCCGGTGAGCAGCGGCGCGAGCTGGTTGGCCATCACCTTGCCCAGCTCCACGCCCCACTGGTCGAACGGGTTGATGTCCCAGATCGCGCCCTCGGTGAACACGATGTGCTCGTAGAGCGCGATGAGCTGGCCGAGCACGGCCGGGGTCAGCTCGGCGGCGACGATCGAGGTGGTCGGGTGGTTGCCCGGCATCACCTTGTGCTCCGCCAGCTCCGCCGGGGTGCCCTCGGCCTCCACCTGCTCCCGGGTGCGCCCGAACGCCAGCGCGGCGGTCTGCGCGAAGAAGTTCGACATGAACAGGTCGTGCATGTCGCCCAGGTCGTGCCGGGGCCGGCTGAACCCGATGAAGTCCGCCGGCACCAGCCGGGTGCCCTGGTGGATGAGCTGGTAGAAGGCGTGCTGACCGTTCGTGCCGGGCTCGCCCCAGAAGATCTCCCCGGTGTCGTACGACACGCGCGTGCCGTCCAGCGTCACCGACTTGCCGTTGCTCTCCATCGTGAGCTGCTGCAGGTACGCCGGGAACCGGTGCAGGTACTGCGAGTACGGCAGCACCGCGTGGGTCTGCGCGCCCAGGAAGTTGGTGTACCACACGTTGAGCAGCCCGAGCAGCGCCGGCACGTTGCGCTCCACCGGCGTGGTGCGGAAGTGCTCGTCGACGGCGTGGTAGCCGGCCAGCAGCTCCCGGAACCGCGCCGGCCCGACCGCCAGCATCACCGACAGCCCGACGGCCGAGGGCAGCGAGTAGCGCCCGCCCACCCAGTCCCAGAAGCCGAACATGTTCGCCGGGTCGATGCCGAAGTCGCGTACCCGCTGCTCGTTGGTGCTCACCGCGACGAAGTGCCGGGCCACCGCCGAGGCGTCGCCGCCCAGGCCGACGAGCAGCCAGTCGCGGGCCTGCCGCGCGTTGGCCAGGGTCTCCTGCGTGGAGAACGTCTTCGACACCACCACGAACAGGGTGCTCGCCGGGTCCAGGTCGGCCGTCGCCTCGGCGATGTCGGTCGGGTCGATGTTGGAGACGAACCGGCAGGCGATGCCCGCGTCCCGGTACGCCTTCAGCGCCTCGTACGCCATCACCGGCCCCAGGTCGGAGCCGCCGATGCCGATGTTGACCACCGTGCGGATCCGCTCGCCGGTGTGCCCGACCCACTCGCCGGAGCGGACCCGGTCGGCGAACGCCGCCATCCGGTCCAGCACCGCGTGCACGTCGGCCACCACGTCCCGGCCGTCCACCGTCAGCGCCGCGCCCGCCGGGGCGCGCAGCGCCGTGTGCAGCACCGCCCGGTCCTCCGTGGTGTTGATGTGCGCCCCGGCGAACATGGCCGCGATCCGGTCGGTCAGCCGGGCCCGCCCCGCCAGGGCGGCGAGCAGGGCCAACGTCTCGTCGGTGACCAGGTTCTTGCTGTAGTCGACGTGCAGGTCCGCCAGCTCGCCGGCCAGCCGCTCACCGCGGTCCGGGTCGGCGGCGAACAGGTCGCGCAGGTGCGCGTCCCGCAGCTTCTCCGCGTGCGCCGCCAACGCCCGCCACTCGTCGGTGGTGGTGATCTCCTCGGCCATTCCGGCTCTCCTCCCGCACCTGCTCAAAACCGTCGCGCGGCCGTAACCGTACTGCGTGCGCCCGGCCGCCCGGGCCAGCCTGCCACCAGCCGGGACGTGTCGCACCCCCGGCGCGCACCGCCGCCGTGCGTCCGGCCCGGCGGCGAACCTGTCGTACCCCCGGGGCATGATCTTTCCCAGGACGGGCGCCGCGGGGCCCGGTTCGGGCGGGCCACCGTGCTCCGCCATTCCCCAGTCGTCGTGCGCCGGCCCACCGCCGGCGCTCCAGTCGGCGCGCCCGCGGGCGCACCGGGTACGGAGGTCGCAGTGCCCCAGACGCAGCACGCACCGTGGGAGCGGCGCAGCCTCGCGCCGGTGCTGCCCGCGGTGCGTCCCCGCAAGCTGGCGAAGGTCCCCTTCGTCGAGCTGGCGGACGGCCGGTTGCAGGGGGTGGTGTCCAGCGGCTCCGACATCGAGCGGGTCTACGTCTCCTCGATCGCCGCCGGCAGCCACGCCTTCCACTGCTCCACCAACAACAACCGGCCCTGCGGCGGCCTGCGCGGCGCGCCCTGCAAGCACCTGCACGCCCTGCTCGACGAGGCCGTCCTGCAGTACGGCGTCGGGCGCGTCGGCCGCTACCTGCGCGTCGACGTGCCCGACGGGGCGCAGACCGGCGGCGACCTGCTCCGGGCGCTGCACGGCCACCACGAGCCCACCCCGGCGGCGGTCGTGTTCAGCCGGTTCCTGCGCCACCTGGCCTACCTGGAGCTGCCGGCGGCCGACGGGCCGCTGCCCGAGCTGCACTGGTTCCCGGCGACCGGGGCGGGCCGCTGATGCGCGGGGCCCAGCTCACCGCGCTGGTCGACGCCGCGCCGGCCGGCGTCGACGCGGCTCTCGACGTGGTCGCCGGCCTCGACGACGCCCTGGTCGCCGGCCTGGCCCGCCCCGGCGAGGCGCAGCTCGCCGCGCTCGGCGACCTCGCCGACGCCCTGGCGGTCACCCCGCTGGGCGGCCGGGTCGCCGAGGCGGTCGCGAAGGTCACCACCGGGGCGCCCGCCGCCGAGCACCTCGCCGCCCTGGCCGGGGCCCGCACCGCCCTGCTCGGCGCGGCCCACGACGCCCTGCTCGCCGCCGCCGACGCCGCGCTCGGCCGGGAGCGCGCAACGCTGCCCGCCCCGGCGGCCGGGCCGCCGCCGGCCGGGGCCGCCGGCCCGCTGTCCGCGGCCCGGTCCTGGCTGGCCGAGTTGGCCATCACCGGCTGGCGCGGGGTCGGCCACGACCTGGTGGCGGCCGGAGGCCGGCCGGTCGAGGCGACCCTGGCCGTCGCGCCGCTGCGCCGGCTCGCCGTGCTCCTCGACGGCCTGGCCGGCGAGCTGGCCGCGTCCTGTCCGGTGGCCACCATGCCGGCGGTGCCGGCCCGGCGGTGGGCCGACCTGTGGGCCCGCGCCGTGCTGCTCGCCCAGGACGACGCGGGCGTGGCCGACCCGGCCGGCGTCGAGCGGGTCTCCGGGCGGTTGCTGGTGCTCGGCGTCGACGTGCACGAGCACGCCACCGCCGTCCAGGTGCAGGTGCACGGCGTCCTCGAACCGTCCGGCGGCGCACCGGCGCGGCTGGTCCGCACCGCCGTCGCCGCGACGAAGGTCGACACGATCGTCGGCCCGGCGCTGTGGCGGCTGCTCGCCGACCACCCGGTCCTGCTGGCCGCGCTGGCCGAGCGCCGCACCCTGGAGGTGACCGACCTGCCGTTGGCCGGCGGCGACCTGTGGTGGCGCGACGGGCAGGCCCGCGCCGGCGAGCCGGCCGACCCGTTCGCCACCGCCCGCGTGCTGCTGCCCGCCGCGCTGGCCGCGCCGACGCCGCCGCTGGACCGGCACCCCGTGGCCGTCGCCGAGCCGGTGCTGCTGGAGGGGTACGCGGTCGACCGCAGCGGCGACGACGTCCGGTTCACCGTCGACGGGGCGAGCATCGCGGTCGACGTCGGCCGGCTGCCGACCTGCGGCCCGCTCACCCCCGCCCTGGTCGCCGCCTCGACGGCCTGCCTGGGCCTGCTGCGCTGGGACGCCGGCCGGTGGACGGTGCAGCCGCTGGCCGTGCAGAGCACCGTCAAGCGGGCGAGCGTCGCCGCGCACACCGGCGACTGGGCGCAGGGCCCCACCGACGCGAAGGCCGCCAAGGCCGAGGCGAGGGCCGGCGACTCCGTCGCCGTGCTGCGGGAACGCGCGGGACGGCTGCTGCGCCGATGACCGCGAACCCCGACGCCCCGCTCGGCGCGCCCGTGAACCGCGACGCGAACCGCCGGCAGGTGCTCTACTGGCGGCTGCTGGCCCGGCTCTTCGACCCCGAGGAGCAGCCGGCGCTGGAGGCGGCGAGCGTCGCCGTCGTCGACGACCTCGGCCTGCCAGCCGCGCTGCTGGACCCGTCGGTCTCCGTCGACACCGTCGTGCAGCGCTTCCCCGACCTGGCCGGCGAGCTGACCGGCCTGCTCACCCCGCCCGAGGCGGAACGGCCGGCGGGCGACGATCCGCCGGCCGGGGCAGCGGAGGTGCGCCGGGCCGCGCTGGTGTCGAAGCTGCTGCTCAACGTGTTCGCCACCGGCGGCGGCAGCGTCAGCGCCACCCAGCTCGCCCGGTGGCAGTCCGACGCCGGCTGGTTCGAGCGGGCGCTGGGCTGCGAGCCCGGCGAACTGCGCCGCCAGGCCGGCAACGGGCGCGACGGCGGCGGCCTCGGCGGGGTGCTGGCCGGGCTGGAGGGCGACCTGGTGCGCCGGATGCACCTGCGCGAGGTCCTCGCCGACCCGAAGCTGGCCGCGCGGCTCACCCCGAGCATGTCGCTGATCGAGCAGCTGCTGCGCGACAAGTCGAACCTGTCCGGGGTGGCGCTGGCCAACGCCAAGGCGCTGATCCGCCGGTACGTCGACGAGGTCGCCGAGGTGCTGCGCACCCAGGTCGAGCAGACCAGCGTCGGCGCGATCGACCGGTCGGTGCCGCCGAAGCGGGTGTTCCGCAACCTCGACCTGGACCGCACGATCTGGAAGAACCTCACCAACTGGAGCCCGGAGGACCAGCGCCTCTACGTCGACCGGCTCTTCTACCGGCAGACCGCCCGGCGCACCACCCCGGCCCGGCTGATCGTGGTCGTCGACCAGTCCGGCTCGATGGTCGACTCGATGGTCAACTGCACGATCCTGGCGTCCATCTTCGCCGGCCTGCCCAAGGTGGACGTGCACCTCATCGCGTACGACACCCGGGCGCTGGACCTGACCCCGTGGGTGCACGACCCGTTCGAGGTGCTGCTGCGCACCAAGCTCGGCGGCGGCAACGACGGCCCGGTGGCGATGGCCATGGCCCGGCCGAAGATCACCGAGCCGCGCAACACCGTGCTGGTCTGGATCTCCGACTTCTACGAGTTCGACCGCTCCCAGCCGCTGTTCGACGGCATCGAGGCGGTGCACCGCTCCGGGGTGAAGTTCATCCCGGTCGGCTCGGTCAACAGCTCCGGCACCCAGATCGTCAACCCCTGGTTCCGGCAGCGCTTCAAGGACCTGGGCACCCCGGTCATCTCCGGCCACATCCGCAAGCTCGTCTTCGAGCTGAAGAACTTCCTCACCTAGGAGACCCCTGACATGTCCGAGATGTTGCGCGCCCCCGCCGAGGTCACGTTCGCCGAGGAGCTGGCCTGGCTGGAGTCGGTCGACACCGACCCGAAGCCGTTCTCGTGGCGGCTGAGCCCCCGGATGGTGCGGCTGTTCGTCCTGGGCTCCGAGCGGGCCGACGGGCTCGACCGGGAGGTCGCCCAGAAGTGGTTCGGCGACCGCAGCTTCGTCGAACGCGCCATCGTCACCCTCGCCTCCGACCGGGGCCTGCTGCTCATCGGCGACCCGGGCACCGGCAAGAGCTGGCTCGCCGAGCTGCTCGCCGCCGCGATCTGCGGCAACTCCACCCTCGTCGTGCAGGGCACCGCCGGCACCACCGAGGACCACATCAAATACTCGTGGAACGTCTCCATGGTCATCGCCAGGGGGCAGTCCCGCGAGTCGATGATCCCGTCGCCGATCATGACCGCGATGGAACAGGGCGTCATCGGCCGCTTCGAGGAGCTGACCCGGTCCACCAGCGACGTGCAGGACGCCCTGATCTCCATCCTGTCCGAGAAGTACGTCGCCATCCCCGAGCTGGACGCCGACAACATCGTCTTCGCCAAGCCCGGCTTCTCGATCATCGCCACCGCCAACAGCCGCGACCGGGGCGTCAACGACCTCTCCTCGGCGCTGAAGCGGCGGTTCAACTTCGTCCGCATCCCCGTGGTGACCAACAAGCGCAGCGAGGCGGAGATCGTCCGCTTCCGCACCGAGGAACTGCTGCGCCGGCACCGCATCGAGCTGGACGTCCCGCCCACCCTGCTGGACATCCTGTTGCAGAGCTTCGCCGACCTGCGGGCCGCCGCCGCGTCCGCGACCAGCGACGACGAGAAGCTGGAGTCGGCGCTGTCCACCGCCGAGCAGATCGGCGTGCTGGAGGACGCGATCCTGCACAGCCAGTTCTTCGGCGACCGCACCCTGCGCGCCGAGACCCTCGCCGGCTCGCTGGTCGGCTCGCTGGCCCGGCGCAGCCCGGAGGACCTGGCGATCCTCAACAAATACCTGCACGGCGTGGTGGAGCCCCGGGCCAAGGCCGACGGCGGCCCGTGGGAGGGCTTCCTCGACGGCGGCCGCCACGCGATCGCCACCCTGTCGTGACCGGCCCGACGACCACTCCGCCCGGCGCGGCCCCCGGGGTGGACCCGCCCGGCGTCGTCGCGCCGGCCCCCGCCCGGGCACCCGACCGTCCCGGCGCGTTCGACGCGCTGCGCGACCAGCTCACCGACGCCGCCGCGGCCTTCGCCGGCAGCCCCGACGCGCTCGCCGAGATCCTCACCGGGATGATCGACGACGTCGACCGGGCGCTCGGCGAGCGGCTGGAGATATTCCCGGTCTGCCACCACTCGCCGGCCTCCGCGCTGGCGATGGCCCGCCGGCTGCGCGCCAAGCGGCCGAAGGTTATCTACCTGGAGCTGTGCGAGGACCTCCAACCCCTGCTGGGCGAGCTGCGCAACTGCCGCCTGCCGGTGGCCGTGCAGGCGTTCGCGTCGAAGGTCGACGGGTTCCCCGCCGACTGGGCGCCGCTCAGCGTCGTCGCTCCGATCACCGAGGCGTCGGCGGAATACCAGGCCATCGCGTACGCGCTGGAGACCCCCGGCGTGGAGCTGGTGCTGGTGGACCGCTCGGTCGACCACGTCTTCCAGTGGGCGCCCCGTGACCCGGCCGAGGGGCCGGCGGACGCCTCCGACGCCCCGGCGGCGGCCGAGGAGGAGGCCGCGCTGCACGGCGACGCCGTCGGCGTGGAGATCGGCGACCTGCGGCCCCGCTTCGCCGAGCTGGAGTCCTACCTGCTGCACCACGGCAAGGTCCGGCACTGGTCGGAGTGGTGGGACCAGTACGTCGAGCAGCCCCTCGTCGCCGCCGACCACGAGACGTACCGACAGGTGATGGTCCTCATCGGCAGCCTGTTCCGGCGGCTGCGCCCGGCCGACGCCGACCGCCTCGACCGCGACGCCGACCGCGAGCGCTACATGTGGACCCGGATGCGGCAGCACCTCGCCGCCTCCGGCGTCGACCCCGCCGACTGCCTCTACGTCTGCGGCGCGTTCCACGCCGCGAGCCCCGTCGCGCAGTTCGGCACCGGGCCCGACGCCGCGCCGTACGAGATCAGCCCGCGCACCGCCACCCGCTGGCTGTACGGGCTGATCCCGTCCAGCCACTCCGCCATCGAGGCGCAGTTCGGGCTGGCGTCCGGCTCGGTCTCCATCGCGGCGGCCACCTGGGCCAAGGCGGTCACCCGCTCCGGGGTGACCCCGTTCCGGCTGGCCGGGCAGGCCGGCGGCAGGCCGGCGAAGGGCCGGGCCCGCAGGGCCACCCCGGCCGAGGCCGCCGACGAGCCCGTGACTGATCGGCTGTCGGGGTTCCTCGCCCGCCCGCCGGTGCTCGACGCGCTCGACGAGGCGGAGCTGCGCGGCTGGTGCGTGGACATCGTCCGGCTGGCCCGCCGCAACGGCTACCTGGCCAGCACCGCCGACGCGATCGCCGTGTTCGAGACGTCGATCCTGCTCGCCGGGCTGCGCAACCGGGCCCGGCCCACCCCGTACGACTTCGCCGACGCGGCCGTGACCTGCATCGAGAAGGACGTGGTCCCGGGCCGGCGCGACGTGCGTCGGCTCTGCGAGATCCTGCTCGGCGGCGACCGGATCGGCCAGGTCGGGTACGACTCGCTCCCGCCGCTGGCCCGCGACGTGCTCGACCGGCTCGCCCCGCTCGGGCTCGACCTGGACAAGCGCACCATCCAGCGGGCCCTGCTGGACCTGACCGCCGACCCGGCCGTGGCCGGCTGCTCGGACCTGCTGTGGCGGCTGCGGCACCTGCTGCCCCGCGACGCCGTCCGCCCGATCATGGGGGAGCGCCGGCTCGGGGAACGGTCGACGCAGGAGAGCTGGGACCTCGCCCTCGGCCGGCACCAGCGCGCGCTGATCGAGCTGGGCTACGAGGGCGTCACCGTCGAGCAGGTCCTCGAGCAGCGGCTGCGGCGTCGGGCGTGGGGGCCCCGGGCCACCGCGGCCGTCGCCCTCGCGGCAGTCGAGGACGCGCTCCTGCTGCTCGACAGCCGCCGGCTCGTCGACGAGCTGGGTGCCCGGGCGGTGGAGCTGCTCGCGGCCGAGCGCACCGTCGACGAGGCCCCGGAGGTGCTGCGCCGCATCCGCCGGCTGCTGGCCCACTACCGGGCCACCGAGCCGACCCTGCCACCCTGGTGCGCCGCGTTCGTCACCACCGGGTACGCCCACTACTGCACGCTGCTGCCCACCGCGTTCGTCGACGTGGAGACCGGGGTGCGGCAGGTCGGCGCGATGCTCGGCTTCCTGTTCGGCATGGAGAGCCTCGCGCTGTCGTTGGGCTGCGACCGTACTCAGCTCGAACTGGCGGTGCGGCAGTCCCGGCCGGAGGCGCCGGCCCGGGTGGCGCTGCACTGGGCCGCCCAGCACCACCTCGGCCTGCTGCCCCTGGCGCAGCTGCGCGCCCGCAGCGCCGAGCTGTTGGACAACCCGCTGGTGGTGCCGGCCTTCCCGCAGTACCTCAGCGGGTTCGTGCAGGCCCTGGAGCCGGTCCCCGGGCTGACGCCGTTCGTCGTGGAGGTGCTGTCCACGGCGTTCGCCCGGCTGCCCGACCCGGTGCTGCTGCCCTGGCTGCCGACGTTGATCACCACGCTGCGCGCCCAGGCCGGCGAGCTGGTGCCGACCCTGGTCCGCGAGGCCGGCCGCACGTTCCCGGCGGCGCTGCCCGCCCTGGACGCCTGGGTGCCCCCGTGGACGCCCCGGCCGGCGGGCGGGTCGCCTGCGGACCATCCGCCGGGTCCCGGGGCGGTGCCTTCGGGGGCGGTGCCCCCGGGGTCGGTGGCGGTCGTGTCCGGCCCGGTGGTCGACCTGCTGGCGGGCCACCCGGCGACCTGCGACGCCGTGGCGGGCCTGCTCGGCTGCGCCGGCGACTGGGCCCTCGGCCCGGCCGTCACCGGCTCAGGTGGCCCTGGTCCGGGCGGCCTCGGGCGGGGCGGCCGTGGACCAGACGGCCCAGGGCTGGGCGGGACCGGGCCGGGTGGCCCCGGGGCGGGTGGCCCCGGTTCGGGCGGAACCGGTCCGGGCGGCCCCGGTTCGGGCGGGACCGGGGCGGGTGGCCCCGGTTCGGCGGTCGCCGTCGGGGCCGGTGGGCTGCTCACGGCGTACCCGGCCACCGCCGACGCGCTCGCGGCCCTGCTCGCTCCGCCGGCCTGACCACTCCGACCCGCTGACCCGTCCGCCGCGCGGCCCACGCCGTCCGGCCCGCGCGCCGCATGATCGACTCCATGTCGGCGACATGGGGGCATCCCCGCCCCCAGGACACCCCCATGTCGCCGACATGGCGGGGCCGCCCGCCCCGTGCAGGCGCAGCACCCGGGTCCGTAGGGTTCCGGCATGGATGCGGATGTGATCGTCGTCGGGGCCGGCCTGGCCGGCCTGGTCGCCGCCACCGAGGCCGCCGACGCGGGCCGGACGGTGCTGCTGCTCGACCAGGAGCCGGAGCAGAACCTCGGCGGCCAGGCGTGGTGGTCGTTCGGCGGGTTGTTCCTGGTCGACTCGCCCGAGCAGCGGCGGATGGGTGTGCGCGACTCGGTGGAGCTGGCCTGGCAGGACTGGCTGGGCAGCGCCGCGTTCGACCGCCCGGAGGACCACTGGCCGCGCCGGTGGGCCGAGGCGTACGTGCACTTCGCCGCCGGGGAGAAGCGGTCCTGGCTGCGGTCGATGGGGCACCGGCTGTTCCCCGTCGTCGGCTGGGCCGAGCGGGGCGGCGGCGCGGCGGACGGCCACGGCAACTCGGTGCCCCGGTTCCACGTCACCTGGGGCACCGGCCCCGGTGTGGTCGAGCCGTTCGCCCGCCGGCTGGCCGCCGCGGTGGACGCCGGCCGGGTGCGGCTGTGCTTCCGGCACCGGGTCGACGGCCTGGTCACCACCGGCGGGGCGGTCACCGGCGTACGCGGGTCGGTGCTGGAGCCCAGCGACGTGCCGCGCGGCGCGCCCAGCTCGCGGGTCGAGGTGGGCGAGTTCGTGTACGGGGCGCAGGCCGTGGTCGTCACCTCGGGCGGCATCGGCGGCGACCACGACCTGGTGCGGGCGGCCTGGCCGGCGCGGCTCGGCGACCCGCCGAAGCGGATGGTCTCCGGCGTGCCCGCCCACGTCGACGGGCGGATGCTCGGCATCACCGAGGCCGCCGGCGGGCAGGTGATCAACCCGGACCGGATGTGGCACTACGTCGAGGGGCTGCGCAACTGGGACCCGATCTGGCCGCAGCACGGCATCCGGATCCTGCCGGGGCCGTCGTCGCTGTGGCTGGACGCCACCGGCCGGCGGCTGCCCGCGCCGCTGTTCCCCGGCTTCGACACCCTGGCCACGCTGCGCCACCTGCGCGCCACCGGCCACGACCACAGCTGGTTCGTGCTCACCAGGAGGATCGTCGCGAAGGAGTTCGCGCTCTCCGGCTCGGAGCAGAACCCGGACCTGACCAACCGCAGCGTCCGGCAGGTGATCGAGCGGGCCCGCGCCGGCACCCCGGCCCCGGTCGCGGCGTTCCTTGAGCACGGCACGGACTTCGTCGTCGCCGACACCCTGGAGGCCCTGGTGGCGGGGATGAACGACCTCGTCGCCCCCGACGGCGGCCCGACCCTGGACGCGGCGCAGGTGCGGCGGACCGTCGAGGCCCGCGACCGGGCGATCGTCAACCCGTTCGGCAAGGACGCCCAGGTCACGGCGATCCGGGGCGCGCGGGCGTACCGGGGCGACCGGCTGATCCGGGTGGCCCCGCCGCACCGGCTGCTGGACCCGGCGGCGGGGCCGCTCATCGCGGTGCGGCTCAACATCCTGACCCGCAAGACCCTCGGCGGCCTGCACACCGACCTGGACGGCCGGGTGCTGCGCCCCGACGGGCAGCCGCTGCCCGGGGTGTACGCGGCCGGCGAGGTGGCCGGCTTCGGCGGCGGGGGCATGCACGGCTACAACTCGCTGGAGGGCACCTTCCTCGGCGGCTGCCTCTTCTCGGGCCGGCAGGCCGGGCGGGCGGCCGCCGCCGCGACCCGCTGACGGGACGCGTGCCGTTGACGGGCCCGAGTGCCGTTGACGGGACGCACGTCGTTGACGGGCCGCGACCCGCTGACGGGCCGCACGTCGCTGACGCGGCGGCGTGCGCCCGCTGGGCGGCCCGCCCACCCGGCCGCGCTCACTCCTCCTCGTCGTCCTCCGGGTCCGAGTCGTCGAATACGGGCTCGCCGCAGGCCGGGCACTCGATGGTGTCGAGCTCGTTGAGCAGCTCGGCCAGCTCGGGGTGGCCCTTCAGCGCGGCGGCGGTGGCGAGCAGGTAACGGGTCTCGACGTCGTCGTGCGGCCCGCCGGCCATCGTCTCGGCCAGCAGGGGCAGGGCCTCGGGCAGGGCCCGCCGGTAGTCCTCGGCGAGGTCGTCGGGCAGGTCGTTGGAGACCTCCCCGTACTCTCCGGAGCACGCGACGACGAGGCCGACCACGATGAGGTATTCGTCGCGTTCGCCCGGGGCAAGCGCGCGGGCGATGTCGACCAGGTGGGGGACGGCGGCGTAGGCGGCGGGCCAGGCGGTGCCCTCGGAGCACAGGTACGGCCACAGGTCGCTGAACCGTTCCTGGTCGGTGGGGTCGGCGCGCAGCGCCCGCAGCTCGGCGGGGACGGACGGGGCATCGGGCGACCGCCGGCCCGCCGACTGACTCCGGTGGTCGAGCTCCGACCAGCGCGGATCATCGAGTGACAGCATGACCGGCAGCCTAGATCCACCGTCGGTGTCGCCCGTGCCGGGTGGGGTGATCAGCGGATCGGTATGACCATGATGGATATTGACCGCTGAATCGACGCGTGTAAGTGTTTCCTTCCCTGGAACGAACGTCGCGGCGCCCCCTCGCCACGCCGCCGGACCCCGCCCGCCCCACCCTCGCGGGCGGGGTCCGGTCACGCCCAGGTGCACGACACCCCCGACCTGCACCGAGGAGCACCCATGAGACGCACCACAGTGACCGCGGGCCTGGCGCTCACCGCCGCCCTCGCGCTGACCACGTCGACGGCGACCCTGCCGGCCACCGCCGCCGAGGCCCCCGCCGCCGCCCCGGCCGTCGCGGCGCTGGCCGCGCCGGACATCTCCGTGACGAACGTCCAGGCCCACCTGAGCCAGTTCCAGAGCATCGCCACCAGCAACGGCGGCAACCGTCGCTCCGGCTCTGCCGGCTACACGGCGTCGGTCAACTACGTCAAGAGCAAGCTCCAGGCCGCCGGCTACACGGTCACCGAGCAGACCTGCACCAGCTGCACCTACTCGGGCAACAACGTGATCGCCGAGTGGCCGGGTGGCGCCCCCGCCGACCAGGTCATCATGTTCGGCGCGCACCTCGACGGCGTCTCCGCCGGCCCGGGCATCAACGACAACGCCTCCGGCTCGTCGGTGCTGTTGGAGAACGCCCTCGTGCTGGCCCAGCAGAACCCGAGCCTGACCAAGCGGGTCCGGTTCGCCTGGTGGAACGGCGAGGAGCAGGGCCTCCAGGGCTCCAAGTTCTACGTGAACTCGCTCAGCGCCACCCAGAAGGGCTACATCAAGGGGTACTACAACTTCGACATGGTGGCCTCGACCAACGGCGGCTACTTCATCAACCGGGTCACCTCCACCACGGCCGCGCCCCTGAAGGCGTACTGGGACTCCCTCGGCCTGTCGCCCGAGGAGAACGTCGAGGGCCAGGGCCGCTCCGACGACTACTCCTTCCAGCAGGCCGGCATCCCCACCTCGGGGTACGCGATGGGCGCCAGCGCCACCAAGAGCTCCGCGCAGGCCGCCAAGTGGGGCGGCACCGCCGGCTCCTCCTACGACCCGTGCTACCACCGGGCCTGCGACACCACCAGCAACATCAACGCCACCGGGCTCAACCGCAGCGCCGACGGCGTCGCGTACGCCATCTGGGACCAGGCCGTCGGCGGCGGCACCCCGACCAACGACTTCTCCCTCGCGGTGAGCCCGACCTCCGGCAGCGTCGCCCGGGGCGCGTCCACCACCGCCACGGTCTCCACCGCCACGACCTCCGGCAGCGCACAGAGCGTCGCCCTGTCCGCCGCCGGCGCGCCCAGCGGGGTGACCGTCTCGTTCAGCCCGTCGTCGGTGACCTCCGGCGGCTCGTCCACGATGACGATCACCGCCTCCGCGTCGGCCGCCACCGGCACGTACGCCATCACGGTCACCGGCACCGGGTCGGCGACCCGCACCGCCACCTACAGCGTCACCGTGACCGGCACCGGCGGCTGCGCCGGCGGCCAGGTGGTCGGCAACTCCGGCTTCGAGAGCGGCGCCACCGTCTGGACCGCGTCCTCGGGTGTGATCACCAACTCGGCCAGCCAGGCCGCGCACACCGGCTCGTACAAGGCGTGGCTCGGCGGCTACGGCAGCAGCCGCACCGAGACGCTGTCGCAGTCGCTGGCCGTCCCGGCCGGCTGCGCCACGTACACGCTGTCGTTCTGGCTGCACATCGACACCGCCGAGACCACCTCGACCAGGCAGTACGACAAGCTCACCGTCTCCGTCGGCGGCACCACCCTGGCGACGTACTCGAACCTGGACAAGGCCACCGGCTACACCCAGCGCACCTTCGACGCCGCCGCGTACGCCGGCCGGACGGTAACCCTGACGTTCACCGGCGTGGAGGACGCGTCGTTGCAGACCAGCTTCGTCGTCGACGACGTCACCCTCACCGCCAGCTGAGGTGCAAGGAAGGGCCCCTTGTTAACGCCTGCGGTATAGCAGGGTTCCCTTCTCACCGGCGCGGGGCGGCGAGCTCACCCGCGCGGGGCGGCGAGCTCACCGACGCGGGGCGGCGAGAGCCGCCCCGCGTCGGCCGGGGAGCGGGTTGCGACACGTGTTCGACACGCCGATGACGCGCTGACATTGGTCGGTCGCGCACAGTAGGCTCCCGGTGGTTGTCGGTGTGCCGCCGGTCGCGGCCCGCGCCTGCCTTGGAGGGGCCCGTGAGGAGAGCCGTCCGCCCGCGCCGATCGCCCGTCCCCGCCGGCCCCGCCGAGGCCACGCCAGCGCCCCCCGCGTCAGGAGACCCCGCGCCAGGAGACCCCGCGTCAGCGGGCGTCGCCACGCCGGGGGGCGTCGCGGCCGGAGGCGTCCCGACGGAGGGCGACGGGTCCGACGGCGGCGAGGCGTCGGTGCTGCCCGAGCTGGAGGACCGGGCGTGGATGCACCACGCGACCGAGTTCGCCCACACCACCTTCTGGGCGGTGGCCCGCCGGCTGCCCCGGCTGGTCCGCGAGGCGGTCGCCCTGGCCTGGGCGACCAGCCGCCGGGACACGGCCGCGTCCATCGGGCTCAACGTGGCCGCCGGGGTGATGACCACCCTCGGCCTGCTGGCCACCACCGGCGTGCTGCGCGAGCTGTTCGCGGCCGGCCCGACGCCGGACCGGATCCGAGCGGCGCTGCCGGCCCTGGCCCTGGCGGCGGCGGCCGTGACGGCCAAGGGCGCGCTGACCATCGCGGCCGGCTGGGCGCAGGCCCGCCTCACGCCGCAGATCAACTACCAGGTCGAGCTGCGGCTGTTCGAGGCGACCACGGCCGTCGACCTCGCCGCGTTCGACGACGCCGGGTTCGCCGAGGAGATGGACCGGGCCCGCGACCGCGGGGTGACCGAGGCGGCCTGGATCGTGGACCACACCGTCAACCTGATCACCGGTGTGGTCGGGGTGCTCGCCACGGCCGCGGCGGTCACCGTGATCCAGCCGCTGCTGCTGCCCTGCCTGCTGCTGGCAGCGGTGCCCGAGGCTGCGACCGCGGTGAAGACGGCCCGCCGGCAGTACCTGGAGATGCTGGCCCGGATCAACCGGCGTCGCCGGATGTCGATGCTGGCCAACCTGATGGCCAACCGGCACACCGCCGCCGAGATCCGCGCGTACCAGATGCGCGACTTCCTGCTCGGCGAGTACCGCCGGATGATGGCCACCGAGACGCGGGCCCACCTGCGCCTGGTGCGCGCCCAGACCCGGACCAGGGTGCTCGGCGCCGCCACGGCGGGCCTGGCCACCTTCGGCGTGTACGCGGTCCTCGCCGGCCTGCTGCTGGCCGGCATGGTGGCGCTCGCCGCCGCCGCGACGGCGCTGATCGCCCTGCAGTCCGCCCGGTCCAGCCTCGGCGTCGCGGTGTTCGCCACCAACTCGCTCTACGAGGACGCCCTCTACTACCAGGACTACCGGGGCTTTCTCGATCGGGCGGTCAGCCGGACCGCCGCCGGGGGCGACCGGCCCACCGCCGGGTTCGACGTCATCGAGCTGGACGCGGTGAGCCTGCGGTATCCGGACACCGACCGGCCGGCCGTCGACGAG
This sequence comes from Micromonospora sp. NPDC002575, assembly GCF_042889525.1. Classification (NCBI taxonomy): domain Bacteria; kingdom Bacillati; phylum Actinomycetota; class Actinomycetes; order Micromonosporales; family Micromonosporaceae; genus Micromonospora; species Micromonospora sp. NPDC002575. The sequence goes on along the minus strand of NZ_JBIARA010000013.1, from coordinate 187,431 downwards.
GTCAGCCTGGCCGTCCGCCGGGGGCAGGTGGTGGCCCTCGTCGGCGAGAACGGCTCCGGCAAGACGACCCTGGCGAAGCTGATCGCCGGCCTGTACCGGCCCACCGGCGGGACGATCCGCTGGGACGGGGTCGACGCGGCCGAGCTGGACCCGCGCCAGGCCGGCGCGCAGGTCGCCGTGCTCACCCAGGACTGGTGGAAGTTCCCGTTCACCGCCGGGCAGAACATCCGCGTGGGCCGGCACGACCGGCCCGCCGGGCACCGGGGGCCCAGCGTGGAGGACGCCGCCCGGGCCGCCGCCGCGCACGACATGATCGTCGGCCTGCCGTTCGGGTACGACACGTTGCTCGACCGCGAGTTCAAGGACGGCCACGACCTCTCCGGCGGCCAGTGGCAGCGCCTCGTCGCCGCCCGTGGCCTCTACCGGGACGCCCCGCTGCTGATCTGCGACGAGCCGTCGGCGGCGCTCGACGCCCGCGCGGAGCACTCCCTCTTCCAGCACCTGCGGCGGCGGCCGGACCGGGCCGTCGTGCTGATCACCCATCGGCTGGCCAACGTCCGGCACGCCGATCAGATCTTCGTGATGGAACGCGGCCGGCTCGTGCAGCAGGGCACCCACGACGAGCTGATCGCCGCCGAGGGGCTCTACCGGGAGCTGTTCCGCCTCCAGGCCAGCGGCTACCTCGCCGCCGCCGAGGGCGTCGCGCCGCCGCCCTGACCGCCGGACCCGGGGGCCGGAGCGCGTAGACCGCCGACGCCGGGGGCGTGGCCCCGCCGATGCTGGGGCCGCCGCCCCGGCACCGTAGGCGCGTTCCGCCGCCCCGGCACCGTAGGCGCGTTCCGCCGCGCCGGGACCGTAGGCGCGTTCCGCCGCGCCGGGACCGCCGGCGGGGCGGCGTCAGCAGACCGTCACCGGGTGCCGGACGACGCCGTCGAAGAGGTATCCGAGGTCGTTGTGCCGGGCCCGGGCCGGCTGGCCGGCGCCGGTGGCGTCGGTGGCCCGCGCACGCAGCGTCACCGGGCCGGGTCCCGCCGGCCGCCAGCGCGCCGTCCAGCGCTGCCACGGGCCGCCCGCGTCGGCGGCGACCAGCTCGGCCGGCCGCCAGTCGCCGTCGCCGGTGTGCACCTGCACCGACCGGATCGGGCCGGCCCCCGACCAGGACCGGCCGCGCAGCAGCACCTCCGCGCCGGCCGGGACGCGGGCGTCCCAGGGCAGCTCGAAGGCGCTCTTCACCGACTGCGCGCCCAGCGCCGCGCCGTCGGCCGGGTAGCCGGGGCCGAACATGCGGTAGAGCTGCGTGTTCCACGGCGAGAAGAGGGCGGTGGCGGAGACCTCGACCGGGCCGACCCACTTGATCGAGGAGACGCCGATCCAGCCGGGCACCACCACCCGCACCGGGTGGCCGTGGTCGGCCGGCAACGGCTCGCCGTTCATCTCGTACGCCAGCAGCACGTCGTCGAGGGCCTTGCCGACCGGCAGCGGGCGGCGGACCCGGCCCAGGTTCACGCCGCCCGTGACGTACTCCGGGTCCAGCCCCTCCGGCATCACGTCGACGGCCGCGCCGGTCAGCCCGGCCCGGCGCAGCACCTCCGCCAGCCGTACGCCCCGCCAGTGCGCCACCCCGACGCCGCCGAGCCCCCACGCCACCCCGGGCGTCGGCCGGCCCTGCTGCCCGGCGAAGAACCGGCGGCCGTTGCCGGCGCACTCGACGAGCGCGGTGACCCGCTCGGCGGGCAGCCGGCGCAGGTCGTCGTAGCCGAACTCGACGGGCCGGTCCCGGGTGGGCGCGCCGCGCAGGCCGTCGCCGAACAGGCTCAACCGCCACGTGTCGGCGTCGATGCGGGGCGTGTGGGTGTGGTTGCGGACGAAGAACCGGTCGGTCGGCACGACGTACCCCTGCCCGGCCATCGCCTCCCAGCGCATCTCGGCGTTGGTGTCATGCCGGTCGAACAGCCGTGGCGGCAGCGGCTTGACGATGCCGGGCGGCCCGCCGCCCGCGTCCGTAGCGGGCCGGGGGCCGGGCCCGCCGGGCGTCCCGGGGTCGGCGCCGACCGGCTGGGGGGCGACGGCGACCGGCTCGCGCTCGGCCGCCGCGGCGGCGAGGGCGGTCATCGCCGCGCCGAGTTCGAGCAGGCGCGGGCCGGGGAATCCCGCGCCCCGGGCCCGGCCGGCGAGCCACTGGCGGGCCCGCCGGGCGTCGTGGTCGGCCTCGTCGTGCGACAGGTGGTGCGGCATCGGGGTTCCCTCCGGCTCGGCGACAGCTAACTCCTATTGAAGCAGTAGGAGTTGGCTGTCGGTGGACGCCACCCCGCTGTCGGTGGACGCCACCCCGTCGCCCTCAGGCCGCCGCGACCAACGTCACCACCCCGGCGGCCACCAGCACCCCCGCCCACAGCCGGTCCACGTTGAACCATGCCCGCCGCAGCACGCCGACGCCGAGCACCTCGTACACGGTCACGGCGGCGGCGAGCGCGACGCCGAACATCGCGACGGTGTGCACCCCGGCGGCGGCCAGCCCGGGCAGCGCACCGGCCGGTGCCGCCGCCAGGTGCCCGGTGTGGCCGGCACCGGCGACCGGCTCGGCGAGCAGCACCGGCAGCAGCATCAGCCCCGCCCCGTGCGCCGAGGACATCAGGAACGACCAGCCGGCGAGCTGCGCGTTCGACAGCCGCATCCCGGCCCAGCGGAAGTGCCGGCGCGACAGCAGCCGCCACAGCCCGAACCCGACCAGCAGGACGCCCCCGGTGACCGCCACGGCGGTGCTCGCCGCGACCGAGCGGGTGGCGGTGACCAGAGCGGCCACCACGCCGACGGAGGCGAGGTGGCCGAGCGCGATCGGCGGCAGCGACGCCAGCAGCACCCGCCGGCTGCGCTCCTGCAACCCGCGGGCCACCGCGAACAGCCAGCCCATGGCCGGGTTCAGCCCGTGGAACGCGCCGAGCCCGGCCAGCGTCAGCCAGGTCGCCGCGGTCACGGGAAGCAGTACGAGTCGGAGGAGGCGTCGCCGCCCTGCAACCGGGTCTGGTGCACCCGCAGCCCCCGGAACTCCTCGCCGCGCGGGAAGAACCGGGCGTCGGGGGTGAGGCCGCCCGCCTCGGTGTCGACGTCCAGCTTGGCCAGCCACGCGCCCACCCCGTCGGGGTAGAACTGGTCGTCCCAGGAGCCGTAGAGCGAGTTCGATACGTACACCCGGCGGCCGTCGCGGCTGATCTCCACCATCTGCGGGCCGCCGGCCAGGGGCTCGTCGGGGAAGCCAGGGTGGGGGGTGCGCCGCACGATGCCGCCGAGACGCACCGAGCCGGTCTGCACCGGGTGGAACGGGTCGCTGACGTCGTACTGGCGCAGCTCGCCGGTGCCCCAGCAGGAGACGTAGAGGAACCGGTCGTCCACGGACAGGTCGATGTCGGTGACCAGCGGGGGCACGGCCCCGAACGGCTTGAGCAGGTCGGGCAGGTCCGCCGCGTCGGCCGGCTCGGCGGGGATGTCGATCACCTTGGTCACGGCCCACTCCGCGCCGTCGCGGTGCCACAGCCAGATCGAGGCGGACAGGTCCTCGACGCTGATCACCACGCCGACGAAGCCGTACGTCTGCGTCGGGTCGTGCGCGGGCCGCAGCTCCAGGGGCATCTGGTACGCGTCGCCGAGGTCGACCCGCTGCACGTGCCGCCGCTTCGCCAGGTCCCAGAAGTGGATCGCGTGCCCGTACCGGCGGCCCAGCAGCAGCTCGCCGACGATCCCGTCCTCGATCATCGACGGGGTGCCCCACTCGCTGGTCACCAGCACGTCGTGGTTGAGGTGCCACCAGAAGTCGTACGCGAGGTGCTGCGGGCCCCGGTCGGCCTCCCACGCCCCGCGTACGTCGAAGCTGGTGTGGTCGAGGATCGCGATGCCGCCGGGGCCGTCGGCGTCGCCCGTCCCGCCGAGGGCGGACAGGTAGATGCCGTCCGGTCCGCAGTGCACGGTGTGCGGGCGGGAGTAGCCGGCCCGCTCGGCCAGCTCCCCGGGCTCGATCACCTTGACCAGCTTCGGCGCGCGCGGGTCGGGCTTGGTGTCGTACACGTGCACCCGCGACGAGCGCAGCCCGGGGACGATCAGGAAGCGGCGCTCGACGTGCGGGTGCGGCGCGGTGGGGCAGAGCGCGCTGCTGCACGCGTTCCAGCCGAAGTGGTGCAACTCGTCGCCGGTGTGCGGCAGGTCGGTCCAGCCGACCACCCGCCCGTACTCGGGGGATTCGGGGTCGGTGTCGAGCACGGCGAGGGCGTCGGGCCGCTCGGCGGCCCGGTCGAACGCGGCGACGTACGCCAGCTTCTCGGCCGGGGCCAGGGCCGCCTGCCGGGGCGACGGGTAGAACGAGGGGTCGGGGGTCCAGCGGGTCATCGGGTCTCCGGATCGGGTGGTGGGCGGCTCCAGGGGCGGACGCGCCGAGGCGGTCGACGGGCGAGAGCAGCCTACTAACCCGATAGGTTATATGGGTAGCCCGTCGACGTGGCCGTCCCATCCCTCAGGAGCCGACCGGCGACCGACGCCCGGTGGGCCACCGCCCGCTCAGGCCGCCCGCTCAGGCCGCCCGCTCAGGCCGCCCGGTGGGCGGCGAGGAAGTCGGCGAGCACCCGGGTGTGGGTCGAGAACGCCAGCTCCACCGGCTCGGTGACCACCAGCCACTCGGTCGCCTCCTCGGTCGGCGCCGACGGCGGCAACTGCCCGGCGGCCTGCTCCGGCAGCGTCCCGAAGACCATCATGGTGCCGCCGGCCGGCGCCCCGTGCACCGCGAACAGCCGCGCGTCGTCGGCGGACGCCACCAGACCCGTCTCCTCCCGCAGCTCCCGCACCAGGGCCTCCTGCCACGCCTCGCCGTACTCGATGAAGCCGCCGGGCAGGGCGAGCAGCCCGCGCGCGGGCTCGATGTCCCGGCGGACCACGACCACGCCGAGGCCGGCGTCGGTGCGCACCGGCAGCACCGCGACCGCCACGGGCGTCGGGTTGCGCCACACGGTCTGACCGCAGGCCGCGCACACCCGGGGCCAGTCGGCCGCCGCCGGGTAGCCCGCGCCGCAGTAGGAACAGTGGGAGTACGCTGCGCCGGTCACGCCCGGCACGTTACCGCGTCGGCCGCGCGCCTCCGGCCCGGGTGCCGGCCGGTCGACGCCCGGGTGCCGACCGGTTGGCGGGGCGCCGCGGGACGCCCGATGGGCGGGTCAGGGGCGCAGGGCGGCGCGGGCGGCCATCAGGGCGAAGCCGAGCAGGTTGTCGCCGCGCCAGCGGGCCGGATCCTGCGCGTCGGGGTCACCGGCGGCCAGGCCGATGCCCCACACCCGGTCCACCGGGCTCGCCTCGACCAGCACCCGTTCGCCCGTGCCGAGCAGGAACGCGCGCAGGTCGTCGTGCGCGGCGAACTTCGCGACGCTGCCGGCCACGACGATGTCGTACCGGTGGGCCGCCCAGACGCCCTCGTCGAAGCCGCGGACCGCGCGCCCGAGGGCCTTGGCCCGCTGCGGGTGCCCGGCGGTGAGGACGCGCGCCGCCGTGCCGTGGTCGCCGAACAGGGTGGCCTTGTGCCACATCATCCAGTGCTCGGCGGTGGCGAAGACCCGGCCGTCCACCGTGAACGGCGCGGGCCACCACTGGCTCAGGCAGCCGGCCCCGACCGCGCCGTCCGGCCGGGGCCGGTGCCCCCAGAAGTGCAGGTAGCGCACGCGGGCACCAGCGGCGTGCAGGGCGACCAGATCGGCGACGGAGCGGGGCGACATGGCCGACAGTCTGCCGGGTGCCCCCGACACCGCGCCGCTGGTTTACCCTGCGGCCGGCCCGAGCGGGTCGACCTGCCGGCCGGTCCGGCCGCGACCAGGCCGACCCGTCGGCCGCGCCGGTCAGCCGGCCGGGGTCCCCGTGTACGCCTCCGTGGTCCGCTGCGCCGCGGCGGCGGCCTGGGCCGGATCGGTGCCGGCCGCCACGCTCGCCTCGCCCCAGAGCCGGCTGACCGTCACCAGGAACTCCCGGCCCTCGGCCGAGGCCGCCCACTCGGCCCCCCGCGCGGCCGGGTTGTCGTCGCCGCCGTCCCCGGCGTGCAGGTAGGTGGCCAGCCCGACCAGCCCCATGTCCCAGCCGACCCCGACCGCGCCCGGCCCGAACCGGTCCCAGATCGCGTCGTCGACGTGCGCGACGTGCTCCAGCGTGAACCGGGTCCGGCCGTCGGGCTCCGGGGACAGCCGCACCTCGATCCAGCTCACCTGGTCACCCATCTCCCAGGTGGCGGCGAAGCTCTCCGGCGGGTCGCAGCGCTGCACCTCGCCGCCCGCGTTGCCCTCGAACTGGTACCGGCCGTGCAGCCGCAGCTCGCCGCTGATCGGCAGGAACCAGCGTGGGATGCGCTCGGCGTTGGTGCAGGCGTCCCAGACGTCCTCGACCGGCGCGTCGTACGTCTGGCTGATGGTCAGCACCCGGGCCTGCCCGGCGGGCAGCACGCGGTCGCCCACCCACCGTCGCACGCCGCTGATCTGATGCGTCGCGTCGATCATTCTCGTCTCCTCTTCTCGGGTCCCTCGTTCTCGGGCCCTTCGGGCTTTTCGGCTTCTGCCGCCAGGCGGCGTTCCCGGCGGCCCCGGGCCAGCTCGGTGGCCAGGGCGTGCAGGGGTGGGGTCCAGAACCGGCGGAAGTGGCCGAGCCAGTCGTCGACCTCGCGCAGCGGCTCCGGGTTGACCGCGTACAGCCGGCGGGTCCCCTGCGGGCGCACGGTGGCGAAGCCGCTGTCGCGCAGCACCCGCAGGTGCTGGGACACGGCCGGCTGGGAGATGCCGAACTCGGCCCGGATCACCGCGCAGACGGACCCGGCGCTCCGCTCGCCCTCGGCGAGCAGCTCGAGGATCCGCCGGCGCACGGGCTCGCCCAGCACGTCGAAGGCATGCATCCCTCTTTTATATCAGAGCCGCCTTATATAAGCCGAAGATGGATAAGAATCGTCGGGCGGCGTGTCGATCGCCGCCGGTCCCGTTCGTCTGGAGGGTGCAGGGTGGAGTTGGCGGCGGGCACCGCGCCGGCCGCGGCCGAGGAGGACGACATGGGGCAGTACCTGATCAGCATCTACCACCCGGCCGACACGGGGCGGCCGGAGCCGGAGTTCCTCGCCGGGGTGATGCGTGAGGTCGAGGCGATCCACCACGAGTTGGTGGAAGCCGGTTCCTGGGTCTTCGGGCAGGGCCTGCACGCGCCGGAGACGGCCACCGTGCTGCGGGCCGACGGCGACGAGATGCTGGTGACCGACGGTCCGTTCGCCGAGGGCAAGGAGCACCTCGGCGGGATCACCATCGTCTCGGCGCCGGACCTCGACGCCGCCCTCGACTGGGGCCGCCGCTACGCGCGGGCCACCACCCTGCCGGTCGAGGTCCGTCCCTTCGCGGGCGGGTCCTGACCGGCGTGCCCGGGCCCGCCGGCGTCGAGGCCACCGACGTCGAGGCCACCGACGTCGAACGCGCCTTCCGGTCCGGCCACGGTCGCGCCGTCGCGGTGTTGATCCGCCGCCGATATCGCCCGCCGCAGGCCGGGGTTGCGCCCCCGTGATCGGCTGTCGAGAAGTGAGCCGACACGCCGACCATCGTCTCCGGAATCCGCAGACGATCAAGGACGTTTACCACATCCCCGCCCCGAACGGGCCTCGTCCACAGCGGAGAGCCCGTCCACAGCCGACGGCCGACGGGGTTGCGGCACGGGGCCGGGCGCCGACACCGTCCATGCCATGGACGAACCGCTGCGAGCACTGCTGGACCGCCATGGCGGCCTGCTCACCCGATCACTGGCGACCCAGGTGGTGCCCGCCTGGGTGCTGCGACACGCGGTGGACACCGGCGCCCTGCTCCGCGTCCTGCCCGGCGTCTACGCCGAGTCGTGCCGGACACGGCCGGGGGCTCTGCCGGGCTCGCCGCGCTCCCGCCCGAGCTGCGGCACCGCGCCGCCGTGGCGTACGGCCAGGGCGGGGGCGCGCTCGGCGGGCCTACCGCCCTGCACGCCTGGGGTGTGCGCCGGCAACCCGACGACGAGGCCGTGCACCTCGACGTGCCGGCCCGCTCGGGGCTCCGCTCCCGGCCACCGCACGTGGTGCTGCACCACCGGCACGGCTTCCGCCCCGAGCCGCCGCAGGCGGTGACCCGCCGGGGCCTGCCCGTCGTCCGGCTGGAACGGGCGCTGGTCGACGCCTGGCCGCTGCTGCCGGCCGTGGACCGCCCCGCCCCGCTGATCCGCGCCGTCAACGACGGCCTGACCACCCCGGCGCGCCTCGGGCAGGCGCTCGCGCAGGCGCCCCGGCTGGCCCGCCGCGCCGAGCTGCGCGTGCTGCTGGACCGGCTGTCCGCCGGCTGCCGCAGCCCGCTGGAGGTGTGGGGACACGACCACGTCTTCACCGGGGCACAGATGCCCCGGCTGCGCCGCCAGTTCCGGGTACGGATCGAGGGGCGCACCATGTATCTCGACGCCTACGCCGAGCGGGAACGGGTCGACTTCGAGCTGGACGGGGCGACCGCGCACGGTGACCCCCGGCAGCGGGAGATCGACCTGCGCCGCGACGCGTTGCTGGCGACCCGGGGCATCCTCGTGGTGCGCTTCGCCCACCGCAGGCTGGTGCGCGAGCCGGACCGGGTACGCGCCGAGGTGCTGGCCATCCTCGCCAGCCGGCGGGCGAGCTGACGAGCTGTGGGCTGGTGGGCTGTGGGCTGGTGGGGTGTCGGCGCGTCGGACCGACCGGGCGCAGAAGGAGGCGGGGAGGCCGGCGGTCAGTCGCGCAGGGTCCGCAGGATGCGGGCCAGGTGGGCCCGGTCGGCGGGGCTGAGCCCGCCGAAGAGGCGCTCGGCCTCGGCGTGCCGGGCGGCGTGGATCGCCGCGCCGACGCGTACCCCCTCGTCGGTGAGGGTGACCAGGGTGGCCCGCCGGTCGGCCGGGTCGGGGCGGCGGGCGACCAGGCCGCGCTCCTGGAGGCCGTCGACGACCTCGGTGGCGGAGCGCGGCGCGATGCGCAGGCGCTCGGCGAGCGCGCTGAGCCGCAGCGCGCCGTGCCGGGTGAGGACGCCCAGCGCCCGGGCCTGCCCGGGGTTGATCTCCCACGGGGCGAGGGACTGCCGGGACAGGTGGCGCAGCCGGCGGGCGACGGCCCAGAAGCTCTCGGCCAGGCCCTCCTCGTCGGCGTTCGCCGCAGTGGCGGACGCCTTCGCGCTGCCGGGGCCCACCGGGATGTCGGCGCTCACCGGAATACGGTAGCAGAGAATGCTGTTGCTCCCTCATGATGAGGTAACCTCAGCATTCTTCTCGACCGGAAGGGCGTCCCTTGGACACACCCACCACCCACCGCGAGGGCCGGGGCGGCCCCCGCACCGTCAGCACCGCAGAGAAGGACCAGGCCCGGCAGGTGCCGCTGCGCCGCGTCGGCCGGCTCTTCGCCCCGTACCGCTGGCAGCTCGCCACCGTCACCGCGATCATCGTGGCCTCCTCGATCGTCGCCATGGCCTCGCCGTTCCTGCTGCGCGCCGTGATCGACCGGGCCCTGCCCGAGCGCGATTTGACGCTGCTGGCCCGCCTGGTCCTCGGCATGGTCGCCGTCGCCGTCGTGACCGCCGCCCTCGGCGTGGTCCAGACCTGGCTCTCCACCCGCGTCGGCCAGCAGGTCATGCACCGGCTGCGCACCGACGTCTTCGCCCACCTGCACCGGCAGTCGATCGCCTTCTTCACCCGCACCCGCACCGGCGAGGTGCAGTCCCGGATCACCAACGACATCGGCGGCATGCAGACGGTGGTCACCTCCACCGCCACCTCGATCGCGGCGAACCTCACCACCGTCGTCGCCACCGCCGTGGCCATGGTGGCGCTGTCCTGGCGGCTGTCGCTGATCTCGCTGGTCGTGCTGCCGCCGTCGATCTGGCTCACCCGCCGGGTCGCCCGGATGCGGCGGGAGATCACCGCCCAGCGGCAGCGCGAGCTGGCCGACCTCAACGTCACCATCGAGGAGGGGCTGTCGATCAGCGGCGTGCAGCTCAGCAAGACCCTCGGCGCGGGCGGCGCGCTCGTCGACCGGTTCACCGCCTCCTCGGCCCGCCTCGTCGACCTGGAGCTGCGCTCCGACCTCGCCGGCCGCTGGCGGATGGCCTCGATGAGCGTCATCTTCGCCGCCATCCCCGCGTTCATCTATCTCGGCGCGGGCCTGCCCGGGGCCGCCGGCACGCTCAGCATCGGCACGCTGGTCGCGTTCACCGCGTTGCAGGGCGGGCTGTTCCGGCCGCTGATGGGCCTGCTCGACGTGGGTGTCTCGGTCACCGCCTCGATGGCGTTGTTCGCCCGGATCTTCGAATATCTCGACCTGCCCGTCGAGGTCGACGACCCCGCGCACCCGGTCGACATCGACCCGCGCCGGATGCGCGGCCACGTGCGGATCGAGGGCGTCACCTTCACCTACCCCGGCAGCGACACCGCCGCCCTGGCCGGGATCACCCTCGACGTCCCGGCCGGCACCGGCCTCGCCGTCGTCGGGCACACCGGCTCCGGCAAGAGCACCCTGGCCGCCCTGGTCAGCCGCCTGCACGACCCGACCGCCGGCCGGGTCACCATCGACGGCGTCGACCTGCGCGACCTGCGGCTGACCGACCTGGCCGCCGTCGTGGGCGTGGTCAGCCAGGAGACCTACCTGCTGCACACCACCGTGCGCGAGAACCTGCGGTACGCCCGACCGGACGCCACCGACGCCGAGATCGAGGACGCGGCCCGCGCCGCGCAGATCCACGACGTCATCGCCGCCCTCCCCGAGGGGTACGACACCATGGTCGGCTCGCGCGGGCACCGCTTCTCCGGCGGGGAGAAGCAGCGCCTCGCCATCGCCCGCACCCTGCTGCGCGACCCCCGGGTGCTCGTCCTCGACGAGGCCACCAGCGCGCTGGACACCGAGACCGAGCGCGCGGTGCAGCGGGCGTTCGACGAGCTGGCCCGGGGACGCACCACGATCACCATCGCCCACCGCCTGTCCACCGTGCGCGACGCCGACCAGATCGCCGTGCTCGACCACGGCCGGATCGTCGAGTCCGGCACCCACGCCGCCCTGCTCGACCATGCAGGCCGCTACGCCACCCTCGCCGCCTGACCCGCTGGTCCCCGAACCCCCTCCCTCCCTCCCACCCCCACCTTCCCGACACCTTCCTCGGTGATCAAGAGAAAAGCGTCAGAGTCGATCTCGACATTGACGCAAACCTCTTGATCAACGGGGTCGAGGTGGGCCAAGGGGGTGGGCGGTCGCGGGTCGGATCGGAAAGTTGACAGTTGCGGTGGAGGGCCCTGGCGTCGTGGCGGAGACCTCGAACCCCGCCTACCATCGAGCGACCGGTTTCACTGTTCGGCGTGTGGCCCGACGGGGTGTTCCTTTCGGCGAGGCGGCGGGACCGACGATGTCGCGGATTCTTCGGCGGGTTTCGAAGCGGGGGAACATGGCCGGCGAGGGGGTGCCCGAGCAGGGTCGGCAGGCGTACGCCCAGTTCCACCGGCTGGTGGAGCTGATCGAGTCGATGGTGCTGCGGCCCGCCCGCCACGGTTGGCGGCTGCCGCTGCTGTGCCTGGTCTCCCGGCCCCGGGCGACGTCCCCGCTGGCCATGTTGGCGCACGTGTTCGCCGGAGACGAGCGGCGGGTGCCGCACGTCCGCCTCGACGCCACCGGCCGGGACGTGCGCGCGCTGCTGCACGAGGCGTACACCGGGCTGACGGCCGGGAACTTCGGCGGCGCGGACCGGCTGGCGTTCCGCCGCTACGCCCTCGCCGACGGGCTCATGCAGGTCGACCTGACCGACGTGCCGACCAACCGGCGACGCCGGGAGCTGACCCGGCAACTGCGCGAGCGGATCTCCCAGCGGGCGGCCTCGGACGGGCAGCAGACACCGCCGGACCCGGGCGGCTGGCTCGGCGTGCTGCTGTGGTTCGTCCTGCGGGTCCTGCCCGGGGCGATGTTCTGGCTGCTGACCAACGGCTGGCTGCTCGGGGCGGGCCGTCGGTTCCGCTGGTTCCTGCGTCAGCAGTATCTCGCCCCCGAGCTCGCGGCCGGCGACTTCGTCGCGTTCGCCAGCCGGCTCACCGTCCCGTCCCGGGCCACGGAGGACCAGGAGCAGATCGACCTGCTGCTGGTGCACGCGTTCCTTGAGGACCTGCGCGTGGAACACCGCCGCCGGCCGTGGCGGCTCAAGCCGTGGCGGCGCACCGCCTGCCCGGTGCTCCTGCTCGACGGCCTCGCCCCGGACAACGGCGGGTACGCCCTGGTCAAGCTGATCAACGCGGTCCGCGACGAGACCGGCCGCTCGGACCCCCTGCTGGTCGTCACGAACGGCCACGACGTGCCGCCGGACGGGCTGTCGCCCACCGACCCGGCCGTCGCCGGCCAGCTCGTGCCGCTCGACGGGGTGGAAGGGGCGTACCGGGCGTGGCGCAGCGGCCTGGCGCGGGCCCGGCGGGCGCGGGAGGACAACGCCTGGTACCTCCAGGTGGAGGTTCCCCCGGCCGACCTCACCCCGTTCCGCAACCGGCTGTCCCGGATCGTGCCGCCCCGCCCGCCGTGGCTGGCCCGGCCGGTCGCCCTCGTCGCGCTGGTCGCCGTCGTGCTGACCACCTTCGGCGTGTGGCAGATTCCCGGGCAGGCGCAGCGGTGGCGGGCGGACTGCGAGTGGCCGCCGTCGGCCACGGGCGGGCTGGTGCACACGGCGGTCCGCGACGGCCAGTGCATCGGCTACAGCGACCACGGGCGGCAACTGTTCAGCCGCGACGAGTCCCTGCTCGCCGTGCAGCGGCAGATCTTCGAGCAGAACCGGGAGGTGGAGGCGGCGTGGGCCGTCCGCCGGGACCGCCCCCGGGTCACCCTGGTCTACTTCGGCTCGCTGACCAAGCCCGACGCGCTGCCCGGGGAGGAGACCTTCGCCGGGGAGCGGGAGGAGCTGCAGGGCATGGCGGCGGCGCAGCGTCGGGCGTACCTGGAGGCCAACGACGACCGGGCCAACCCGTACCTGCGGATCGTGGTCGCCAACGCGGGCCAGGAGATGCGGTACGCCGCCGACGTGGTGCGGATGCTGGCGGACCTGGCCCACGACGAGCCGACGGTGCTCGGCGTGGTGGGACTGGTGGAGAGCCGCAAGGCGGTGCAGGACGCGATCAGGGCACTGGGCGAGATCAACCTGCCCGTGCTCGCGCCGACGCTGTCGGCCGACCGGATCGCCGACGCCTCCAGCCGCTACCTGCAGATCTCCGCGCCGAACATCGACGAGGCCACCCTCGTGCACGACCACGTCACCGAGGTGCTGAAGAAAAAGCGGATCTTCAACTTCTACACGTACGGCAACGTCGACCCGGACGAGGGCGCGCGCGAGGACCTGTACGTCAACACGCTGCGCGACGGGCTGCGGTCCCGCTTCGGCGGCGACGCCTACCAGGAGACGTACTGGCGGCAGGGGGTCGACCTCACGCCGGTCTGCGCCGACCGCTTCGGCGACGGCGTGGTCTTCTTCGGCGGGCGTTACACCGAGTTCGGCGCGTTCGCCGCCCGGCTGGCGGAGAACTGCAGCGGCCGGGTGCCGCTGCTCATCGGCGACGACTCGGTCAACCGCTACCTGGCGAACAGCGCCGCGCGTCGGCCCGCGCCGGACAACCTGCCCCTGGCGTACGTGGTCAAGGGCGAGCTGGCCTACTGCAACCGGATCATCGGCGCGACCGACATCGAGCGCAAGCTCTTCCTCACCGACGTGCGGACGGTGCTGTCGCTGTGCCAGTCCAACTCGCACATCGGGGAGCGGGTCGGGCTGGCCTACGACGCGACCCGGCTGCACCTGCGGGCGGTGCGCACCATCGCCGGCAACCTCTCCGCGCCCGCCGGCCGCGAATGGAACCCCCGGGAGGTCACCCCCACGACGGTGTACGTCACCATCCGCGACGTCGCCGACCCCGCCTACCAGGGGGTGACCGGGCTGATCCGGTTCGACGCCAACGGCATCGCGGCCGGCAAGCGGCTCACGCTGCTCTGCGTGCCCAACATCCGCAAGGCGTTCGACTCGCCGTCGGACGTGCCGAGGGAGATCGACCGGCACCCGATCGACCCGGCGGAGAACAAGCTGTACGGCACCCCGCCCCCGACGCGCCGGGCGTGCACCACGCAGGGGTGAACGCGGCTACCGCCGCTCCCACTGCTCCTTGGTGATCTCGTAGAGCACGCCGCCGTGCTCGGCGCCCTCGATCATCGCCATGTCGGCGGGGACGGGGCTGGTCTCGGTGAGCGTCATGCCGAGCTTCTCCATGACGTTGCGCGAGGCGCGGTTGACGGTCATCGTCTCCGCCCAGACCCTGCGCACCCCGAGCTCCGTGAACGCCTTGCCCAGCAGGGCCCGCGAGCCCTCGGTCGCGTAGCCGTTGCCCCAGGCCGCCCGTCGCAGCCGGTAGCCGAGCTCGACCTCGTCCAGCGGGCCCTGCGGCCCGGGGCGCAGGATGAACCAGCCGACGAACGCGCCGCCGGCCTTCTCGTGCGCGGCGAACAGGCCGAGGTTGCCGTTCCACTTCTCGTAGCCGGCGAGGATGTTCGGCAGGTAGCGCTCGCGGACGACCTCCGGCGGGGTCGGCTCGCCGCCGCTCAGGTAGCGCATCACCTGCGGGTCGCTGTCGAGCTCGATCAGCAGGTCCGCGTCGTCGGCGGTGAACCGGCGCAGCGCCAGCCGCTCGGTGTCCAGATAGGTGTCCACGCGGTGATCGTGCCCGAGGCGCGGCGGGCAGCCCAACGGGTTTTCCCGAGGCCGCCCCCTCACCTCCGCCGCCCGGAAGCCCGACCGACCCCCGAGGGGGTCGACGCGGACCGCTGCGCGGGGCGTGACGACGAGCGACGCGGGACGGCCGCCGTCGCCGGGGCCGCGGGCCGGAGCCCGGCGAGCTGGACGTAGATCTCGCGCTTGGCGGTGGCCAGGCCGCGCTGGTCGAGGACGTAGCCGGCGAGCCAGATCCAGCCGTGGTAGGTCGGCAGGTCGGGCACCGACACGACGCGGAAGGTGACGGCCCGGTCCCCGGCGAACTGCACCGAGGCCCGGCCGTCGACGGTCAGCAGGTCACCGGGGGCCGGGCGCACCGCTACCAGTGACCCCGGTTGGGCCGGGCGTCGTCCGGCGGGACGCACTCCCGGGCGTGCATGACCTGCCAGTCGCGCAGCGCCCGTTTCAGCCGGTCGTTCTCCTGGGCCAGCAGCCGCACGTCCTCGTGCAGCCCGGCCAGCTCGTCGGCCAGCCGGGTTTGGAACTCGCGCACCTGGTCGGCGTCGACGCCCCGCCGACGCGGGTCGAACGCCCAGGTGCGCACCTCGTGCGGGGTCAGCCGGTCGGGCCGGCCCGTTCCGTAGAGCCGGCCGCCTCGATACACGTGGGCCACGACGATCCTTTCCGGGGCAGACGGGAGCGTGGAGCGTGCGTGCGGTGGGTCGGGGCGGGCAGGGCAGACCCGCCCCGACCGGGGGATGAGCCGACCCCGTTGCCACGCGAGGAGGAGCTGCAACAAACATAACTAGGGAACACAGGGAAGTCAAAGCACGTTGTTCAGGCATTCGAAATGTGATCGAATTCGGGGTGCCACGCGAGGAGCGACATGCCCGAATCAGCCGAATACCTCCGCATCGCCGACGACGTCATCGCTGATGTCAGGTCGGGGAAGCTCAAGCCTGGCGACCGCCTGCCGTCGGTCGCCGAGACCCGTGTGAACTACGGAGTCAGCTACGGGACTGTGCAGCTGGCCTACGTCCGGCTTGAGGCGCTGCGGGTGATCCGCCGCCAGCAGGGCAAGGGTGTCTTTGTCACCGACCCGAAGACCTGGATGCGGGAGCCCTGATCGCGACACGGGGTAGCGGTTCATCAGCGGATCGTGTGAACCGCCTAGTGTGATGCGATGCTGGGACCTGCGCGGCGGAGGGAGGCGCGAGTTGATCGGCAAGCTTCAGGACGCGCTTCTCACGCCGGCTGACACCGCCCTCGTTGCCTGGGCAAGGGCACGCCTCGGACGTTGATCGAGGCGGGCTGGACCCTGCACATGGTGAGCGATGTCTTTCCTGCTGATGGCCAGCTCACCGGTGACGACGAGTGGATCGAGTATGGCCTAAAGCGGGGCTGGACGATGCTGGCTCAGGACAAGCGCACCCGCAACCTCGGACCTTACCATTCACTGCCTGAGCAGCGCCGAGTTGACACCAGCGAAGCGCGCCGAGCGCTTTGAGCGTCACCGCGACAGGGAAACCTGGGTGTCCACCTGCTCACCCTACAAAGCGGAAGCGACGGATCTGCGGGCGATTGTGGCCCGGCCGGTGGCGAACCAGCGATGAGGAAATGACGGATATCTGACGTCACTGCCGGATCGGTGTCCACTGCGCAGTCGATACCCTGTCCTGAGCGCTCCGCTGATCGCGCGACGTGGCCGCGGGCGTACCCCGACGGAGGATCGCGTGGCTGAATCGACACCGTCCCCCGGGCCCGACGGTGGCCGGCTGCTAGCCCGGTCCTATCGCATCGTCAACGCCGGGGCTGGCGAATTCGCATTCACCGATCTCAGGACGACGGTGCTCGGGGGTGTGCAGGGCCGGCAGTTCCGCCTCTTCACGCCGGTCAGGCGCGAGCGGCTGCGGCTGCCCACCTCCCTGCCCGAGTTCGCGGCCCTGCGGCACGAGGCCAACCTGTCGGACAGCCCGCTCGCCGTGGCCGCCGAGCTCGGCGGGCACTGGAGCGAACACAACCTCGCCGCCATCACCCACGTCGCCGCCTGCAACTTCCGGTGCCCCTACTGCTATGTGGACTTCGCTCACCTGTCCGGCGCGGACAGCTTCGTGGCCACGGCGGCGGCGGTCGTGGACGAGTTCGTCCTGCTCCGACGATCGCTGCGGGCGTCCGGTCGCGGGCTGAGCCTGCTGCGGCTCAGCGGCGGCGAACCGCTGCTGGCACCGGCCCTCGTGCTCGGCGTCCTGCGCGAGCTGCGCCGCCGTGAGCTGCTCGGCTCGACCGTGCTCAAGGTGGAGTCCAACGTCTCGGCACTGCCGTACGCGTGGCGGGAGAGCGCGCTGCGGCTGACCGCGGGCGACGCCGCCGAGCTGCCCCGGGTGAAGCTGCACACCACCCTCCACTTCCCGCCGGGCGCGCGGCTCTGGCCGGCGATCCGCCGCGGCGTCGAGTTCGCCGTCGGCCTCGGCTTCGACGTGTATCCGGCCGTCGGCGCCAACGACTGGAGCGTGGCCGACCTGGAACGGCTCCACGACGAGCTGGGCGCGATCAGCCCCGGTCTGCCCGCCCGGCTGGCGGTGCGGCCGTTCCACCTCGACTATCCCGTGCTGGCCGACCGGCGGTTGCTGCCCCGCCCCAGGGAGGTCGAGGCGCCGTCCGTGCTGTGGGAGAGGATCCTTCTCCGCCGGTCGGGTGCGAGATATCTCGAAAGACCCCGGCACCTCGTGTCGTTGACCTGATGTTCGCATTATCGGAAACGACGGAGAGAGTTCCCTTGATCAGCTCAGTCACGATCTGCAGCAGTTCGAAGTTCTACGACACCGCGCGGCGGGCCGAGGAGATTCTTCGAAAGGCCGGCCTGACCGTCTACACCCCCCGCTACGACTACAGCGAGGAACAGGTGCGCGTCGGCGAGTCGGACAAGATCCGCCTCACCCGGGAGTTCCTCGACAAGATCGCCAGATCCGACGCGGTATTCGTCATCGCCAACGGCGGATATGCGGGGGCGAGCGTCTGCATCGAAGTGGGCTACGCCGTGGGCCAGGGTAAGGCCGTCGTGTTCTCCGAAGAGCCGGCCGAGTTCGCCCTGCGCGCGTTGGCCGACGCGGTGGTGCCGGTCGACGAGATCGGTGACGCGGTGCGGCGGATCGACCGGGACGCGCACCACTCTGGCGGCCCCGCGTGATCGTGGCCGCGCCCGGCTCGTCGAGCCGCCTGCACGGCCCGGCCGCCGAGCTGACCGGCGGCCTCTTTCCCGGGCTGGCAGTCGGCCACCCGCGCTCCCTGTGGCACCGCGCCGCAGGCGACACCCTGGTCCTGTGCCGGGGGTTCGACATTCCGCGGCTGGTGTCGACCGGCGTGGTCGACATCGGGATCACCGGCTACGACACGTGCGTCGAATGGTCGCTCGCCAGCGGCGCCGGGCTCGTGCTGCGCGCGTTGCCCGCCGCGCGGACGTCGTTCGTCACCTACTGCACGGTCACCGGCCGGGACGTGCGGACCATCTACACCGAATACCCGGCGCTCACCCGGGCGTGGCTCGCGGCGCGGGCCGACGCGGGGCAGCCGCGCGTCGTGCCGCTGCGCGGCTCCACCGAAGGGGTGATCAGGGCGGACCCGCACGGGGCAGGCGTGCTGCTGGTGACCTCGGGCGAGACCATGGCGGCGAACGGGCTCGACCACGACGTCCCGCTGCTGGCGACGGACGTGTGCCTGGCGACCCGGGCCGGTGCGCCCCCCGCCCCGGGGCTGATCGACGTCGAGTCGCTGCCCGTGCTGGAGCTGCCGTCCTTCGGCCGGGATGCCGTGCCGAGGCAGTGGGAAGGGCTTCGGGAGGTGGACGGTGGAGCTTGAGATCGCCACGGTCGCGTCCGGCTGGTCCGACGTCGTCGCGTTGTTCGCCGGGGACCTGCCCGTCCGGATCGCCACCCGGCACGGCGTGTCGTTCGACCTCCCCGGCCTGACGGTGTGGCTGCGGAACCCGGCCGACCTCACGCCACCACCCGGGTACCCCTACCCCGAGTTGATCAAGGACTACCGGGACCGCCTCTTCGGTGACCAGCGGGAGTCGTCGCTGCTGCATCAACGGCTGCGCCGGTGGGCCCCGGCCGACGGCACACCGGTCGACCAGTTCGCCCAGGCCGTCGCGCTGCTGCGCCAGGACGAGCACAGCCGGTCGGCGGTCTTCTCGACCTGGCAGCCGGAGGAGGACCTCGGCGGCCGGTTCCCCGTCTCGCCGGTGGGTGGGGCGTTGCGGATCGTCGCCGACGAGTTGGTCCTCTTCCTGACCGCGCGCAGCGTCGACGTCTGGGTGGGCCTGGTGCCCGAGCTGCTCGCCTTCGCGCAGCTCGCCTCGGACGCTGCCTTGGACCTGGGGCTGACCCGCAGCCAGGTGTGCTACCAGGCGTGGAGCGCGCACCTCTACGAGGTCGACTACCTGACCTACCTGTCGGGGACGCGATGACCCGCTCGCTGACGCTGCTCGACAGCGGCGTGATCGACCCGCACACGATCGACAAGCTCCTCCAGTCGGTCGTGTTCTTCTCCGACCGGGTCGTGCTGCGCGCCTCCTTCGAGGTCGCCTCGGCGTACCGCGATCGGGCTGCGGAGATCAACCGGCGGATCGACGACCTGCACGACGCGGGCCTGGTCGGACTCTGGGGCCACGAATACGAGGTGGACGACGCGGGCCGGGTCCGGGTAGGCCGCGCCGCCGGGAGCGGCCGGCGGGCCGACCTGGTCATCCCGCAGGGGCAGTTGCGCGAGAGCCTGACCCGGATGGACGAGGTGATGCGCGCGGTCCGGGAGGAGGCGTACCGGCCGGCGGTGGACGGGGCACGGCCGCTGCGGCAGGGGGCGGCGGAGATCGTCAGCCTGCGTAGCCACCTGGCCTCCCTGGTCATCTCCTCCGAGCTGCGGCAGGACGGGATGCTGACCAACCCGGCCGTGCGGACCCACCTGGTCGGCGGCCTCGGGCAGCAACCGGCCCAACGGTTCGAGGCGGCGGTCGTGCGGGACGTCCTCGGGCAGTTGCGGATCGGCTCGCTCGGCCAGCTCAGCCTGGCGCAGATCGTCGAGGCACGGCGGTTCAACGACGCCTTCCGCACCCTGCTGGACGACTCGCTGCTCGCGGTGGCGCGCGGCTACGACCCGGTGCTGACCCCGGAGGCCACCGCGCGCGAGCTGACCCGCCGCTACCGCGAGACGGTGGCGGAGTTCGCCCGGCCCCGGGTCGCCCGGCAGGTGGCGGAGGAGATCGCCTGGGACGTCCTCGGGGCGACCGTTCCCTCGACGGTGGTCCTCAAGTACGGGCTGCGTGCCCTAACCTGGCGCAAGGCGGCCCAGCGGGCCCGGCCCTTTCTGCTGCTCATGCACCTCGAACGGGCGCTTCGGTCACCTGCCCGGCCCGGTGGTGCCTGACCAGCGCGGCCTCCACGTCAGCCAGCATCCGGTCCGCGTGCGGCGGCGACAGCATCCGCAGGTGCCACAACGCGACCGCCACATGCCCGCCGGAACCCGCCTCGTCGCCGTCGTGCCGGCTCGCGCCGTAGGACCACACGAGCAGCAGGGCCAGCGCGTAGCCGGTGTCGGGGTAGGCGTACCGCAGGTCGAGCCAGGAGCGGGAACCGGGCGGGAGCAGGAAGACCCGGCCGTCGCGGCGGGCCCGCGCCAGGCTCTCGGACAGGTGCGGCACGTCCTGCTCCGGCGCGTCGGGCGCCACCCGCCAGCTGACGTCGTACGCCGCGCTCAGCGCCGCCGTCGCCGACACCACCACGAGGCACTCGTCGCGGTCGAGAAGGCGCGGGCTGCCCGGCAGCCGAAGCCTGCCTATGGCGCGTCGCATGGCCCAAAGCCTGCCATGCGCTCCGTCGCCCTTCAAACACCGACAGGGGTGGACCATGTCGGCTGGGCGGTGCTGCCCCGGTTGGTCGTGCGGCCCACGGCACGACCCGACCAGCTCAGCTGGCTGACTGGCGTACCGCTGCCGACGGGCGTCCTCGTCGGCTCGCCAGGTCCGTCGGTGCCTTACGTGCAGGGGCGAGCCTTCATAGTTGAGTACGACCAGTCGTTCCGCCCGTTCGGGGTGAACGACACCAGGACAAGCGCGACTGCGTCCTCCCGACGCTGTTTCGGACGATGGGCGGGGCGGCGGGGCGCGAACACGGGACCCGTCGCGCCCCGCCGCACGTCAGCGAACAAACTGGATGCTGAGGTGTGAGGACGCGTGCTCGGGTGTTCGGCGGCCTCGATCCTGGCGGTGAGACCGCTACGCCTCGGCAAGCCGCTCGCTTGACTGGGGCTGCGCATACTGGAGGTAGCGATTCGCCTACGGGCCGTTGTTCGGGCCCGTGGTCGCCCGATGGACGGAGGCTGACGTGCGTTGGCTCGTGCTCCTCGTCATCCTGTTGGTAGCTGTGGCAGCCGTCTGGCTGTGGCGCCCTTCCCGGCGGGCATCGATCGACGCCTCCGGCCGGGTTCTTGATCAGCAGGCGTCGACCGAAGCCCGGAGAAGGCTCGACGAGCATCGCAACCGAAGCGACGGCAGCGGTGGGGTTGGCGGCTGGAGCCGGTGAGCCGAGGCGGCGGTCGTCCGTCACCGTTCACACATCGACAGGGTGGGACAGGGCTGCCGGACCGGCGTCGTCGCCGGCCCGGCGGCCCGCCTGTCACGCTGTGACGGCCACCCGGCGTCGCCGATGCCTCACGTGCAGGGGCGCGCCCCCAGGTAGGTGCTGCCGTCGCCGCTGCCGCCCTCCGGGTCGAGGGCGTAGACGTGGATCTGCGTGCCCGGCGTACACCCGGACAGCGTGAACCGGAAGCCGTGCACGCCGGTGATGCCGAAGTAGGCGTTCACGTCCGGCCGGTTGGTCGCGGTCGGGAAGTCGCCCAGGTACGTTCCCACGCCCGCCGGCCCGCCCCGGTAGACGGCCACCGTCGAGGAGGTCCCCGGCTGGTCGGTGTCGACCGCCCAGCCCTCCACTGTGGAGCCGGTGAGCAGCTCGAAGTTGCCGCGCGGGGGCGAGGTCCAGCGGAACACGCGGGTGTCGCCCGCGTTGAACGGCAGGTTCGCCAGTTGCGCGCAGTTGCGGCACAGCTCGACGTCGCTGGGGTACAGGGCGGTCTCGTACACCCGGGGCATGGTCTGCGGCAGCCGGACGGTCTTCGTGCCGGTGGTGCCGGCGTGCACCATCAGCGTGTTGCCGGCGGCCTCCACGACGTCGCCGGCCGGCGCGAAGTGGTGCACGCCCGCGTCCTCGCTGATCCTGCGCAGCGCGGCCAGCGGCAGCTTGGGCGCGGCGGCGTACACCGACGTCCAGCTTCCGCCCGCGACGGGGATGGACTTGCGGGCCAGGGAGACCCCGCCCGCCTGGTACGTGCCCAGCGTCGTCGCGCCCGCGTCGGTCACGGTGAACCACGGCGTCAGCGGGTACGCCGGCCCGCCGCTCTGCCCGACGAACGAGTAGGTCTGCCCCAGGTTGGGCGTGCCGGTGCCCTTGGTGACCGTGATGCCGGTGAGCGCGGCCATCGAGGCGGTGGAGGCGGCCTGGTCGCCCTGCACGTACCCGGCGGCGTACAGCGACAGCACGGTGCGGCCGGGGGTCTTCAGCCTGGTGTCGATCGCCGAGCGCACCGTCGGGGAGACCGCGTAGGCGTTGGGCAGGACGGCGAGCTTGATCGCGCTCAGGTCGAGGTTGCCCTTGGCCAGGTCGCTGAGCAGGTAGTGCCGCACGGGCGTGCCCAGCCGGGTCAGGTCGTCCACCAGGTTGGAGAGCTGGTCGCTGGCGAAGGCGTACGAGTTCTCCCCGGCGGGGGTCAGGCCGGGCTGGTAGTTGGCCGACACGTCGTCGACGAAGACTGCGACCTGCGGCTGGTAGGCGTTCGCCCCGCCGTGCTGGATCCTGTCGGCGGCCCGGAACACCGACTGGAGGTTCGCCCACAGGGCCTCCGAGTCGCCGGCGCGCGCCGGGTCGCCGAACCAGCCGACGCCCTGCAGGTCGAGGAAGTGCAGCGCCCGGCCGCCGATCGCGGCGGTGGTCAGGTTGCGGCGCAGCAGGCGGATGCTGTCCCACAGGTTCGTGGCGGTCTGGAACGGGATCGGCTGGCAGTTCGTCGGCGCGCAGGCCAGCAGGGTACGCGTGTCGTCCTCGTCCAACCACAGCTTGTTTGCCAGCCGCATGGTGTCCGGCGGCCCCTGCTGGACGAAGCCGTTGCCGAGGCTGCGGCTGTCGCCGTACGAGTAGGGCACGCCGATGATGTCCACGGACGGGCTGTCGACAAGCGTCGCCAGGTCGTTGCTCCCGCTGATCGCCAGCTCGGTGCGCAGGCCGTAGAGGTAGCCGTAGAAGGCGGCGGTGAGGATGCGGTTGCCGGTGACCTGCTTGGCCCTGGCCAGCAGCCGGGTGATGGCGGCGACGTTGCGCGACGACAGGTACTGGTTGTACTTGGCGGCCCGCAGCGAGTTGAGGTCGGCCGGGTCCAGCACGGTGCCGCGCGACGCCCCCGAGGCCGGTGGCGACTGGCCGGGGACGGCGTTGTTGCGTTCGGTGGGGGTGGCCGACCGGCAGCCCGGGACCAGGCTCGCCGGCAGCGTGCTCCACGCGCAGAAGCCGGCTTCGGCGCTGGCGGAGTAGTCGTCCAGGTAGAACGAGTGCCGCCCGCGCGGGCCGGGCCGGGTGCCGGCGTCGTTGGTCCAGGGGTAGAGCTGGCAGACCCGCACGCCGTCGGCGCCGGTGGCGCACAGGCTCGGGCTGCCCCAGTCCAGCATCTTGTTGGTGGTGTCGTCGTAGCCGTACGGCCGGTAGAACCACTCGCCGCCGTTCTCGTAGGCGATCAGCACCGCCATGACCCGGCCGGGATACTGGGCGTCCATCCGCGTCAGCACCCGGCTGATCTGCTGTTCCTGGTAGGCCAGCCACGCCTCGCTGAACGTCCACGGGTGGCCCGCGCCGTTCGTGTCGTCGCGGACGTTGCCCTGGAGGTCCTTCATCCGCATGGGCTCGGCGTCGGGCGGCGCGTCCTGCAGGTACATGCGCACCATCAGGTACGGGCGGGGGTTGAGCTGGTTGAGCCGGCCGGCCAACTGGTCGATGAAGGCGTCGCTGGTGTTGTTGAGGTGCACCTGGAGCATGGGCGCGACGTTCATCTCCGGCGCGGCCGTGTTCGCCGCCGCCAGCTGGGCCTGGTAGTTGAAGTACGACCAGTTGTCCTGCCCGATCGGCGCGCTCTGTGTGTTGAGCGCCATGAAGAACGGCGTGGTCGTCCGGCAGCCGCCGCCCTGGTCGCAGAGCTGGATCACCTTACGGCCGTTGCGGTTGACGATCGTCGACTGCGGCCCGGACCAGCCGTCGGCGTGGGCGTACGCGGTGGGCAGGACCGGGGTGAACGGCAGCACGATGAGCGCGGCCAGTACGGCGAGCAGTCGTCTCATGCGTCCTCCCGACGCGGTGCGGGGCAGGTGGGGACGGGCGGGGCGCGGCCACGGGACCGGGTCGCACCCCGCCCGTCGGCCGGTGGGGCGGGCTGTGCGGAGATGCCCGCGGGGCGGGCTGTGCGGAGATGCCCGCGGGGCGGGCTGTGCGGAGATGCCCGCAGGGCGGGCGGGGCGGAGCAGCAGGCAGCGGGGCTAGAGGAGCAGGTATCCGTGCGACCCCTCGGCGATCTGCCCTTCGCAGTTCGCGTCCGGCGAGTCGAAGTGCTCCCCGTTGCTGCGCACCCGGCACCGGTAGACGATCTGGTGGGGCGCGGCCGGGGGCGCGTCGTAGGCGTAGCCGATCAACCCGAGGAAGGTCTTGCCCTCACAGCCGGCGGAGAGGGAGGTGAACCTGTCGCTGCTCACCTGGCACTGGTAGAGGGGGTGCGTGCCGGAGACCTGGCCGGTGTGCACCTTGCCGAGGCTGCCCTCGGCCTGGTAGCCGCCGCCGGGGTGGGTGGTGGAGCTGACGTGGTCCTTGCCGGACCAGTACCGGGTCAGCGTGGCGGTGCCGGGGGAGGGCGGCGCGACGCCGGTGTGCAGCAGGCGGTTCGGCGAGCCCGTGCCCGGGTTGGTGATCTTGCCTGGGGTCGAGGCGTCGAAGAGGGTGCTGGCCACCTGGGCCGGGGTCAGGCCGGGGCTGCCGGCGAGGACTAGCGCGGCGGCGCCCGCGACGTGCGGGGTGGCCATCGAGGTGCCGCTGAGCGTGGCGGTGGCGGTGTCGCTGCCGTTGGACGCCGAGACGATGCCGTCGCCGGGGGCGAAGATGTCGGTGCAGGCGCCCCAGTTGGAGAACGACGCGCGGGCGTCGGTCGTGGTGCTGGCGTTGACGGTGATCGCCTCGGCGACCCGGGCCGGGCTGAAGCCGCACGCGTCGCTGTTGCTGTTGCCGGCGGCGATGGCGTAGACGATGCCGTCGGCGATGGAGTTGCGCACGGCGTCCTCCAGGGCGCCCTGCGCTCCGGTGGCGCCGAGGCTCATGTTGGCCACGGCCGGCACGCCGGCGGCGTGGTGGCCGGTCACCCAGTCGACGCCGGCGGTGACGCCGGCCAGGGTGCCGCTGCCGCCGCAGTTGAGCACCTTGACCGCGACCAGGGAGACCCCCTTGGCCACGCCGTACTGGGAGCCGCCGATGGTGCCCGCGACGTGGGTGCCGTGGCCGTTGGTGGAGCAGTCCGAGTCGAGGCCGTCGCCGGTGGTGTTGGTGCCCCAGGCGGCCCTGCCGCCGAAGGTGGTGTGGGTGGTCCGGATGCCGGTGTCGATCACGTACGCGCGCACGGTGGACGCCGTCGTCGGGTACGAGTAGCTGCCGTCCAGCGGCAGGTCGCGCTGGTCGATCCGGTCCAGGCCCCAGGACGGCGGGCTGGGCTGGGTGTCGAGGGCCCGGACGGCGCGGTTCTGCTCGACGTACGACACGCCGGCCTCGGCCGCCAGGCGGCGGGCTGCGGCCGGGCTCATCGTGCCGGCGAAACCGTGCAGCGCGTGCTCGTAGGTGTGTTCCACCCCGACGTCGTACTTCGCGGCCAGCCGTCCGGTCAGGGCGGCGGTGTCCGCGCGATCGTCGTCGGCGGCCCGGTCGTCGAACACGACCAGGTAACTGCCGGCGATGGCGCCTGGATCTTCGGTTCCCCGAACCTGTCCCGCGGCAGTTGCCGGAGATGCGATTCCCATTGCCAGGATGGTCGCGGCTGCCGTGAACGCGGCGAGGCCGGCCGCATTCGGTCGGTGCACTCGGTAATGATCCATGGTCGTGCATGTTTCAGGAACAATAGCAGCGTGTCAATATTTTAGAATTCCTTTGCTGGCCGGCTGTATCGGGACGGTGGACGACGGCCCCGGCTAGATCCTTTTCGTCGGGTATTGCCGGGTGGGTCTCAATCAGTTATGGTCCATGTCTGCATTGATAAATATTGCCGCCGATCACGGTGATCTGGGTCAGGTAACCGCCATCCTCGTCGTAGCTGGAGAAATGCGCGATGGCCGTGCACAACCGCCACCTGTTGCTGATCCACACCAGTCCGTTCGTTGGTTGTGACAACGAGTTCAACCACTGGTACGACCACGTTCATCTCGCCGAGGTTCTCGCCGTCCCCGGTTTCGTCGGGGCGCAGCGTTTCGTCGCCTCGGAGACCGCGGGCGGACGCCGACGTTACGCCGCGATCTACGAGGTCGAATCCGACGACATCACAGCCACCATGGAGCGGTTCGAGAAGGCGCGGCCAACGATGTCGACCACGCCCGCCCTCGACCCGTCCAGCGTCACCATCGAGCTGCTTACCGCAGTGACTCCGATGGTGACACCCGGGCCACCCGCGCCGCGCCGCGACACCGACGGCTCGCCCGGGTGACCACACCACCGGCAACAGCTTGTCCCACCCGCGTGCCAGCTTGCCACCAGGCACTGCGTGCAGTGACGACGGAGGACGGACTCATCGAAACCACAACGCCGGTAACGCAAGGGCAGTCCGCCGCCGGCAACGGACTGTCGACCCTGGGCCACGACGAAAACCCGAGCTGGCGGGTCGACGCCTCGCAGGCGGTGAGCTACGAGGTGCGCCTCTGCCGGGGGCTGCTCGACCCGGCCTCCGACCTGTTGGTGACCGCCGCGACCGCGGGGGACAGCCCCAGCCGACGCCGCCTGGTCGTGCTGGACTCCCAGGTGGACGTCCTGTTCGGCGAACGGATCAGGGCGTACCTGGACGCGCACCAGGTGACCTACGAGCTGTGCGTCATCGAGGCCGACGAGCGCCGCAAGACGATGACCTCGGTGTTCCGCGTGGTGTCGGCCATGGACGCGTTCGGCGTGGCCCGACGCCGCGAACCCGTCATCGCGGTGGGCGGGGGAGTGCTCACCGACATCGTCGGGCTCGCCGCCAGCCTCTACCGCCGCTCGACGCCGTACGTGCGGGTGCCGACGACGCTGATCGGCATGGTGGACGCCGGGATCGGCTCGAAGACCGGCGTGAACTTCAGCGACCACAAGAACCGGCTCGGCACGTACCATCCCTCCGCGACCACGCTGATCGACCCGGCCTTCCTGGCCACACTGCCCGTGCGGCACCTGCGCAACGGGCTCGCCGAGGTGCTCAAGATGGCGCTGATCAAGGACCGCGGCCTGTTCGAACTCCTCGCCGTCCACGGCGCCCGCATCGTCTCCGAGCGGATGCAGTCCGCCGGTAGCGCCGACGGCGGCGAGGCGGCGCTGGCCGTGATCCGCCTGGCGATCGGCGGCATGCTCCAGGAGTTGCAGCCGAACCTCTGGGAACACCAGCTCGAACGGGTCGTCGACTACGGGCACTCGTTCTCGCCGTCGATCGAGATGCGGGCGCTTCCGGACCTGCTGCACGGCGAGGCCGTCGCCGTGGACATGGCGCTGTCGCTCGTGCTCGCCCACCACCGGGGCCTGCTCCCCGCCGAGGACCTGACCCGCGCGCGCCTGGTCATGGGCGAGCTCGGCCTGCCGACCTGGCACCCGGTCTGTTCCATCGAGCTGCTCACCGAGGCGCTGGACGACACCGTGCGCCACCGCGACGGCCGGCAACTCATCCCCCTCACGGCCGGCATCGGCCAGGCCCGCTTCGTCGACGACGTGACACCCGCGGAGCTGGCCGCGGCGCTGGCCGGCCTGGAACCGAACTGGACGTCGATGGCGGCGGCCCCGTCCACGCCCACGCAGGGGAGCAACGGATGAACGGCGTACGCGCGGTGCTGCTGGCCGGTGGCCGGGGGGAGCGGATGGGCCCGTTGGGCGCCGGCCGGCTCAAGCCGCTGATCCCGTTCGGCGGGACGAGCCGGCTCATCGACTTCAGCCTGCGCAACGCCTGCGACTCGGGCCTCGACGAGGTGCTGCTGCTGTCGCAGTACGAGGAACGCATGCTGATGGACGACCTGCACCGGGTCTGGAACCGGACGCCGGGGTTCCGTGCCCACTTCGGGCCGTACGACGAGGCGTACCGCCGCGCCGCGCCCGGGAGCGTCCCCGTGGCGCTGCCGGAACGGACCTGGCCCGCCGAGCGGGGCACCGCGGACGCCCTGATCAGCAAGGAACGCTGGGTCTTCGGCGGCGCGCCCCGCGACATCCTGGTGCTGCACGCCGACCACGTCTACCGCTTCGACTACCGGGACATGCTGCGGGAGCACCGGGCGTCGAAGGCCGCGCTGACGGTCGCGTACCAGCGGATCGAGCGCCGCTTCGTGCACCTGTTCGGCATGGTCGAGTTCGACGACGCGGGCCGCCTCACCGCGTTCGTCGAGAAGCCCGCCGAGCCCACGAGCGACCTGGTGTTCGCGGCGTTCTGCCTGTTCGACGCCCGGATCCTGCGCCGATACCTGGACCAGCTCGCCGGCACCACCTGGCAGCACGACATCAGCCGCGACGTGATCCCCGCCATGCTGGCCGGCGGCGAACTCATCCGCGGCCACCAGGTGCCCGGCTACTGGGAGGACATCGGCACCGTCGACCGCTACCACCTGGCGCACCGCTCGCTGCTGGGGCAGCCGCCGTCGATCCCCCTCGCCGACCTGCCCGTGACGGTGCAGCCGCAGGTCGCGCGGCGGATGGTCGACGAGGCGCCGGGGATCCGCCGCTCGCTCGTCCCGGCCGACCTGGTCAACCACGGCGAGATCACGCACAGCGTCGTCTATCCCGGGGTGCACGTGGGCCCGGGCGCGGTGGTGCACGACAGCGTGCTGCTGCCGGGCGCGGCGGTGGCGGCCGGCGCCCGCATCGACGGGGCCATCGTCCTGGAGGACGGCGCCGTCGCGCAGTGCGCCGCCCCCGGCGTCGCCGCCGAGGCCCACCGATGACCGACCGGGACGACACGTTCGTCGTCGCCGACATCGGCGGGACGACCCTGCGGATCGGGCACGTGACGGCGGGCGACCCCGTCGTACGGGGGGTGCGCCGCACCGCGACCGAAGGGCTGGCCCGCTACCCCGGTGCACCCGTTGCCGAGCTCCAACAGCGGGTGCTGGTCCAGCTCGCCGAGGAACTCGCCGCGTACCTCCTCACCTCGGAGGCCGCCGGAAGCCGGGCGGTGGGCCTGTCGTTCGCCGGGCCGACCACCGCTGACGGCGTCGCCCTCGCCGCCCCCACCATCTGGGGCGAGGGCGGGAGGCCCGTGGCGCTGAACGCCCACCTCGGCGCGCGGCTCGGGGTCCCGGTGCTGACCGTCAACGACATCACCGCGGCGGCGTGGCGCTACGCCCGCGCCGACAACGACGCCTTCTGCCTGTTCACCGTCAGCTCGGGCGTCGGCAGCAAGGTCTTCCGCCGCGGCGAGGTGCTGATCGACGACGCCGGCTTCGGCGGCGAACTCGGGCACTGGCGGGTCGACTGGAGCGGCACCGCCCCGCCGTGTGACTGCGGCGGGCGCGGACACCTCGGCGGCATCGCGTCCGGACGCGGCATCCTGCGGGCCGTGCGGGTCGCCGCCCGGCAGCGGCCCGGCGAGTTCCGTGCCTCGGCGCTCGCGGCGTCGTCGGCGGGCCGCCCGGAGGGCATCACGAACGAGGCGGTCGCCCTGGCGGTGCGGGGTGGGGACGCGTTCGCCGTCGACGTCCTGCGCGCCGCGCTCCGGCCGCTCGCCCTGGCGGTGGCGAGCGTCTTCTCCTCCATCGGCATCCGCCGGTACATCTTCATCGGCGGCTTCGCGGTGGCCGTGGGGCAGCGGTTCGTCGAGATCCTCGGCGACGAACTCACCGAACTGGGCTGTTTCGGCCTGACCCCGCCCCAGGTGCGGGCGATGCTCACCCTGGGCGCGGCCGACGACGACCACAGCCTGATCGGTGTCGGCCGCATGCTCGCCGCGGCCGACGCGGATTCCCGACTCGCAGCGGAGGCCGCGTATGCGCACGTTGATCGTCGGTAGCGGCTTCGTCGGCAGGGCGGTGGCCGACCGGCTCGCCCGCACCGGCGGGCAACCCGTCCTCGCGTCGAGACGCCCGCCGCAGCACGCGGCGACGCCGTGGACCCCGCTGGACGTGACGGACCCGGCCTCCTGCGCCCGCGTGCTCGCCGACACCGCGGCCGAGCAGGTCGTGCTGGTCCACGGGCCGTCCGACGTGACCTGGTGCGACCGGCATCCGGACGAGGCGATGGCGGGCCACCGGACGGCGGCCCGCAACATGCTCGCCGCCGCCGGAGACCGCCGCCTGGTGCTCATCTCGACCGACAATGTCTTCGACGGCAGCCACCCCGAGTGCTCCGAGGCGACGCCGACGGCCCCGCCGAACGCCTACGGCCGGGCCAAGCTCGCCGCGGAACAGGTGTTCGCCGGGCACGCCGCCGCCACCGTGCTGCGGGTCAGCCTCGTCTACGGCTGGGAGCCGGCGGACAGCGCCAAGTGGCTCAACTTCTTCGCGGCCTGCGCGCACCGCCTGCTCGCCGGGGAACCGGTGGCCGTCCCCCACGACCAGTGGACCACCCCGGTGCTGGTCGACGACGTCGCCGCGGTGACGGCCGCGGTGCTTGCCGCCCGTGACCTTCCGCTGCTGCACCTCGGCGGGCCGGACCGGATATCGCGTGCCGACTGGGCGCTGCTCATCGCCGCGGAGCTCGGCGTCGACCCGGGGCTCGTCGTCGCCGAGCCGCGCGCCGCCGGACGCTACGCGGGGCGGCCGGAGAACACCTGCCTGACCAGCACCCTGCTGTCCCGGACACCCGCCACCGCCGGCCTGCCCGTCCGGGGCGTCCGCGAGGCCGCCCGGCTGTTGGTCGCCGACGGCGTGCGGGCGGCGCGGTGAGCGCCACGGACGGCCGGGTGACCCGCCGGATCACCGGCCGCACCGTCTACCACAACGCCTGGATGACGGTGCGTGAGGACGCCGTGGAACGCCCCGACGGCTCCCGTGGCATCTACGGCGTGGTCGACAAGCCGGACTTCGCCCTCGTCGTCCCGGCCGAGCCGGGCGGATTCCACCTCGTCGAGCAGTACCGCTACCCGGTGGGCGGCCGGTACTGGGAGTTCCCGCAGGGCTCGTGGTCCGCGCCGGCCGGCGGGCGCAGCGCCGAGGAACTCGCCGCCGCCGAACTGCGCGAGGAGACCGGCCTGACCGCCGCCAGCATGCGCCACCTCGGCCGCGTCCACGTGGCGTACGGCTACGCCAGCCAGGGCTGCCACGTCTTCCTCGCCACCGACCTGGCCGCCGGGCCGCCCGCGCGGGAGGCCAGCGAGAGCGACCTGGTGCACCGGTTCGTGACCCACGCCGAGCTGCGGCAGCTCGTCGTCGACGGCAGCTTCACCGACGCCGTCTCGCTGGCGGCGCTCACCCTGCTCGACGGGAGATACCGATGACCCGCCCCGGCATCCCCGGCGCCCAGCGCGTCGACCACGTGGCGCTCACGGTCGCCGACCTCGACGCGGCCACCGCGTTCGTCGTCGACGTCCTCGGCGGCGAGGTCGTGTACCGCCTGCCGCCGCTGGCCCGCACCGACGACTGGATGAGCGAACACCTCGACGTGCCGCCCCGGGCCACGGCGGAGATCGCGTTGATCCGCCTCGGCCCCACCACCAACCTCGAACTCTTCCAGTACACCGTCGCCGGGCAGGCCACCACGCCGCCGCAGCGCCACGACCCCGGCCACCAGCACCTCGGCTTCCTCGTGGCCGACGTCGCCGAGGCCACCGCCGCCGTCCGCCGGCTCAGCGGGCTCACCCCGCAGGGCCCCGCCGACGCACCCGGGGGGCGGTCACCGCTCGCCGGGGCGTGCCGGGCCCGCTTCCGTACGCCGTGGGGGCTGGCGTTCGAGCTGCGGTCGCTGCCGGAGCCCGCGCCGCACGGGCCGCCCGCCCTGGCGGCCCGGTACCGCCCGGCCGGGCCCTGGGCCAACCGGGACGCCCGCCCGTCCGGCCCGCCGCCGATCACCGGGCTGCGGGGGGTGGACCACATCGGCTACACCGTCGCGGACCTGGACGAGGCGCTCGCCGTGTTCGCCGACGTGCTCGGCGGCGAGCTGCTGCACCGGGCCGTCGAGGCGGACCCCGACGGCCCGGTGGAGGTCGCCACGCTGCGGATGGGCCCCACCGACAACGTGGAGCTGCGGACCTTCGCCGACACCGACCGGGCCGCCCCGCCCCCGCGCAACTGCGACGTCGGCGGCCGGCACCTCGCCGTCCACGTCCGCGACGTCGACGCCGCCGCCCGCTACCTCGCGGCCAGTCCCGGGTTCACCGTCCTGGGCGCGCCCGAGACCATCGACGACGGGCCGATCGCCGGCGACCGGTGGGTCTACGTGCGCAGCCCGATCGGCCTGCACGTCGAGGTCGTCCGGATGCCCGACGGCGCGCTGCCGTACGAGCGGACCACGGCGGCCCGGCGGGCACCGGCGGGCACCCTGAGCTGGACGGACCGGTGACCAGCGCCGCCGGAGTCGACGCCGCGCGTCCCCGCCACGGCACCGGCGTCGGGTGCCCACCGACCGGCCCGACCTTCGGCCACTACCCGGGGAGTTGACGATGTCCCTCGTCCAACCGTCGCATCCGCAGACCCTCGCGTCGGCCGTCGCCGACAGCCTGGTCGTCGCCGCCGACCCACAGGCGCCCGAATCCAGCATCTTCTACTGGGAACGCGGACGCCCCTACACCCGGGCCGTGGTGGACGCGGTGCGTGACGTCGACGACGCCGAGGTCCGCCGGCTGGCCGAGGCCCTGCTGGCCGACACCCGCAACCCCCAGGCGTACGCCGCCCTGCACCAGCGTTTGACCGCGTTGGCCGCCGCGCCACCGTCGGACAAGGTGGCCGCCCTGTTCGCCCACGGCTGGCGGGCCGAGTCCAACTGCCGCCTCGGCAGCCACCTCGGCGCGTTGTACGGCACCCGGCCGGTGCGGCGCTGGGCGTCCGTCGAGGAGCTGCGTACGCTCCCGCCGGGGCCCCCGCCGGGCGAACCGGCACGGGCCCAGATCCTCGTCGTCGTCCCGTTCCGGGACCGGACGGCCGACCGGACCCGGCTGCGTAACCTGCTCGCCTGCCTCATCTCGCTGCGCGACCAGTCCGCGCCGCGCGACGAGTACCGGGTCCTCGTCGTCGAGGCCGACACCGAGCCGCGCTCGCAGCAGGTGATCGAGCCGTACGCCGACGACTACCTGTGGGTGCACAAGGACGGCCTGTTCAACAAGTCGTGGGCGGTCAACGTCGGCGTCGTCAACGCACCCTGCGACCCCGAGGTGGTGTGCATCCTCGACGCGGACGTGCTGGCCGACCGCGACTTCGTCGCCCGCAACGCACGGCGGTTCAACCGCGCCGGCACCATGGGCCACCTCAGCTACCGCGACATGTGGTGCCTGGACGCCGAGTCCACCGCCTACGCCATCGAGCAGCGGCTGGCCCAGGGCAGCGCCCAGGTCGACCCGGACCGGCTGCGGGCCTTCGTGCTGCGCCGCCCGCCGGGCTGCTGCGTCTGGGTGCGCAAGTCGGCGTTCCTGCGCATCGACGGCATGGACGAACGGTTCGAGGGCTGGGGCGGCGAGGACAACGACTTCAGCTACCGCATGGACACCAACTCGGCGTTCGACTCCTACGACGATCCGCTGCTGCACATGTACCACCCGTCGTCGGCGCTGTTGCGCGCCGACGGCGAACTCATCAACGCCCACATCCCCGCGCTGACCTGGAGGGCCGAGACGCCGATCGGCGACCCGAAGCGCTTCGTCGACGGCGCCGCGCCCGCCTCCTACGACGGCGAGGTGCGGCTCGCGACCCAGGTCATGAACGGCATCACCGAGTGAGAGGCGAGCAGCGCATGACAACCGCAATCCCCACCCTCGACCTGTTGCGCTGGCATTCGGCGGGCCCGGACGAGCGCGCCCGGACCTCGGCCGAGCTGGACGCCGCGCTCCGGCAGACCGGCATGTTCCTCCTCGCCGGCCACGGCGTGCCGGCCGACCTGACCGCACGGATGCGCGCCGTCGGGCACGCGTTCATGCGGCTCACCCCCGAACAGAAGCGCCGGTACGCGGTCAGCCGCCCCTACGACAACGGGTGGCGGGGCCTCGGCGCGTTGCAGGCCAGCGCGGTGGACGGCATGGCCAGCGCCCCCGACCTGCACGAGGCGTACCACATGGGCCCCAACCACCGCACCGGGGACGCGAAGTTCGACTGGCTCTACTACCCGGACAACAAGTGGCCGACGGAGCTGCCGGAGCTGCGCGAGGTCGCCACCGAGTACACCGGCCACCTCAACCGGCTCGCGCTGGAGGTGCTGGAGGTCCTCGCCATCACCCTCGGCATCCCGGCCGACCACTTCACCTCCCGCTCCCAGCGGGCGACCTGGACGCAGAACGTCAACTGGTACCCACCCCTGACGGCGGTCGGGCGGCTGGAAGAGGGACAGATGCGGGTCGGGCCGCACTCCGACTTCGGCACGATCACCTTCCTCGACCGGCAGCAGGGCGTCGGCGGGCTGGAGGCGTGGAACGCCGAGGACGGCTGGTTCAAGCCCCCGTTCGTGCCCGACACGCTGGTGG
The DNA here is from genome assembly GCF_042889525.1 of Micromonospora sp. NPDC002575. Classification (NCBI taxonomy): domain Bacteria; kingdom Bacillati; phylum Actinomycetota; class Actinomycetes; order Micromonosporales; family Micromonosporaceae; genus Micromonospora; species Micromonospora sp. NPDC002575. The sequence goes on along the minus strand of NZ_JBIARA010000013.1, from coordinate 152,773 downwards.
TGAACCTGGGCGACATGATGAACCTCTGGACCGACGGCCGGTGGCAGGCGCTGCGCCACCGCGTCCTGGCGCCCCCGGCCAGCGACCCGCACGAGGAACTGGTGTCGCTGGTCTTCTTCTTCGAGGCGGACCCGGACGCCGAGGTGCGCCCGCTGCCCGCACCGGTGGGTGGCGGCGCGGGCATGGCGCCGGTCGTCGCCGGCGAGTCGATCCTGGAGAAGGTGGGGGTCACCCTCACCCTCGCCGACTGACAGCCGCGAACGGCCGGGGGCGGGGCGCTGGCCCCGCCCCCGGCCGTCGGTCAGCCGGCGGTGGCCGCGACCGGGACCCCGGCCCACACGCAGCGGCCGTCCCGGCAGGTGACCAGCACGGCCACCGGGCCCGCGGTCGCCGGGCCGGTGCCGGCGAAGGACCCGTCGTCCTGCCGGCTGAGCGCGATCACCTCGACGGGGTCACCCGGGTAGACCAGCTCCACCCGGATCGCCTCGGGGTGGGCCCAGCGCACCGACACCCCGTCGGGCCCGGCGCTCGCGGTGCCGGTGCCGCCGTCGTGGCCGGGCGCGGGTGTCGGCGGCAGCACTGCGGGGCCCGACCGCCCGCCGGGCCAGGTGCCGGCCACGCAGGCGGCGAACACGGCGAGGAACCGGTCCGCCGCCCGGGACCAGGTGAACTCCCGGGCGGTCGTCACGGCCCGCGAGCGGAGCGTGTCGACCAGCGGCGACCCGGCGCGGACCAGCGCCAGCATGCGGGCGAGGCCGTCGTGCACCGCGTCGGTCAGGTCCGGGTCGGCGACCCGGAAGGAACGGGGCAAAGCGAGCCCCGTCGCCGTCGGCGCGGCCAGGTCGAAGGAGTGCCGGAAGTGCCGCATGCCCCGCTGCGCCGTGGCGACGGGCACGGCGCCGCTGGCCATGGCCTCGCCCATCGCCATCAGGAAGGTGTCCATCTCGAACTTCGCCGGGAAGACGCACAGGTCGCTGGAGGCGGCCCAGTCCATCAGCTCCGCGGGCGGCATCGGCCCGGTGCGGATCCGGACCTGCCCGGGATGGTCGGCCGCCAGCGCGGCGAGGTCGGGGTCCTGCGGCGGGTGCGGCGCCAGGCAGTGCAGCAGCAGGTTGAACCGCTCGCCCTCGTCGAGCAGCCGCCGCGCCCCCCGGAACAGCTCCCGCAGCCCCTTGTGCTCCACCGAGTACCGCCCGTTGTGGTAGACGGTCGGCAGCGCCGGGTCGAGCCCGAGCCCCGTCAGGGTCCGCCGCCGCCGCTCGTCGCTGCGCTCCACGTCCAGCCACTCGTCGCCGATGGCGCACCCGCCGACGGTCAGCCGGTCCGCCCGCGACCACAGCTCCCGGCAGACGGCCAACTCGGCGAAGAGCTGGGCGAACGGCGTCTCGGCCTGGGTGAGGGCGTGGTCGAGCTGCCCCTCGGAGAGGAAGTCCACGGCGTCCGCCGAGCGGGCCACCAGGGCCAGCGCGCTGACATAGTCGTGCCCCGGCCGCTGCGGGTAGTCGCGGTAGAGGAGGGTCTGCGGCAGGAACGCCCGCATGGCCCGGTGCAGCGGTGAGTCCAGGGGTGGGTCCGCGAGCCCGTCGACGACCGTCGGGTCGGCCCCGAGGTCGCGCAGCAGGGCCCGGGCCTGGGGCGCGTAGACCTTGGTGTTGACCGGCAGGTTCGTCTGCACGGTCGAGACGACGGGGAAGCCGTACGCCGACAGCGCCGCGGGCAGCAGGTGGTGCAGGACGGGCTCGTGCAGGTGCACGACAGTCTGCGCGGTTTCCTGGCCGGACAGGAAGCGGGCGGCGAGGATCTGGAACACCAGCGGCTTCAGGAACGTCGGGTCCGTCCCCTCGGCGGCCGCCGGTGGGTGCAGCGTGTCGGTGTGGGTGTCGAGAATCTCGTTGCTGAGCAGGACGACATCGATTCCCTCGACGGTCATCCGATAGGCCCGTGCGGATCCGTCCACCGTGACGCCACCAGGGTGACCCGGCCATCTGTCGGGGTCGACCGGAATGGTTATCTCGCCGGTGGACCGCCAATCCAGCTCGACGACGTCGTGGTCGCGGCGCAACAGTGGGATCAGCCCGTGCGCCGCCGTCAACGCGGTGACCCGGTGCCCTCGGTCGCGGAACTGCCGGACCAGATTCCACAGGTAGACGGAGGTGCCCGCCTGCACCAGACCGTCGTCGAATCCGGTGCACTCGAAATGGCATTCGATGATGTGCAAGCGCGGTTCCTTCCAGGTGACATCCGTCCCCGGCGGACAACCGTCAGCGCTCGACCCCCGCTGACGGGACCGGGGCATTGTCCTGCTTCTCGCCGGCGCGGCTCGGCGTCCGCATCGCGGTGGCGCCCGCCGCGACGAAAACTGCCAGCACCACGGGAATCCACAACGCCGACGGCAATCCCACCACGGTCGCTGCGGCGCCGATGAGAATAGGGCCGAACAGGAATCCCAGGTAGCCGATGCTGACCACGGTCGACAGGGCCCGTCCGGCGCGGCTCGGGTCCTGGTTTCCGGCGGCGGAGTAGACCTGCGGGGCGATGCACGACAGGCCGGCGCCCAGCAGCCCGAACCCGACGACACCGGCGACCGGATGGTGCACCAGCAGGGCCGCGCCGAGGCCGCACGCCGCAAGCGCGCCACTGAGCCGCACCAGCGTGACGGGCCCCAGGGCGCGCACCAGCCGGTCGCCGAAGAGCCGGCCCACCGTCATCATGATCGAGAACGCGGCGAATCCGTACGCGGCGAAGCCGGGGCTGGTCTCCAGGTTGTCCCGCAGGTAGACGGCGCTCCAGTCCGCTGCGGCGCCCTCGCCGACGAGCGTGCACAGCACCAGCACGCCGAAGAAGATCAGCAACAGGGAACGGCGGGAAGGCCCCTGCTCGGCGGCCGGCGAGCCGGCGGCGGCCTCCGGGGCGCCCGCCGCGGGCAGCACCCACAACGCCGCCCAGACGGCCAGCACCAGCACCCCCGCGCCGACGGTGAGGAAGGTGGTGCCGACGCTGGCCCCGCTGCGCGCGAAGAAGCTGCCCACGATGGCCCCGAGGAAACCGCCGATGCTGTAGATGGCGTGGAACGACGACATGATCGGTTTTCCCCAGGCCCGCTGCACCTCAAGCGCATTGGCGTTCATCGCGATGTTCAGCGTCCCGTGCGTCGCCCCGAAGAAGAACAGGGCGACCGACAACACCACCAGGGTGTCGCTGTATCCGGGAAGGACGAGCAGCACCCCTTCGAGGATCGCCGAGGGGATGAGCACGCGGGTGCTGCCGAAACGGTCGGTGAGCCGACCGAGCAACGCCATGCCGACGATGCAGCCGGCCGCAAAGGCCAGCAACGCGAAGCTCAACCGGCCGTCACTGAGCTCGAGCTTCTCCTTTACCGCCGGAATCCGCGCCGTCCACACTCCCAGCGCTGTTCCGAACAGCAGGAACGCCAGGGACGTGGCGATTCTCCCGCGACGAATCCGACGGCGGTCGACTGGCGCATTTTCCACAGGGCCCCCTACCCAAGGCAGGGCCTCGACATTACCCCGATCCGCGGGGATGCGCCATGAGGCGGCCGACCGGATGTCCGTGGCGTATCCGGGTTGACGGGAATGGATCGGGTGGCAGGTCAATCCGGGCGCGGGAACGGGCCCCGCAGTCGTGGGCCCGCCCCGGCGGCCCCGCCGGACGCGCCCGTGTCCGCCTGGGGCGGCGCGGCCCGCCCGCCTTGCTATCCATCGGCGCTCGTCACTAGATTGGTCGTGGGGCGCCGCCGTGCCGTCGATCGCCGACCGGCCCGACGGCTGAAGGTCCGCCCGGAGCCGGGCATCCGCGTCGCGTCACCGGTCGCGCCGCCACGCGAGCGTTCCCGCAGTTCCCCGTGCCGCCCTCGGCCCCGCTCCGCGCCCGTGCGGCGGCACACCCCCGGAAGGAACCCGATGAGGATCTCCCGCGCCCGTCTCACCCCGATCGTCGCCGCCGGGGCGGTCCTGGCCGCCGCCCTGGCCGGCGCCGGCCTGCCCACCGCACCGGCGACCGCCGCCGCCGGCTGCCGGATCGACTACGTGTCCAACCAGTGGACCGGCGGCTTCACCGCCAACATCCGGATCAGCCCCGGCGACACCGCCGTCAACGGCTGGACCGTCACCTGGACCTGGGGCGGCGACCAGCGGATCACCAACGGCTGGAGTGCCGAGGTCAGCCAGTCCGGTGCGGTGGTGACCGCCCGCAACGTCGCCTGGAACGCCTCGGTGCCGGCAGGCGGCTCGACCGAGTTCGGCGTCCAGGGCACCGTCGGCGCGAACACCGCCGGGCCGACCGGGTTCGCGCTCAACGGCGTACCGTGCAACGGCGCGACCCCGCCCCCGACGACTCCGCCCCCGACGACGGCCCCGCCGACCACCCCGCCGCCGACCACGCCGCCCCCGACCACCCCGCCGCCCACGACGCCGCCGCCGACCACCCCGCCGCCCGCCGGCTGCGGCACGGCCGTGCTCTGCGACGGGTTCGAGAACCAGACCGGGTCGGTGCCGTCCGGTGACTGGACGGTGGTCCACCCCGACTGCTCCGGCACCGGAACGGCGGCGATCGACACCGCCACGACGCACAGCGGCAGCCGTTCGCTGCGCATCAACGGCACGGTCGGCTACTGCAACCACGTGTTCGCCCGGACCACCCGGGGCCTGAGCACCCTCGGCGCGGTCCGGTACGCCCGGCTCTGGGTGCGGCACACCACCGCCCTGCCCACCTCGCACGTCACGTTCCTGGCCATGGCCGACTCCGCCGACGGCGGCAAGGACCTGCGGATGGGCGGGCAGAACGGCGCCCTGCAGTGGAACCGGGCCTCCGACGACGCGACGCTGCCGGAGCAGAGCCCGTCCGGGGTGGCCCTGAGCCTGCCCCTGGCCACCAACCGCTGGTCCTGCGTCGAGTTCATGGTCGACGGCGCGCAGGGCCGGCTGAACACCTGGGTCGACGGCGCCGCCGTCACCGGCCTGACCGTGGACGGCACCCCGACCCACGACATCGACGGGCAGTGGCTCAACCGCACGTGGCGTCCGCAGCTCACCGACCTGCGGCTGGGCTGGGAGAGCTACGGCGAGGGGGCCGACACCCTCTGGTTCGACGACGTCGCGGTCGGAGCGAGCCGGATCGGCTGCTGACCGGCCGGGTCGGGCGGTCCGGTCCGGGCCGCCCGACCCGCGTTGGCGAGGATTTCACCGCCGCGTGCGGATCAGTTCCACCGCCGCCCCTGGCCCACGCCGGCCGCCGGGCCCAGACTGTTCCTCACCACAATGTCGCCCGCATCGATCTCCTCGGTGCCACCGCGATCGGGAGGAACCGTGACCGACACGCCGACGCCGCCCACTGCGATGTCGACCACGACCGCGCCGGCTGCGCCGACCACGCCGGCCCCCGGCCGGGTGCGCCGCGCGGTCGGCGCGTTCGCCCTGCTCACCGCCGTGGCCGCCGCGGCCCTGGTCGGGCCGTCCGTGGTGACGCCGCGGCTCGCCGAGCCCGCCCACGCCGCCGTCCACAGCTCCTGCACCATGACCCGCTGCGCGGACGCCCGCACCGCCCGGTCGGGCTGGGCCGCCAAGGGCTTCCCGACCAGCCGGGGTTGGTACCCCTGGAGCGGCGGGCTCTACAACTTCGCCGGCGGCCAGTTCCACAACTACGAGGGCCAGCTCCCCGGCGGCGTCACCTACCACGAGTACGACGTCTACCCGCGCGCCTACGGCGCGTCCCGCGACGCGTACCGGATCGTGGTCGACAGGAGCACGGGCGTCACCTGGTTCTCGCCCAACCACTACACCGACTTCTACCGGCTGTGACGCGGCACCTCGCGGGGCCGGTCCACGCGGTCCGGCCCCGCGCCGGGGAGGGCACCATGACCGAGGGGCACGCTCCCGGGCTGCCGCCGTGGCTGAGCATCGCGGATGCCGGCCCCGCGGATGCGCCGGGGGAGCGGGCCGTGTTGTCGGCGGCGAGCGCCCGCAGCCGGGCCGGCCTGTTCACGGCGCTGGTCGGCGCGCTCGACCTGCCCGGCTACGTCGGCCGCAACTGGGACGCGTTCGCCGACAGCCTGCGCGACCGGCTCGACGCCGGCCCGCTGACCCTGGTGGTCGACGACGCCGCGCAGCTGCTCGCCGACGAGCCCGTCGGCCACCTCGGCCTGCTCCTGGCAGTCCTCGGCGACGCCGCCGGCGACGCCCCGCACCCGCTGCGGGTGGTGCTGCGGGACGCGCCGGACCGGGTGCCGGACGTGCGCCGCCGCGCCGCCCGTGCCCTGCCGCGTCGCTGAGGCGGCCCGTGCCCGGCTGGGCTGCTGAGGCGGCCCGTGCCCTGCCGCGCCGCTGACCGGCGCCCGCCCAAGCCGCGTTCGCCCGGGCCGCGTTCGCCCGCGCCCGCCGGGCCCGCGCGCTCACCGGCCGGTCGACGCCCCGGCGTCCACCGGCTGGTCGAGGATCGCGGCGAAGCGTTCCTCGGCGAGGTCGAGCTGGCCGAAGATGTGCTGCTTGACCGCCGGCGTGAGCGGGGTGTCCGGCCGGGCGATCAGCTCCCGGTAGACCGGCACCAGCGGGCGGTACTTCGTCGCGGACGAGAACACCTTCGGCCCGACGGTGTGGATCACCCCGACCCCGTTGTCGGTGAAGTCGGAGACCTTGATGACCCGGGCCCACGGCTCGCGGTCCAGGCTGGCCGCCACGTGCTCCCGGTACTGCACGTGCCGGTCCCGGCCCGGGTCGTACACCGGATTGGTGACCGCGGCGACCAGCCGCGCGACCCGCGGGCCGAACCGCGCGGCGATCGTCGCCAGCGCCGCCGCCGCGCGGTCGTCGCCGGCCGCCGGCCCCGCCGGGTGCGCGCCCGCCAGCTCCGCCGGGTGGTCCTCCACGGCGTCGTGCAGCAGGCCGGCGACGATCACGTCCACGTCGCGCACCTGGTAGTGGTGCATCATCCGGATCGCGACCCGCAACAGGTGGTTCAGGTACGGCTCGCGCACCCGCCGGTCGTCGCGGTGCAGCTCGGCGGCGAGGTCGAGGGCTGCGCCGAGCCGGGAACGGGCCTCCTCGCCGAACGCGCGGATCTCCAGCCGGAACCGTTCCCGCAGGCCCGGCTCGCCGTGGATCTCGGTGATCGCGTGCATGGGCATCGAGGCCAGGTACGGCGGGAAGTCCATCCACCACTTATAGCTGATCTTCACCGTCGGTGGGCCTTCCCGTCGGCCTTGTGACGGGACCGTGGCCCGGCTCGGCGCCGCCGGTCAGGCAGCCGTCACCGTCAGGAGTGCACCGGGTTCGCGGCATCCGGTTGGATCGTCGCGCGGGGCCGCGGCGGCGTCCGGCCGGGCAGAACGATCGGGTAAACCGGGTGCTGGCGGTGCTGGAGCGCCGCCGCGGCCTCGGCGGGGAGGCGGTGCTGGGCGTGGTCGTGCTGTTGGTGGCGGCGCGGTTGTGGCGGCGCGGTTGTGGCGGCGCCACCGGGCGACCCGGCGGACCGGCCCGGCGCCCCGGTTCTGACCCCGCGCGGCGTGGCCCGCAGGGTCGGGGGGGGCGGGCCGGGGGGGGGGGGGGCCCCCCCCCCCCCCCCCCCCCCACAACGTAAGAAGGGGACCCTTCTCTACCATATGCGTTAACAAGGGGCCCCTCCTTTCACAGCGGCAGGCGGTTTGCGCCGGCGAGCGCACCGACCACGAGCGGGACCAGCGGCGCGGGCAGCACCTGACCGTGCCGCAGGGTCGGCGTCCAGCCGGCGTCGGCGCCCAAATCGGGGTCGTGGGTCGCGTTGTACGCGGCCACCAGGTCGACCGGGCGGGCCCGGTCGCCGTCGGCGCGCACCCAGTTGCCGCGGGTGGTGACGGCGGTGCCGCCCCAGTCGTACAGCAGGTCCTCGGCGGCGATGCCCGCGCCGAGGGTGAAGTGGTTGTTCTCCACGTACGCGGCGGACTGCACCCCGACGCCGACGGCGTACTCGAAGCCGTCGCCGGAGAGCCGGTACCAGTTGTTGTAGACGTCGACCTGGCCGAACCGGACGCGCGGCAGCCGCTGGAGCACGCGGTCGAACATGTTGTGGTGCAGGGTCACCTTGAGCCGGCCGACGTCGGGGCCGACGGTGTTCGACGAGCCGATCAGCATCAGCTTGTCCCGGCCGACGAACCGGTTGTAGGAGGCGGTGACCAGGCTGGCGGTGTGGGTGACGTCCAGCGACCCGTCGTGCACCTGGTAGGGGCGGCCGAAGTACACCGGCTGGGCGCTGTCGGGGTTGTCGCCGTCGGTGAACGTGTTGTGGTCGACCCAGACGTGCTCGCTGCGGCGCACCGAGACCTGGTCGTACTGGGAGTTCCAGTTGCCGGTCGCGCCGTCGGTCGGCGACCAGGCCGGGAAGCAGTCCCGGGCGTCGTCGAAGGTCAGGTTCCGCACGATCACATTGTCGGCGGTGTCGATCATCAGGGTCAGCCCGGTCAGCGTCGCCCCGCGCAGCCCGACGATGGTGGTGTTCGGGCCGACGTTGATCTGGGTCTGCTTCGTCTGGTTGGCCACCGAGCGCACCCGCGCGGCCTCCAGGGGGCCGGCCGGGGGCGTCATGCCCCAGACCGCCGGATCGTAGGTGGCCAGGTAGGCCGCCTGCGAGTACTCCGGGTCGGCCAGGTCGGCGCAGCCGAGCAGGCTGCCGTCGGCGGCCTCGAAGCCGTCGATCACGCCGTCGACGACGATCACCTTGGGGGTGGCGTTGGCGCGGTTGGTGGCGTTGTCGCCGCCGAGGGCGTCGACCAGCTCGGCGCGGGTGCGCACGAGGTGGACCTGGTCGGCGGCGGCGGCCGAGCCGCCGGTGGTGCCGACGCCGTCGGCCGCCCAGCCGTCGCCGGCGGGCAGCGTCTGGCGGGCGAAGCGCTCGACGGGCCGGGGCACCGGGCCGGCGGCGTGGGCGGTGGCCGCCGCCGGGCCCGGGGTGACCAGCAGGGACAGGGCGACCAGGGCCGCCCCGGAGAAGCGGTGACGCATGAGGACTCTCCGAAGGGGTCTGCGGTGCGGCGAATCCCGTGACGGGTAGGAAATGCCGGTGCGACTGACCGTAAGGAAAATCACTCAAGCGAGTCAATAACTTCTATATGCAGCTATGTTGCATCAAATTACGACAAGCGGCATCTGCCCGACCGGTCCTGGTCGCGAACGCGGTGGTTGCGCCCGGTTTGCGGGTCCGGCCGTCGCCCGTCGTTTGCAGCGCGTTCTCAGAGGCCCGGCAGCGGGCCCGCCTCAGCCGTCCCCCTCCCGCGTCAGCTCGGTGCGCACCGGCGGCACCGCCCACGGCACGCCCAGCTCCGACAGCAGCGCCCCGGACCCGGCCGCCGCCCGCAGCGCCGCGTTGACGCCGCGCACGGTCAGCACCCGCTGCGGCCCCCGGCCGGTCGCGGTCACCAGGTCGCCGCCGAGCAGCGTCGGCTCGGGCGCGGCCTGGACCGCCTCCAGCACGGCCGTGAACGGCGCCGTGCGGGCCAGCGGGGCGATCAGCGGAGTCCCGGCCGGGTCGGCCCGGTGCGCCAGCAGGTTCTCCAGCAGGCCACGCCGCCCCGGCACCTCCCGCGGCGCGTCGTCGCCGGGCAGCAGCAGCCGGTCCGTCGGATACTCCAGCACCGCCCGCCCGGCCGAGCCCGTCACGATCACCTCCCCGGCGACGAAGTCCTCGCCGGCCAGGGTCACCGCCGCCACGATCGGCGGCCCGGTGCGCGGCACGACCCGCAGGGCCGCCGTGTCGTCCACCTCGATGGGCCGCACCCGGTAGCGCTCCAGCTCGATCGTCGCCGGCCGCACCGGCGCGCCGGTGACGGCCTCGGCCACCGCGAGGCACTGCATCACGGCGTGGGCGAGCGGGTTGGCCAGCGCCCCGTCGAGCACCGGCCGGCCGTGCAGCGTGCGCCGGCCCGCCCACGGCGACCGCGCGTAGTAGCCGTCCGAACGCTGCCAGGCGGCCACCGTGGCGATGCCGGTGACCGTGCCGAGCCGCCCCGCCGCCACCGCCGCCGTCAGCTCGGCCAGCGCCGCCGAGCCGAGGGCCTGGAAGCCGACCTGGCAGGCCCGGCCCGTCTCGGCCAGGGCGGCGGCCAGCAGCCGGTGCTCGGCCATCGACAGCACCGGCGGCTTCTCCAGCAGCACGTCCGCCCCGGCGGCCAGCACGTCCCGGGCGATCGGCAGATGGGTGTGCGGCGGCGTGCAGACCACCACCACGTCCGGCTTCGCCGCCGCCAGCATCTCCGCGTGGTCGGTGAAGACCGCCGCGTCCGCCGGCAGCGCCGCCGCCGGCTCCGGCTCGATCGGGCGTACGTCGACCAGCGCGACCAGGCGCAGCCGGCCGGCGTCGTGCAGCGGCGCGATCGCCCGGCGGTGCCAGCGGCCGTGCCCGTTCGCGCCGATGACCGCCACCCGGGGCGGCGCGCCGGCCGCCCCCGCGCTCATGCCGCCCCCGCGCTCATGCCGCCCCCGCGCTCATGCCGCCCCCGCCAGGGTCGCCGCGACCCCGTGCCGGTGCAGGGCGGTCAGCCAGTCGGTGACGTCGGCGCGGACCTCGTCGTCGCCGGCCACCTCGGCGGGGAAGACCTCCCGCAGCCCGAACAGCGTCTCGACCACCCCGGCCGGGGTGCCGCCGGAGGCGGCCAGCGCCCCGGTGATCCGCTCGGCGAGCGGGTCGGCCAGCGGCAGCGCCGTGCCGTCGTCGGCACGCCCGCACACGAACCGCATCCACGCGGCCACCACCAGCGCCGACCAGCGGGCCGACCGGCCCGCCGCCCGCAGGTCCACGATGGTGTGCAGCACCCGCTGCGGGAGCTTCTGCGAGCCGTCCATGGCGATCTGGAGCGTGCGGTGGCGGATCGCCGGGTTGGCGAACCGCGCCAGCACCTCGTCGCCGTACGCGACCATCGACACCCCGTCCGGCGGGGTGAAGCTGACCGCCACCTCCTCGGCGACCAGCCGGCGCAGCATCCCGGTCAGCCCCGGCACGCCCAGCGCGTCGGCGACCGTCTCCCGCCCGGCGAGCGCGCCCAGGTAGGCGGTGGCCGAGTGCAGGCCGTTGAGGCCGCGCAGCTTCACCCGCTCCCACTGCCCCGCGTCGTCGGTGAGCACCGCGCCGGCCACCTCCCACGCCGGCCGGCCGCCCGGGAAGTCGTCCTCGATCACCCACTGGCGGTACGGCTCGGCGGCCACGGCCGCCAGGTCGGCGAAGCCCAGCGCGTCGCGGGCCGCGGCGAGGGTGTCGGCCGTGCTGGCCGGCACGATCCGGTCCACCATCGTCCCGGGGAACGTGACCCGCTCGGCCACCCAGGACAGCACCCGGTCGGACGCGCCGGAACGCGCCAGCGCCTGCTCGACCAGGCCGCGCAGCCGGGCCCCGTTGGCGGGCAGGTTGTCGCAGCTGACCAGCGCGACCGGCCCGGCGTCGGCCGCCGCCCGGGCGGCCAGCCCGCGCACCAGCAGGCCGGGCACCGTCGTCGGCGGCGCGTCGCCGGCCAGGTCGGCGGCGAGCGCCGGGTCGGGGCGCAGCCGCCCGGTCGCCGGGTCGAGCTGGTACGCCTTCTCCGTCACGGTCAGGGTGACCACCCGGATCGCCGGGTCGGCCAGCAGCGCGACCACCGCGTTCGGGTCGCTCGCCGCGTGCCGGACCCCGGCCAGGGCCCCGATCACCCGGGTGCTGCCGCCCTCGGCGGACAGGGTGGTCACGCTGAACAGGTTGTCCTGCGCGGCGAGCGCCTCGACGAGGCCGGTGCTGCGCGGGGCGACGCCGACGATACCCCAGTCGCCGCCGGCCGCGCCGACCGCCGCCTCGGTGTAGACGGCCTGGTGGGCGCGGTGGAACGCGCCGAGGCCCAGGTGCACGATGCCGGCCGGCACGGTGCCGGGGCGCAGCACCGGTCGGCTGGCCTCGGGCAGCCGGCGCAGCGCGGCCAGCCCGAGGCGGGACGCGCCCACGGTCACCGCCATGCCGGACCGTCCGGGAAGCGGAACTCGGCGATCGACTCGGGGCGCATGGTGGCGCTGTAGCCGGGCGCGCTGGGCAGCAGGTAACGCCCGCCCCGGGTGCGTACCGGGTCGACGAAGTGCTCGTGCAGGTGGTCGACGTACTCGACCATCCGGCCGTCGAGGCTGACGCCGACGCGCAGGAAGTCGAAGATGGCCAGGTGCTGGACGTACTCGCAGAGGCCGACGCCGCCGGCGTGCGGGCAGATCGGCACGCCGAACTTCGCCGCCATGACGATCTCCGCGAGCACCTCGTTGACCCCGCCGACGCGGCAGGCGTCGATCTGCATGACGCCGATCGCCTCGGCCTGGAGCAACTGCTTGAAGATCACCCGGTTGGCGGCCACCTCGCCGGTGGCCACCCGGCACCGGCCGCCGGTCAGCTCGGTCACCGCGCGGGCGATCCGGGCGTGGCCGAGGATGTCGTCGGCGTGCGTCGGCTCCTCGATCCAGTACGGGTCGACCTCCGCCAGCGCCGTCATGTTGCTGATCGCCTCGTCGACGTCCCACACCTGGTTGGCGTCCATCATCAGCAGCGCGTCCGGCCCGATCTCGGCGCGGATGATCCGCGCCCGGCGCAGGTCGTCGGCCGGCGGCCCGCCCACCTTCATCTTCATCGCCCGCCAGCCGGCCGCGTACGCCTCGCGGGTCAGCGCCCGGACCTTCTCGTCGGGGTAGCCCAGCCACCCCACCGACGTGGTGTACGAGGGAAAGCCGCCCTGCTCGAGCACCGCGAGCCGTTCGTCCCATCCGGTCAATCCCTTGTCGAGGATGGCGGTCGCCTCGTCGGGGGTGAGGGCGTCGGTGATGTGGTGGAAGTCGATGCTGGCCACCAGGTCCTCGGTGGGCAGCTCGGCGAGGAACCGCCACATCGGCCTGCCGGCGAGCTTGGCCCGCAGGTCCCACACGGCGTTGACCAGCGCGCCGGTGGCCATGTGGATGACGCCCTTCTCCGGGCCGAGCCAGCGCAGCTGCACGTCGGCGCTGAGCGAGCGCCAGAACCGCACCGGCTCGGCGGCGATCTCCTCGACCGTGCGGCCCCGCACGTGGTGGGCCAGGGCCCGCACGGCGGCGCAGGTGATCTCGTTGCCCCGCCCGTTGGTGAAGGTGAAGCCCGCGCCGACCACCCCGGCGTCGGTGCCCAGCTCGACGTACGTCGCCGAGTAGTCGCCCTTGTTGATCGCGTCCGAGCCGTCACCGGCCGCCGCGGTCGGGAAGCGCACGTCGTGCACGTCGATGGAGGTGATCCTGACACTCACAGCTTTTCCCCGATCTTGTAGACCCTCTTGGGCAGGCGGTAGGCGAGGTCGACGACCGTCTCGGCGGCCTCGTCCTCGGTCAGCCGGTGCTCGGCGACCAGCCGGGCGAGGAAGCCGGCGTCGACGCGGCGGGCCACGTCGTGGCGTACCGGGATGGAGCAGAACGCCCGGGTGTCGTCGACGAACCCGGCCGTGTTGTAGAAGCCGGCCGTCTCGGTGACGGCCTCCCGGAACCGGCGCAGCACCTCGGGGGAGTCCAGGAACCACCAGGGCGCGCCGAGGTAGAGGGCCGCGTAGCCGCCGGCGAGGGGGGCCAGCTCCCGGGTGAAGGTGTACTCGTCGAGGGTGTAGACCACCACCCGCAGCCGGGGGTCGTTGCCGTGGGCGTCCAGCAGCGGGGTGAGCGCGTGCAGGTACTCGGTGGCCTGCGGGATGTCGCCGCCGACGTCGCGCCCGTGCCGGGCGTACAGCCAGCGGTTGTGGTTGCGCACCGAGCCGGGGTGCAGCTGCATCACCAGGCCGTCGTCGAGCGACATCCGGGCGAACTCCAGCAGCATGTGCGCCCGGAACGCCTCCGCGTCGGCGGCGTCGGCCTCGCCGCGCCGGCCCCGCTCGTACAGCGCCGCGGCCTCCCGCGCGTCCAGGGCCAGGGTCTGCGCGGTCGGGTGGCCGTGGTCGGAGCAGGTCGCGCCGGCGGCGATGAACGCCTCCCGGCGTCGCCGCAGGGCGGCCAGGAAGCCGGCGTACGTGCCGGTGTCCTCCCCGGCGACCTCGCCGAGCCGTTCGACGTTGCCGGCCCAGTTGTCGAACTCCATGTCGACGACGTTGTCCGGGCGGAAGGTGGTGACCACCTTGCCGCCGGGGCCGCCCCAGCCGTCGGCGGCGAGCTTCGCGTGCTGGGCCAGGTCGTCCAGGGGCGACTCGGTGGTGGCCAGCACCTCGATGCCGAACCGGTCGAACAGGGCCCGGGGCCGGAACGCGGGCTCGGCGAGGCGGGCCGCGACCTCGTCGTACACGGCGTCGGCGGTGGCGGGCGACAGCGGCGTGTCCACCCCGAAGACCTCGGTGAGGGTCTGCTCCAGCCACAGCCGCGACGGGGTGCCCCGGAACAGGTGCCAGCCGTCGACGAAGCGCCGCCAGATCTTCCTGCCGTCGGTCTCCACCGGGCTGCCGTCCACCGTCGGGACGCCCAGCTCGGCCGGGGGCACGCCCTGGCTGAGCAGCATCCGGGTCAGGTAGTGGTCGGGCACGATGATCAGCCGGGACGGGTCCGGGAAGGGCTGGTCCTCGGCCAGCAGGGCCGGGTCGACGTGCCCGTGCGGGGAGATGATCGGTTGCTCCGCCGCCAGCGCGTACAGCTGCCGGGCCAGCGCGCGCACGCCCGGGTCGGCGGGTAGGAGCAGGTCGGGTCGGGAGGTGGTCGGCACGTCGGGGGGCTCCTCGGATGCGGTCGATGGTGCGGAGGCGGACCGGCGGGGCGGGCCGCGTCGGCGGCGCGCCCCCGGGCGCGGTCGGTCAGGGCAGGGCGAGCAGGTCGGCCACCCGGACGGCCTGGCCGGTCTCGAAGGACCGGTTGGCGGCCAGGCCGGTGAGCAGCGCGAGGGCGCCGTCGCGGGCGGTGGCCGCCCGGCGCAGCGGGTCCGTCGCGCCGCCGAAGAGCACCCGCGTCATCCGGGCGTCCGCGCCGCCGTGGCCCTGCCGGGTGTACCCCTCGACCTCGATGCGCCGCGGCGGCTGCCAGTAGGGGCGCAGCGTGAGCGTGGCCGACCCGCCCTCGGCGGCGGCCTCGGTGCCGTGCAGCGCCGCGCCCTTGAGCGCGCCGGCGGCCTGCGGGCTGACGAACTCGCTCTCCACGACCTCCAGTTCGAGGCGGCCCCGGCTGCCGTTGACCATCACCCGGTAGCCCTCCCAGGGGGCGTACGCGGTGAGGTGGTAGGTCATCGTCGCGCCCGTGGAGTAGCGGGCCAGCACGGCCATGTCGTCCTCGATGGTGACGCCGGGGGCGAAGACGTTCTGGTCCCGGTGGTAACCGTCCTCGGCCTCGGCGTCGAGGTACAGCTCGCGCAGCCGGGGGTGCTCGGCCATCCGCAGCGCGAACGGGTCGTCGGCGGCGGCCGGGGCGTCGTGTGCGCGTGCGTAGTCGCGGGCGTAGCCGTGCCGGCGGCCGGCGTCGCCGTAGAAGAACAGCCGGCCGGCGGCGTAGACCTCGACCGGCGTGGCGTCGAGCCACCAGTTGACCAGGTCGAAGTGGTGGCTGGCCTTGTGCACCATCAGCCCGCCGGAGTTGGCCTTGTCGCGGTGCCAGCGCCGGAAGTAGTCCGCGCCGTGCCGCACGTCGAGCAGCCACTCGAAGTGCACCGACCCGATCTCGCCCACCGCGCCCTCGGCGAGCAGCCGGCGCAGCTGTTCGTGCAAAGGGTTGTAGCGGTAGTTGAAGGCGACGGTGACGTGCCGGCCGGTCTCGGCGACCGCGTCCAGGATGCGCCGGCAGCGCGGCGCGTCGACGGTCATCGGCTTCTCCGAGACCACGTCACAGCCGGCGCGCAGGGCCGCCACGATGTACTCGTCGTGGGTGGCGTCGACGGTGGTGACGAGCACCGTGTCGACCCGCTCCTTGGCCAGCATCGCGGCGAACTCGTCGGCGCGGTACGTCGGCACCGGCGCGTGGCCCAGCTCGCCGAGCCACCGGTTGTGCGCGTCCATGCGGGCCTGGTTGACGTCGGCGAACGCGACCAGCTCGGCGGTGTCGGCGTGCTCGCGCACCAGCGCCCGGACGAACATCTCGGCCCGGGCGCCCGTGCCCACCACCGCGTGCCGGGTCCGTCCACCGGTTCTCGAAGACATCGTGTGGGCCTCCTGGCTGCCTGCAAAGGTTTGCAGTGAAGAAACCACGATCGATCGCGACGAGTCAACGACGGAAACAAAATCCGCGTCCCTTGTCCCACTTTGGAGGCATACGAACGCATGATGCGTGGCCGTTCGAAACCTGGTCGTAACCTTCGAGCGTTGACAGTGGAGCAACCGTTTGCATTAATTGGCGGCACCCACGTGACCGCAGCCACACCGGACGAAAGGGCCGCCGTGCCAGTCACCATCAGGGACGTCGCACGGGCCTCCGGCGTGCACATCTCGACGGTATCCCGCACGTTCTCCGCGCCGCACCTGGTGAACCCGGAGACCCGGGTCCGGGTGCTGGCCTGCGCCGAGGACCTCGGCTACCGGCCCAACCGCGCCGCGCGGGCCCTGATCACCGGCCGCACCCACAACATCGGCCTGATCATCGCCGACATCGCCAACCCGTTCTTCCCGCCACTGATCAAGGCGGCGGAGGGGCAGGCCCGGCACCGCGACTACCACATCTTCGTCGCGGACACCAACGAGGACCCGATGGCCGAGGAGGAACTGGTCCACGCCCTGGCCAAGCAGGTCGACGGGGTGCTGCTGTGCAGCCCTCGGATGAGCAACAGCCTCATCGAGCAGCTCAGCCGCGAGGTCCCGCTGGTGGTGATAAACCGCCAGGTGGCCGGCCTGCCCTGCGTGATGATGGACGTCGGGCAGGGCGCCCGCTCGGCGATCGAGCACCTCGTCGGCCTCGGCCACACCGCGATCGGCCTGCTCAGCGGGCCCCGTGGCTCCTGGACCAGCCGGGAGATCCGCCGCTCGGCCGCCGCCGCGGCCCGGGCCGGCGGCGCGGAGCTGACCGTCCTCGGCCCCAACCCGCCCACCGAGCACGGCGGCCTCGCGCTGGCCGAACACGTCCAGCGCAGCGGCGTCACCGCCGTGCTCGCCTACAACGACCTGATGGCGATCGGGCTGATCGAGGGCCTCGACGCCCTCGGGGTCCGGGTGCCGCAGGACGTCAGCGTCGTCGGCATCGACGACATCGCCCTGAGCCGGCTCACCCGGCCCAAGTTGACGACGGTGGCCACGCCTGCCGGGGCCGCCGGCCGGACGGCCGTCGACATGCTGCTGCAACAGGACACCGACGCGCCGCGGGGACTGCGGGGCGTCGGCAGGGGCACGGCAGTCGGCGCCCGTCGCACCACCGCACAGGTAATGCTCCAGACCGAGTTGGTCATCCGCGACTCCACCGGACCCGCTCCAGGGACCGGTAGCCCCGATGCCGTCCGTGTCGGCCCGGGTCCGCATCGCCCTGCGGACCCGGGCCGCCCGAGCGCGGCCACCGGTGGCGCTGTCGCCTCCTAACGCCAAGGAGTGAGCGCACATGCACCCCGCCACGCCCCCCACCGCCGGCACACCCACCGGGCGTTCCCACCGTACCCCCCGCCGTAGGCTGCTGCGCGGGCTCGTCGCCCTCGCCGTGGCCACGCCGCTGGTCCTCGGCGCCGCCGCCTGCGGCGACGACGACTCCGCCGGCGACGACGGCAAGGTCAAGCTCTCCATCTTCTGGTGGGGCGGCGAGGCCCGGGCCAAGCTGACCGACGACGCCCTCGCCCTCTACACCAAGAAGAACCCGAACGTCACGTTCGAGAAGACCTGGCAGGCCAACCAGGGCTACTTCGACAAGCTGGCCACCCTCACCGCCGGCGGCAACCCGCCGGACATCTTCCAGATCGACGACAACTACCTCGCCGAGTACGCGGCCCGCAACACCACCCTCGACCTGACCAGCTACGCCGACTCGGGCAAGCTCGACGTGTCGAAGTTCCCCAAGAGCCTGTGGCAGTACGGCGTGGTCGACGGCAAGCTCGCCGGCCTGGCCGCGGGCGAGAACACCCAGGGCCTGGTCTACAACAAGACCCTGCTCGCCAAGAACGGCCTCCCGGAGCCGACCACCGGCATGACCTGGGAGCAGCACATCGCCTGGGCCGAGCAGGTGGCGAAGAAGACCAAGATCCCCGGCACCATGGACCCCAGCGCCGACTACAAGGCGTTCTGGGTGTGGCTGCGCCAGCAGGGCAAGGACATGTACAAGGGCACGCAGCTCGGCTTCACCGTCGAGGACGTCACCCAGTGGTTCGAGCTGTGGAAGGGCGCCCGCGACCGGGGCGCGACCCCGACCCCGGACGTGATCCACGAGGGCAACGCCACCGACATCACCAAGCAGCTCGTGGTCACCGGCAAGGCCGGCACCTCCTGGGTGTGGGTCAACCAGATGCCGGAGCTGAAGAAGAACACCAAGGACGAGCTGGGCGTCGTCGCCTACCCGGGTGACCCGAGCGCCCAGTGGGCCCGCGCCTCCATGTACTGGTCGGTGTTCCGGGGCAGCAAGCACAAGGACATCGCCGTCGACGTGCTCGACTTCCTGGCCAACGACCCGGAGGCCGTCAAGATCCTCGGCACCGACCGGGGGCTGCCGTCCAACCTGGACCTGCGCCGCGTCGTCAGCGACGACACCACCGACCCCGCGATGAAGCAGTCCATCGCGGTGGAGACCGAGCTGGCCCAGAAGTTCGGCCAGTCGCCGCAGGTGCCGATCAAGGGCCACAGCAAGGTCCGCGCCGAGCTGATCAAGGCGGCGGAGGAGGCGCAGTACGGCCGGCTCGCCCCGGCCGCCGCGGCGGCCCTGTTCATGGACGCCTGCAAGTCCGCCATCGCCTGAACCGCCGCACACGCTCGGAAAGGAGCCGGCTCGTGGCCCTGACCACAGTGCCCGAACCGACCCGACGCGGCCCCGGATCCGCCCGCGCCCGCGCCCCCCACGGCGCGGCCGGGCGGATCCGGCAAAGCGAAGGTCTCGCGGGGTACGTCTTCCTCTCGCCCTGGCTCGTCGGACTGATGGCCATCACGGCGATTCCCATGCTCTTGTCCCTCTATCTCAGCTTCACCAACTACGACATCCTCACCCCCTGGTCGGAGGTCGAGTGGGTGGGCTTCGCCAACTACGAGCGGATGTTCACCAGCGATCCCTCGTACTGGCACGCGGTGCGGGTGACCCTGACCTTCGCCCTGGTGGCGGTGCCGCTGAAGCTGGCCGCCGCGCTCGGCGTGGCGCTGCTGCTCAACCGGGCCTGGCGCGGGGTCGGGCTGTTCCGCAGCCTGTTCTATCTTCCGTCGCTGCTCGGCGGCAGCGTCGCGCTGGCCATCGTCTGGGTCAACATGTTCAACCGCGACGGCGCGTTCAACTCGATGCTGGCCCTGTTCGGCATCGAGGGCAAGCCCTGGGTCAACGACCCGGACTGGGCGCTGGAGACGCTGATGGTGCTCGCCATCTGGCAGTTCGGCGCGCCCATGGTGATCTTCCTGGCCGGGCTCAAGCAGGTGCCGACCGAGCTGTACGAGGCCGCGTCCGTGGACGGGGCCGGCAGGTGGCGGCAGTTCCGCGCGGTCACCCTGCCGATGCTCTCCCCGGTCATCTTCTTCAACCTGGTGCTGGAGACCATCAACGGTTTCCAGGGCTTCACCGCGGCCTTCGTGCTCAGCAACGGCACCGGCGGCCCGGTCGACTCCACGCTCATGTACACGCTGAACCTCTACATCAAGGGCTTCACCGACCTGGAGATGGGCTACGCCTCGGCGATGGCCTGGGTCTTCCTGATCGCCATCGGCGTCATCACGGCGGTCTTCTTCGGCACCGGACGATTCTGGGTGCACTACTCCGACGGGGAGGACCGGTGACGACGGCTACCGCAGAACCGCCGGTGACCGGGCCGCGCCGCCCGCGCGCCGGCCGGGGGCAGGCCGCCCGCCTGCTCGTCCTGATCGCGATCGTGGCGGTCGTGCTCTACCCGCTGTTCTGGATGATCGGCACCTCGGTCAAGAGCCAGGAGGAGATCGTCAGCAACATCGGCCTGCTGCCGAGGGAGTTCACCCCCGGCAACTACGTCGACGGGTGGACCAACTTCGACCTCAGCTTCGGCCGGTTCTTCCTCAACAGCGCGATGGTCAGCCTGCTGACCGTGGCCGGCAACGCCGTCTCCTGCCTGCTCGCCGCGTACGCCTTCGCCCGCCTGCGGTTCCGGCTGCGCGGGATGTGGTTCGCGATCATGATCGGCACCCTGCTCCTGCCGGGGCACGTGCTGATCGTGCCGCAGTACATCCTGTTCCGCAGCCTCGGGCTGGTCGGCGGCGAGTGGCCGTACCTGCCGCTGCTGATCCCGCAGTTCCTGGCGACCGAGGCGTTCTTCGTCTTCCTGATGGTGCAGTTCATGCGGGGCATCCCGCGCGAGCTGGACGAGGCCGCGAAGATCGACGGGGCCAGCGCGTTCGGCATCTTCCGGCACGTCATCCTGCCGCTGAGCCGCCCCGCGCTGGTCACCACCGCGATCTTCTCGTTCATCTGGACGTGGAACGACTTCTTCCGGCAGCTGGTCTTCCTGTCCAGCCTGGAGGACTACACGGTGCCGGTGGCGCTGACCCTGTTCATCGACTCGACCAGCCAGAGCGCGGTCGGCCCGATGTTCGCCATGTCGGTGCTGTCCCTGCTGCCGGTGTTCCTGTTCTTCCTGGCCTTCCAGCGGATGCTCGTCGAGGGCATCAACACCAGCGGCCTCAAGGGATGACCGCCGGGCCGCAGGACACGCCGTCCCGCCGGGACTGGCGGGACGTGCTCCGCGACGCCGCCGACCTGGCCCTGGTCGGGTTCGCGCTGGTGGTGGGCGCGCTGCCGGTGGTCACCGCCGGCGCCGCGCTCGCCACCGCCAGCGCCGCCGTGCACGACCGGATCACCGACGGCGGCTGGCCGGACGCGCGGACCACGCTGCGCCGGTACGTGCGGGGGCTGCCGGCCGGCGTGCCGGTCACCCTCGCCGCGCTGGCCGGCGCGGCCCTGCTCGGGGCGGACCTGGCCGCGCTGGCCACCGGCCGGGTCCCCGGCGGGGCGCCCGCCCTGCTGGTCACCGGCGTCGTCACCGCGGCCCTGGCCGGCTACGCCGGCCTCGTCGTCGTCGAGGTCGGCCGGGCCGGCGGGCGGGGCTGGCGGGCCGCCGCCCGGTCCGCCGCCCGGTCGTGCCTGGCCCGGCCGGGCGGCTGGGCGGCGGCCAGCGGCGTGTGCTGTCTGGCCGGCGTCCTGACCGCGCTGGTCATCCCGGTCGCGCTGCCGATCCTCGCCGGATACGCTCTGGCCGCCCTGCATGCGGTCGCCCGCCGCCCCGCCGTCGCCGTGGAGCCCTCGTGACCGACCGACACCCCCGCCCCCGCACCGACGACGCGGGCCCCGGCGGCCCCGCCGAGCCCCGGCTGCGCGTCGGCGGCGTCGAGGTGGCCCGCTACGTGCTCGCCCCCGACCTCGACGCCAGGCACGGCCCCCGCCCCTACCTGCACCCGGTGCGGACGCTGGGCGGGACGGTGGTGACCGACGAGTTGCCCGCCGACCACGTCTGGCACCTCGGCGCGTCCCTGGCCGTGCAGGACGTCGCCGGCACCAACCTCTGGGGCGGGCGCACCTACGTGCGCGACGCCGGCTACACCTGGCGCGACGACCACGGCCGGATCGTCCACACCGGATGGGACGAACGCGCCGACGACGTGCTGGCCCACCGGCTCCAGTGGCGCGACCCGGCCGGCGCGGTGCTGCTCACCGAACGCCGTCGAATCGCCGCCGCGCCGGTGCCCGGCCACCCCGACGCCTGGCGGCTGGACCTGCGCTACGCCCTGACCGCCCCCGCCGACCGGGACGTCCCCCTCGGCAGCCCCGCCACCAACGGCCGCCCCGGCGGCGCCGGCTACGGCGGGTTCTTCTGGCGGGCGGTCGCCGCCGGGCCGCCGCACGCCTTCACCGCCTCCGCCGACGGCGAGGAGCGCGTCAACGGCAGCGCCGAGCCGTGGGTCGCCCTGACCGGCGCCGGGCCGGGCGGCGGCGCGTACACCCTGGTCTTCACGGGCCTGGGGCCCGGCGACCGGTGGTTCGTGCGGACGGCGATGTACCCGGGGGTCTGCGTGGCGTTCGCCTTCGAGACGCCGGCCGTGGTGCCCGCCGGCGGCAGCCGGCACGGCCGGCACGGCGTCGTCGTGGCCGACGGGGTCCTCGACCGCGACACGGCCGCCGCCCTGGCCGCCGCCGCGACGGCACGCGCATGACCGGCGGTCCCGGCCCCGAGGTGGTCGCCGTCGGCGAGACCATGGTGGTCATGTCGCCGGCCGACGCCGCGCCGCTGGAGCGCGCCGACCGGCTCCGGCTCGGCGTCGGCGGCGCGGAGTCCAACCTGGCCATCGGCCTGGCCGGGCTCGGCCACCGGGTGGCCTGGGTCAGCCGGGTCGGCGACGACCCGTTCGGGCGGATGGTGCTGCGCGAGGTCGCCGGAGGGGGCGTCGACGTCGCCTCGGTGGCGCTCGACCCGCACGCGCCGACCGGCGTCTACTTCAAGGACCCCCGGCCGGAGGCCACCGGCGTCCACTACTACCGGGCCGGCTCGGCCGCCTCTCGCCTCGGGCCAGAGGCGCTGGACGACCCGCGCCTGGCCGGCGCGCGGCTGCTGCACCTGTCCGGCATCACGCCGGTGCTGTCGGAGTCCTGCCGCGCGCTCGTGGCGCACGCGGTCAACGACCGGCCGCTGGGCGACGCGCTGGTCAGCTTCGACGTCAACCACCGGCCCCGGCTCTGGCCCGCCGACCGGGCCGCCGACGTGCTGCGCGACCTCGCCGACCGGGCCGACATCGTCCTCGTCGGGCTGGACGAGGCCGAGCGGCTGTGGGGGACCGCCGACCCGCAGGCCGTACGCCGGCTGCTGCCCCGCCCCGCGACGGTGGTCGTCAAGGACGGTGCGCTCGGCGCGACGGCGCTGCCGCGCACCGGGCCGGCGGTGTTCGTGCCGGCGCTGCGCGCGCCGGTGGTCGAGCCGGTCGGCGCGGGGGACGCCTTCGCCGCCGGATACCTCTCCGCCGTGCTGCGCGGGCTGGACCAGGGCGCCGCCCTGCGCTGCGGCCACGTCGTCGCGGTCCGGGCCCTCGCGGTGCCCGGCGACTGCGCGCCCCCGCCCCGGCGGCGGGACCTCGACGGGGTCGTGGCCCTGTCCGCCGACCGGTGGGCGGCGCTGGACCCGGTGGCGGCCGGCCTGCTCGACGGCCTTGCCGGCGGCGACGGCCTGGCCGGCGGTGACGGCCTGATCGGCGGCGACGACCTGGCCGGCGACTTGGCCGCCGGATCGGCCGCCGGATCGGTCGCCGGCGGCGGGACGGCCGCCACCGGTGACGGGAGCGCACACGTGGGGACCGGCGCGGCCGGCCCCGGAGACGGAAGGGGCAGCCGGTGACGGCGCACGACTTCACACCGATCTTCGCTGGCGCGCGGGTCATGGTGATCCTCCGCGACCTGCCGCCGCAGGAGACGGTCCGGCTCGCCAACCGGGCCTGGGACCTCGGCATCGACGTGGTGGAGGTGCCGGTACGCACCCCCGAGGCGGTGACCGCGCTGCGCGCGGCCGTCCAGGCGGGACGCGAGCGGGACCGGATCGTCGGGGCGGGCACCGTGTTCACCCCGGCGCAGGTCCGGCAGTCCGCGTCGGCCGGCGCGGCGTTCACCGTCGCGCCCGGGCTCGACCTCGCCGTCGCCGACGTGGCCCTGACCTACGGGATTCCGCACCTGCCCGGCGTGGCCACCCCGACCGAGGCGCAACGCGCCCGCGACCACGGGTTGACGTGGCTGAAGGCGTTCCCGGCGGTCAGCCTCGGGCCGCAGTGGTTCAAGGCCGTCGCCGGGCCGCTGCCCGAGCTGCGCTTCGTGGCCACCGGCGGCATCGACGCCGGCAACGCGGCCGACTTCCTGGCGGCCGGCGTCAAGGTGGTGGCGGTCGGGTCGGCCCTGTCCGACCCCGCCCAGATCGACCGCCTCGCGGAGCTGGCCCGGGCCGACCGGGCGGGGTGACGGCGTCGGTTGATCGACTTCATGTCGGCGACATGGCGGTATCCCGGCGAGTTGATCGCGCGATGTCGCCGACATGGCGGCTGGGCCCCGCCCCCGCCTGACCCGCCCCCCGGGGCGGGTCAGGCGGGGGCCGGGCCGGTGCTGCCCCGGCGCACCAGCTCCGCCGGCAGCGTCTCGACGCGGGGACTGCCGCTGGCCGGGTCGAGGGCGAGGGTCATCGCCCGCACTCCCATCTCGACCAGGGGGAGCCGCACCGTGGTCAGGGCGGGGGTGACGTCGGCGGCGATCGGCATGTCGTCGAAGCCGAGGACGGACACGTCCTCGGGCACCCGCACGCCGCGCGCCCGCAGCAGGGCGAGCGCGCCGACGGCCATCGAGTCGTTCAGCGCCACGATCGCGGTGGGCGCGGGGCTGGCGTCCAGCAGCTCGGCCGTGGCCCGGGCCCCGCCGTCGCGGTCGAAGTCGGCGTACCGGATGCGCTCCTCGGGCAGCTCGACGCCCTGCTCGGCGAGCGCCTGCCGCAGCCCGGTCAGCCGGTCGGTGATGGTGGTGAGCACCCGGGGGCCGGCGACCACGCCGACGCGCCGGTGCCCGAGGCGCAGCAGCTCCCGGCCGATCAGCTCGCCGCCGGTCGTGTTGGCCGGCATCACCGCGTCGCCGAAGTGGTCGTGCCGGCCGATCACCGCGACCCGCCCGCCCGTCGCCTCGTACGCGGACAACTTCTCGTTGAGCCGCGTGGTGAAATCGGCGTCATGGTAGCCGGACCCGGCCAGCACGATCGCGGCGACCTGCTGGCCGCGCAGCAGCTCCACGTACTCCAGCTCGCGCACGGGGTCGCGGTAGCTGTTGCAGATGATCAGCAGGCGGCCCCGTTCGGTGGCGACCCGTTGCAGCCCCCGGGTCACCTCGGCGAAGTACGGGTCGGAGACGTCGTGCACGACGACGCCGACCACGCTGCGCTGCGGCCGGGCCAGCAACTGGGCGTGCGCGTTCGGCACGTACCGCAGGTCGGCGACGGCGCGCAGCACGCGTTCGCGCAGCTCGTCGGCGACCGGCTTGCTGCTGCCGTTGATCACCCGTGACGCCGTGGCGGGGGAGACGCCCGCCCGCCGCGCGACATCGGCCAGCGTCGCCATCCGCCGCCCCTCGTGGTCCGCCCGCGCGGCCGGACCCCGCGCGGTCGCGGACAGGTTACCGCAGTCGCGCCGGAAAGCCCTTGCCCTGCGGGGCGGCGGCCCCTACGCTCCCGGGAAAGCGCTTGCCTGGCGTATCGGTCACGTGTGCCCGCCGGGCGGGTGCCGGCCGCCCGAAGAGAGGGAAGAGAATCATGAGCCGTAGGTCGATAGGCGTCATCGTCAATGGCGTCACCGGTCGGATGGGCTACCGCCAGCACCTCGTCCGTTCGCTGCTCGCCATCCGGGAGCAGGGCGGGGTGCCGCTGGCCGACGGCACCCGCATCTGGCCCGAGCTGATCCTGGTGGGGCGCAACGAGACCCGGCTGCGCGACATCGCCGAGCGGCACGGGCTCACCGACTGGACGACCGACCTCACCGCCGCGCTCGCCCGCGACGACGTCGACGTCTACTTCGACGCCCAGCTCACCCAGCAACGGGAGAAGGCCGTCCGCCAGGCCATCGACGCCGGCAAGCACATCTACACCGAGAAGCCCCTCGCCGAGGACAGCGCCGCCGCCGTCGAGCTGGCCCGGGCCGCCGACGCCGCCGGCATCCGCACCGGCGTGGTGCAGGACAAGCTGTTCCTGCCCGGCCTGCGCAAGCTCAAGCGCCTGATCGACGGCGGCTTCTTCGGCCGCATCCTCTCCGTGCGCGGCGAGTTCGGCTACTGGGTCTTCGAGGGCGACTGGCAGCCCGCCCAGCGCCCGTCCTGGAACTACCGTGCCGAGGACGGCGGCGGCATCGTGATGGACATGTTCCCGCACTGGCACTACGTGCTGGCGGAGCTGTTCGCCCCGGTCCGCGCCGTCACCTGCGTCAACGCCACCCACATCCCGCGCCGCGTCGACGAGGCCGGGCGTGCCTACCCGGCCACCGCCGACGACGCCGCGTACGGCATCTTCGAGCTCGACGGCGGGATCATCGCCCAGCTCAACTCCTCCTGGGCCGTCCGGGTGCACCGCGACGAGCTGGTCGAGTTCCAGGTCGACGGCACCGAGGGCAGCGCCGTCGCCGGGCTGCGCCACTGCCGCGTCCAGCACCGGTCGGTCACCCCGAAGCCGGTGTGGAACCCCGACCTGCCCTCCGGCGAGAGCTTCCGGTCCCAGTGGAGCGAGGTGCCGGACAACGGCGAGTTCGACAACGGCTTCAAGGTGCAGTGGGAGGCGTTCCTGCGGCACGTGGTGGCCGGCGAGCCGTTCCCGTGGGACTTCATGGCCGGCGCGCGCGGCGTGCAGCTCGCCGAGCTGGGCCTGCGCTCCGCCCGCGAGCACCGCCGCATCGAGATCCCGGAGCTGGGCCGATGAGCGGCGACGTCGTCCTGCCCGACGGCACCCGCCACCGGCTCACCGGCAGCGGCGGCTTCCCCCGCCCCGCCGCCCCGGCGACCTCCCGCGTCGCGTACGCCGCCGCGCACGTGGTGGCCGACCCGCGCGCCGAGAACGTCCCCGGCGCCCCGGCCACCGTCGACTGGGACCGCACCCTCGCCTTCCGGCGGCACCTGTGGTCGTACGGACTCGGGGTCGCCGAGGCGATGGACACCGCGCAGCGCGGCATGGGCCTGGACTACCCGGCGACCCGCGAGCTGATCCGGCGCAGCGCCGCCGAGGCCCGCGCGGCCGGCGGCCGGATCGTGGCCGGCGTCGCCACCGACCAGCTCCCGGCCGGCCCGGCCAGCATCGGGCAGATCCGCGACGCCTACGCCGAGCAGCTCGCCGAGGTGCTGTCCGCCGGGGCCCGGCCGGTGCTCATGTGCAGCCGGCACCTCGCCGCCGCCGCCCGGGGCCCCGAGGACTACCAGGAGGTGTATGCCCACCTGCTGGCCGCCGCCGACCAGCCGGTGGTGCTGCACTGGCTCGGCGACATGTTCGACCCGGCGTTGACCGGCTACTGGGGCTCGGCCGACCTGGACCTCGCCGCCGACGCCGTGCTCGACCTGATCAAGGCGCACGCCGGGAAGGTCGACGGGATCAAGGTGTCCCTGCTCGACGCCGACCGGGAGGTCGCGCTGCGCCGCCGGCTGCCCGCCGGGGTGCGCCTGTACACCGGCGACGACTTCCACTACCCGGAGCTGATCCGGGGCGACGAGGCCGGCCACTCCGACGCGCTGCTCGGGGTGTTCGCCGCCATCGCACCGGCCGCCGCCGCCGCGCTGGCCGCCCTCGACGCGCACGACCTCGCGGCGTACGACGAGGTCTTCGCCCCGACCGTGCCGCTGGCCCGGCACCTGTTCGCGGCACCGACCTGGCACTACAAGACCGGCATCGTGTTCCTGGCCTGGCTGACCGGCCACCAGGACCACTTCACCATGGTCGGCGGCCAGCAGGCGGGCCGGTCGCCGGCCCACCTGGCCCGACTGCTCGTCCTGGCCGATGCGGCCGGGCTGCTGCCCGACGCCGAGCTGGCCGCCGCGCGGGCCCGGGCCTACTTCACGGTCGCCGGGGTGCCCCAGTGACCGCCGTGGACGGGCCGGCAGCGGCCACGGTGGCCGAGCCGACGGCGCGCACGACCGCCGGGGCGGCGGCCGGTGCGGGTGGGCCGGCGACGCGCGCGGCCGGCGGGCCGGCCGCGACCGCCGACGGCGGCTCGGCGGGCGACCGGTTCGGCGGCCCGCTGGCCCGGTTCTCGTTCAACCAGGCCACCGCCACCGGCTGGGACCTGGAGGAGCTGGTCGCCGGCTGCGTGGCGGCCGGGGTGCCCGGCGTCGGGCTCTGGCGCGAGCCGGTGCGCGAATACGGCGTCGAACGGGCGGCCCGGCTGGTCCGCGAGGCGGGCCTCACCGTCACCTCGCTGTGCCGGGGCGGGTTCTTCACCGCCGACGGCTGGCGCGACGAGAACCTGCGGGCGATCGAGGAGGCCGCCGCCCTCGGCACCCGCGAGCTGGTGCTGGTCTCCGGTGGCCTGCCGGCCGGCAGCCGCGACGTCGACGCCGCCCGCGAACGCGTCGCCGACGCGATCGGTGAGCTGGTGCCGCATGCCGGGGCGGCCGGGGTGCGGCTGGCCATCGAGCCGCTGCACCCGATGTTCTGCGCCGACCGCTGCGTGATCTCCACCCTCGGCCAGGCGCTCGACATCGCCGAGCGGTACGACCCGGGCGCGGTCGGGGTGGTGGTCGACACGTACCACCTGTGGTGGGACGACACGGTGTTCCGGCAGATCGCCCGCGCGGGGGACCGGATCGCCGCGTTCCAGGTGGCGGACTGGGTCACCCCGCTGCCGGAGGGGGTGCTGCTGGGCCGGGCGCTGCCCGGCGAGGGCTGCGTCGACATGCGCCGGTTCCGCGACGCGGTCGACGCGGCCGGCTACCGGGGGGCGATCGAGGTGGAGGTCTTCCACGCCGACCTCTGGGCCCGCCCCGGCCCGGAGATCCTCGCCGCCGCGATCACGGCCCACCTCACCCACGTGGCCTGACCGCCGGCTCTGCCCTGGGGGCCGCGCCCGCCGTCGCGGCCCCCAGCCCGCGCCGATCTTGCACTTGCGGCCCCCCAGAAGGGCGCTTCACCCCCTTTGCCCGGGCCCAAAGTGCAAGATCGCGCAAGTGGCGGGGGCGGGGCACGGCGTGCGGCGGGGCCGGAGCACCATGGGCGGTGGCGCGAGGGCAGGGAGGCGGCGATGGTGCGGTGGAGCTGGTTCCGGGAGGCCGCCGGCCGGGTCCGGCAGGGCTGGCTGCCGGTGGCGGAGGGCACGGTCGCGGCCACGGTGGCCTGGGTGCTGGCCACCCGGCTCGTCGGGCACCCGCAGCCGTTCTTCGCCCCGGCCGCCGCGCTCATCGTCCTGGGGCAGGCCCGGGGCCAGCGGATGCGCCGGGCGGTGGAGGTGGTGCTCGGCGTCGCCGCCGGGGTGCTCGTCGCCGACGTCGTGGTGCAGGCACTCGGCCCGCGCAACAGCTGGACGGTCTTCACGGTCATCCTGCTCACCATCGTGCTGGCCGTGGCGGTCGGCGCGAGCGGCGTCTCCGTGGTGCAGGCCGCCGTCTCCGCCCTCTACCTGGTGGTGGTCGCCCCGCCGACCGAGTCGCTGATCCCGTTCCGGTTCGTCGACGCGCTGATCGGCGGGGCGGTGGCCCTCGTGGCCAGCCAGCTCGTCGACGCCCGCCGCCCGCTCGCCCCGCTGGTCGCCGAGTTCCGGCAGACCTTCGAGGACCTCGCCGGGCTGCTGCGCGAGGTCGCGGACGCCCTCGACGGCCGCGACGAGCAGGCCGCCCTGGCCGCCCTGGACCGGGCGCGGGGCATGGACGCGGCCGTGGAGCGGCTGCGCGACGCGGTGCTCGCCGCCGGGGAGGCGCTGACCCTGCACGTACGCCGCCGTCGGCACCTGGGCCGGCTGCGTACCGTCGACGCGTCCATCGGGCAGATCGACTACGCCGTGCGCAACGTGCGGGTGCTGGCCCGGGCCGGGGTGACCCTCACCCGGCTGGCGACCCCCGTGCCGGCCGACCTCGGCGGGGCGGTCCGCTGCCTCGCCGACGCCGTGCAGGCGGCCGGGGAGGCGTTCGCCGCCGACCTCGACGGCCGTGCCGAGGTTGCCGACGAGCACGCCGGCCGCGCCGAGGTTGCCGCGCTGGACGCCGTCCGGGTCGCCGGGCGGCTCTTCGCCTCCGGCCAGCCCCTGCCGCTGGCGATGATCGTGGGGCAGGTGCGGGCCACCGCGATCGACCTGCTGCGCGGGGTCGGCGTGGACGACGACGCCGCCGTGCTCGGCCGGGTCGACGAGGCCCTCGGCCTGCCGGCCGTGTGAGGCCGGTCCCGGTGCCTGCCGGGACGGGGCCGGCCCGGATGACGGTAAGGGGCGGGGGTCATGATCGGTGCTGTCGCGCCAGGGTGTCCAATAACGGTCGACGCCCGCTGAGCCGAGAGGACTTCGCCGTGAGCAGCACCGACGCACCGCCCGCCGAGCCGGATGCCGGTCGGGCCGGCGCGCAACGCGCGGCACTGTCCGCCCGCAACGGCGTGGCGGCCGTGTTCGCCCTGAACGGGCTCGCGATCGCCACCTGGTTCGTCCGGGTGCCGGGCACCCGGGAGGCGCTGGACCTCAGCGCCTCGGGGCTCGGCCTGCTGCTGCTGTCGATGTCGGTGGGCTCGCTGCTGGCCATGCCGATGGCCGGGCTGGTGGCCCAGCGCCTCGGCACGGCCCGCGCGGTGCTCCTCGGCACCGCGCTGGTCTCGGGCGGGTTGGCCGTCGCCGGCACGTCCGCCGGGGCCGCCGGGTTCCTGCCCGGGGCCGCCGTCGGCCTGTTCGCCTTCGGCTACGGCACCGGCACCTGCGACGTGGCGATGAACATCGAGGGTACGACGGTCGAGCGGCGGCTGGGGCGTACGATCCTGCCCCGGTTCCACGCGGCCTGGAGCCTCGGGTCGGTGGCCGGGGCGGGGATCGGGGCCGGGGCCGCGCGGGTCGGGGTGCCGATCGCCGTGCACCTGGGCGTCCTCGCGGTGGTGGTGATGGTCGGCACGCTGCTCGGGGCCCGCATGTTCCTCCCCACCGCCGGCGACGCGCCGGCCGGCGGGGAGCGGACCGCCGCCTCGGCCCGGCGCGCGTCGCTGCTCGCCGCCTGGCGGGAGCCGCGTACGTTGCTCATCGGCCTGCTGGTGCTGGTGATGGCGTTCAGCGAGGGCAGCGCCAACGACTGGCTGGCCGTGGCCTTCGTCGACGGGTACGGGCTCAGCGAGGCGGCCGGCGCCGCCGTGTTCGGGGTGTTCGTGGTCGGCATGACCATCGGGCGCACCGCCGGAACGGTGGCGATCGACCGGTGGGGCCGGGTGCCGGTGCTGTTCGGCACCATCCTGCTCGCCGTCGTGGGCGCCGGTCTCGCGGTGCTGGCCGGCGGCGGGCCGGTGGCGATCGTCGGCGTCGCGCTGTGGGGGCTGGGCGCGTCGCTCGGCTTCCCGGTGGGGCTCAGCGCCGCCGCCGACGAGGAGGACCGGGCGCCGGCCCGGGTCAGCGTCGTCGGAGTGATCGGATACACGGCCTTCCTCGGCGGCCCGCCGCTGCTCGGGCTGCTCGGCGACCAGGTGGGCACGCTGCGGGCGCTGCTGTTGGTGCCGCTGCTGTTGGTGCCCGCCCTCGCCCTGGTCCCGGTGCTCCGGCCGCCGGCCGGCACCCGGAGCCGGGCCTAGCCACGTTGTTGCACGCGCGGCCCGCCGTACGGCCCGTGGTCGCGGTGGCGGTCGTACCGTGGCGGCTCGCCCCGGTGGTCGCATTGACAGGCGTCGGTCTATTGGTAAAGATTGTTGCCTGAAAGCGCTCTCACAGCGATCCGATCCGTCATGAAGGGGGCAGAATGCTCCGTCAGCTGGGCGCCGTCCTCGGGGCCGTAACCATGGTCGCCGCGCTCGCCACCGCCCCCGGCGGCGTCGCGTCGGCCGCCCCGCCGACCGCCGCCGCTCCGCCGACCGACACCGCCTTGTCATCCACCATCTCCGCCGGCCAGCATGCCGCCCTGCGCCGCGACCTCGGCCTGACCGAGGATCAGCTCCGCCGCCGGTCGGCCGTCGAGGCGGGCGCGCCGTCGATCGAGCGGCGGCTGCGCGCCGAGCTGGGCACCGCCTACGGCGGATCGTGGATCGCCGCCGACGGGAGCAGCCTCGTGGTGGGGGTGACCACGTCCGCCCGCGCCGACCGGGTCCGGAGCGCCGGGGCCCGCCCGCAGGTGGTCCGGTGGAGCCTGGCCGACCTGGGTCGGACCAAAGCGACCCTCGACCGCCGGGCCGCGCACGCCGGCCCGACCGTGCAGTCCTGGTACGTGGACCCGGCGAGCAACAGCGTGGTGGTCCGGGCCGCCGACGCCGCATCGGCCCGGAAGTTCGCCCGGGCCGCCGGCCTCGCCGACGGCGCGGTCCGCCTGGTGTCGGGCGCCCAGCCGTACCGCCCGGTCTACGACATCCGCGGCGGCGACCAGTACGTCATCAACAACAGCGTGCTGTGCTCGGTCGGGTTCGCGGTCGCCGGCGGCTTCGTCACCGCCGGACACTGCGGCGGGGTGGGCAGCAGCACCAGTGGCAGCGGCGTCGCCCAGGGCACCTTCCGGGGCTCCTCCTTCCCGGGCAACGACTACGCCTGGGTGCAGACCAACTCCTCGTGGGTGTCGACGCCGACGGTGAACAACTACGGCGGCGGGACGACCCCGGTGGCCGGCTCGGCGGAGGCGGCGGTGGGCAGCTCCGTCTGCCGGTCCGGCCGGACGACCGGCTGGCGGTGCGGCACGATCACCGCCCGGGACGTCACGGTCAACTACTCCGGATCCCTGGTGTACGGGCTGGTCGCGAGCAGCGCGTGTGCGCAGCCCGGCGACTCCGGCGGCTCGTTCATCTCCGGTAACCAGGCGCAGGGCGTCACCTCCGGCGCCGGTGGCGACTGCAGCTCCGGCGGCACCACCGTCTACCAGCCGGTCAACGAGATCCTCGGCGCGTACGGGCTGTCCCTCACCACCACCACCGGCGGCGGCGCCAGCCAGCTCATCGGCTACGCCGGCAAGTGCATCGACGTGCCCAGCTCCAACGGCGTCGACGGGCAGTACCTGCAGTTGTGGACCTGCAACGGCACCAACGCGCAACGCTGGACCTTCGCCGGTGACGGCACCATCCGGGCGTTCGGGTTGTGCATGGACGTGGCCTGGGGTTCCACCGCGAACGGGGCGGTCGTCCAGCTCGCCAGGTGCAGCGGCAACCCGGCCCAGCAGTTCGTCCTCAGCGGCGCCGGTGACCTGGTCAATCCGCAGGCCAACAAGTGTGTCGACGTGCAGGGCTGGAACAGCGCCGACGGGGCGCGGCTGGTCATCTGGGAGTGCACCGGCGGTGCGAACCAGAAGTGGCGGCGCGGCTGAGCGACGCTTTTCGGGTCGGTCGGCCGGCGCGCCGACCGGCCCGGGGCCCGCCGCTGCGGCTCAGCGCACGGCCACCTCGAACAGCGAGTGGCCGTAGCTGCCGTTGCGGCCGGCCCATGGTCAGCTTCCTCACATGCCGCGTCCAGCAGGCTGCCAGGCGGGGATGCTCCACTGGTACCTACGCCGAGGAGAGGAGCCGGGCATGGGCTGGTTCAGCCGCCGCCGACCTGCCGCCGACGGGACCCCGACGAAGCTCGACCGCGAGGCGACGCCGGACGACCTGGCCGCCCTGGAGGCGTTCGTCCGCAGCCGCCGGGGTGTGGAGTTCTACCTGGAGCCGGAGACCACCGCGACCGACACCACGGTGATGGCGATCGCCCACGACGGGGAGTGGATCCGGCGGCGGACCGGGTCGCCGCGGGTCGCCGCGAAGATCGCCCAGCGGCACGCCGTGCCGTTGTACGAGGCCGCGCGCACCGGATACCCGGAGCGGATGCGGGCCTGGAACCGGGCGCACCCGGAGCGCCGGTTGCGCTGACCCGCCGGGCGGCGCACCGGCCCGCCGCCCGGCGTCGCTCAGCGCACGCGCGAGGCGATGGCCCGCGCGCAGTCGAGAGACTCGGCGCGGCTGGTGTCGACCTCGACGTCGTAGCGGACCCCCTCGTGCACGGTCTCGGCCTGTGCCGCCGCCATCCCGATCACCCGGTCGCCCCGGGCGACCTCCCGGCCCGCCGCGACCGCCGAGGGGCACCGCACCCCGGCCCACAGCACCTCGACGTCGGCCAGGTAGCCGCCGAGGCGCTCCTGGGAGGCGCCGCCACCGAGGAAGACCTCGTCCAGGATGATCCGTGCCCCGGCGCCCGCCATCGCGGCGATGCCGACCAGCCAGGCGTGCTGCACGGCGAGGAAGTCCTCGCCGACGTCGACCTCGCCCCGCTGGCCGAACGTCAGCCCGGACGGGGAGCCCAGCATGGCCGGCGGCAGCCGGTCGATCAGGTCGTCCACGCCGAAACTGATCCACGGGTGCGGCAGGATGCGCTGGAGGCACCGGACGATCGCGGACTTGCCCGAACTGGAGCCGCCGTTGAGCACGATGACCTGCGTCGCCACCTGATCGGATGCCTTTCGCGCGATTCCCGTCCCGCGCCAGCGGGAGATGATCGGAATCAGCCTAACCAGCCCGAGGGCCGGCCGGCAGGAAAGGGTGCGCGAAACGACCCCCAGCCATCGGCGTACGACATTTGCCCTCACCGCATCCGATTCCCGATGCAATTGTCGTTCATCGATGTGGTTCGGGGCTGTGGGCGGCCGGTGGTCCGGCGTTGACCGGCGGCGGTCGGGTGTGGCAGCATTCGCGGCCTGACGGCAGTGAAGGAAGCCGGTGCGATTCCGGCGCGGTCCCGCCACTGTCACCGGGGAGCGATCCCCCCTCGTGAGTCACGACCGTGTGTCTGCGGTTGGAAGGCCGGGGGTGAGCGTCGATCCGGGAGCCAGGATACTTCGGCCGTCGGAGCGACCCCAGGGCGTGGACACCCGAGGAGGACCCGATGACGCACGGCGTCTCGCACATCGACGACCATCGTCGCCGCCTGCTGGCGCGCGACAGCCTGCCCGCGCCCCGTCGCCGCACCTGAGCCCGCGCACCGCGTACCGCGTCATGCTGCGTCCCCGGCGCTCCGGCCGCCGCCGGTGAGCCGGCCGCAGGCCCGCCGCACCCGCTGAACCCGCGCCCATGCCTGCCCGCAGGCGGCCCACCCGCCGCCCCGTGCGTCACTCTCCGGAGCCTTCCGTGCGCATCCTGCTGCTGTCCACCGCCGACACCGACCTGCTCGCCGCCCGGGCCAGCGGCGTCGGCTACCGGCTGGCCAACCCCGCCCGCGTCGCCGCCGACGCCGTGCCGGCGCTGCTCGACGGCGTCGACCTCGCCGTCGTACGGCTGCTCGGCGGCCGGCAGGCGTGGCCGGACGGCCTCGCGGCCGTGCTCGGCTCCGGGGTGCCCACGGTCGTCCTCGGCGGCGAGGCGGTCCCCGACGCCGAGCTGATGGCCGCGTCCACCGTGGCCTCCGGGGTGGCCACCGAAGCGCTGGCGTACCTGGTCGAGGGCGGTCCGGGCAACCTCGCCGAGCTGGCCCGGTTCCTCTCCGACACGGTGCTGCTCACCGGCGAGGGCTTCGCCCCGCCCGCGCCCACCCCCGGGCACGGCGTCCACGGCGAGCGCCCGCACAAGCCCGAGCGGCCGACCGTCGGGATCGTCTTCTACCGGGCGCACGCCCTCGCCGGGAACACCGCCTTCGTCGACGCCCTCGCCGACGCGGTCGACGCCGCCGGGGCGAACCCCCTGCCGATCTTCTGCGGCTCGCTGCGCGGGCTCGCCCCCGGCGACGGGCCGCTGGAGCTGTTCGCCCGCTGCGACGCCCTCGTCGTCACCGTGCTGGCCGCCGGCGGGACGGTGGCCGCCGACGCCTCCGGCGGGGGCGACGACGACGCCTGGGACGTCGGCGCGCTCGCCGCCCTCGACGTGCCGATCGTGCAGGCGCTCTGCCTCACCAGCACCCGCGAGCAGTGGGCCGGCAGCGACGCCGGGCTGTCCCCGCTGGACGCCGCCATGCAGGTGGCCATCCCCGAGTTCGACGGCCGGATCGTCACCGTGCCGTTCTCGTTCAAGCGGATCGACGCCGACGGGCTGTCGGTCTACGAGCCCGACCCCGAGCGGGCCGCCCGGGTCGCCGGGATCGCCGCGCGCCAGGCCCGGCTGCGGCACGTGCCCCACGCCGACAAGCGGCTGGCGATCGTGCTCAGCTCCTATCCGACGAAGCACTCCCGGGTCGGCAACGCCGTCGGCCTGGACACCCCGGCCTCGGCGGTGCGGCTGCTCGCCGCGCTCGCCGACGCCGGCTACCACCTCGGCGGCCGGCCCGTGCCCGACGACGGGGACGCGCTCATCCACGCCCTGATCGCCGCCGGCGGCCACGACGTGGAGTGGCTCACCCCCGCGCAGCTCGCCGCCGCCGACGCCCGGGTGCCGCAGGCGAGCTACCGGCGCTGGTTCGACGCGCTCCCGGCCGCGCTGCGCGAACGGATCCGCGAGCACTGGGGCGAGCCGCCCGGCGAGCTGTACGTCGACGACGGCCACGTCGTGCTCGCCGGCCTGCGGCTGGGCAACGTGCTGCTGGCGATCCAGCCGCCGCGCGGGTTCGGCGAGAACCCGATCGCCATCTACCACGACCCCGACCTGCCGCCCAGCCACCACTACCTCGCCGCGTACCGCTGGCTGGCCGCGCCCGAGGCCGACGGCGGGTTCGGCGCGGACGCCGTGGTGCACCTCGGCAAGCACGGCACCCTGGAATGGCTGCCCGGCAAGGGCCTCGGCCTGGCCGCCGACTGCGCCCCCGACGCCGTCCTGGGCGACCTGCCGCTGGTGTACCCGTTCATCGTCAACGATCCCGGCGAGGGCACCCAGGCCAAGCGTCGCGCCCACGCCGTCGTCGTCGACCACCTCGTGCCGCCGATGGCCCGCGCCGAGACGTACGGCGACCTGGCGAAGCTCGAACAGCTCCTCGACGAGTACGCCACCGTGCAGGCCCTCGACCCGGCGAAGGTCCCGACGGTGCGGGCCCAGATCTGGGACCTGGTGCGCGCCGCCGAGCTGCACCACGACCTGCACACCGCCGACATGCCCGCCGCCGACGACTTCGACGACTTCGTGCTGCACCTCGACGGGTACCTGTGCGAGGTCAAGGACGTGCAGATCCGCGACGGCCTGCACGTCCTCGGCGGCGCGCCCACCGGCGAGGCGCGGGTCAACCTGGTCCTCGCCGTGCTGCGCGCGCCCCAGGTGTGGGGCGGGGCGCGTGCCCTGCCCGGCCTGCGGCAGGCGCTCGCCGCCGCGTACGGCCTCGACGAGGCCGCCCTGCTCGCCGAGCCGGGACGGCGCATCGCCGTGCCGGCGGCGCTGACCGCCGTCGCGGACGGCCCCGCCGGCACCGCCGCCGACGCCGTCGACCTGATCGAGGGGCTGGCCCGCCGCCTCGTCGTCGGCATGGAGACCGTCGGCTGGGCCGCCGACGCGGGCGACGACAGCGCCGTCGCCGCCACCGTCGACGCCGTCGTCGCGGAGGTCACCGGCGGGCCCGTGCCCGACGCGGCCGACGTGCTGCGCTTCGCCGCCCGCGAGGTGGCGCCCCGGCTGGCGCGCACCACCGACGAGGTCGACCGGGTGCTCGCCGCGCTCGACGGGCGGTTCGTGCCGCCCGGCCCGTCCGGCTCGCCCACCCGGGGCCTGGTCAACGTGCTGCCCACCGGCCGCAACTTCTACTCCGTCGACCCGAAGGCCATCCCCAGCCGCAACGCCTGGGACGTCGGGGTGGCCCTCGCGGACTCGCTGCTGGCCCGGCACCTCGCCGACACCGGCGCCTATCCCCGCTCGGTGGGGCTCACCGTCTGGGGCACCAGCGCCATGCGCACCCAGGGCGACGACGTCGCCGAGGTGCTCGCCCTGCTCGGCTGCCGCCCGACCTGGGACGACCGGTCCCGCCGGGTTACCGGGGTCGAGGTGGTGCCGCTGGCCGAGCTGGGCCGGCCCCGCGTCGACGTCACCGTCCGCATCTCCGGCTTCTTCCGCGACGCGTTCCCGCACGTCGTCGCGCTGATCGACGACGCGGTGCGCCGGGTCGCCGCCCTCGCCGAGCCGGCCGAGCAGAACTACGTCGCCGCGCACGTCGCCGCCGACCTCGCCGAGCACGGCGACGAGCGCCGGGCCACCGCCCGCGTCTTCGGCTCCAAACCGGGGGCGTACGGGGCGGGGCTGCTGCCGCTGATCGACGCCCGCAACTGGCGCAGCGACGCCGACCTCGCCGAGGTGTACGCCGTCTGGGGCGGCTACGCGTACGGCCCCGGCCTGGACGGGCGGGAGGCCCGCGCCGACATGGAACGCTCCTTCGCCCGCATCGCCGTGGCGGTGAAGAACCAGGACACCCGGGAGCACGACATCGTCGACTCCGACGACTACTTCCAGTACCACGGCGGGATGGTGGCGATGGTGCGCCACCTCACCGGCGTCGCCCCCGCCGCGTACGTGGGGGACTCGGCGATGCCGCACGACGTGCGCACCCGCACCCTGGGTGAGGAGACCCGGCGGGTGTTCCGGGCCCGCGTGGTGAACCCGAAGTGGATCGCCGCGATGCGCCGGCACGGCTACAAGGGCGCGTTCGAGCTGGCCGCCACCGTGGACTACCTGTTCGGCTACGACGCCACCGCCGGCGTCGTCGACGACTGGATGTACGAGCGCCTCGCCGCCGAGTACGTCTTCGACGACACCACCCGGGCGTTCCTGGAGCAGTCCAACCCGTGGGCGCTGCGCGGCATCACCGAGCGGCTCCTGGAGGCCGCCGACCGGGGGATGTGGGCGGCCCCGCAGCCGGCCACCCTCGACCGGCTGCGCGAGACGTACCTGGCCAGCGAGGGCGACCTGGAGGACCGGCAATGAGCGTCTTCCCCTTCTCCGCCGTGCTCGGCATGGCCGACATGCGCCTCGCGCTGCTGCTCAACGCCGTCTGCCCGGCCATCGGCGGGGTCCTCGTGCGGGGCGAGAAGGGCACCGCGAAGTCCACCGCCGTGCGGGCCCTGGCCGCCCTGCTTCCGCCCGTCGACCAGGTCGCCGGCTGCCGGTTCGCCTGCGACCCGGCGACGCCGGACCCGTCCTGCCCCGACGGCCCGCACCCGGCCGCCTCCGAGGGCCCGTCGCCGGCGGAGCCGGCGGACCCGGGCCGCGCCGCCGCGCCCGTCGAGCGTCGCCCGGCCCGCCTGGTCGAGCTGCCCGTGGGGGCCGCCGAGGACCGGGTGGTCGGCTCGCTGGACCTGGAGCGGGCGCTCGCCGAGGGGGTACGCGCCTTCGAGCCCGGCCTGCTCGCCGCCGCCCACCGGGGCGTGCTCTACGTCGACGAGGTCAACCTGCTGCACGACCACCTCGTCGACCTGCTCCTCGACGCCGCCGCGATGGGCCGCAACCACGTCGAGCGGGAGGGCGTGTCGGTCAGCCACGCGTCCCGGTTCCTGCTGGTGGGCACGATGAACCCGGAGGAGGGGGAGCTGCGCCCGCAACTGCTGGACCGGTTCGGGCTGACCGTGGAGGTGGCCGCCAGCCGCGACCCGGCCGTGCGGGTGGAGGTGGTGCGCCGCCGGCTCGCCGCCGACGCCGACCCGGCCGGGTTCGCCGCCCGCTGGGCCGACGCCGACGCCCAGGTGGCCCGGCGGGTCGCCGCCGCCCGGGACCGGCTCGGCCGGGTGCTGCTGCCCGACGCCGCGCTGCGCCAGATCGCCGAGGTGTGCGCCGCGTTCGACGTGGACGGGATGCGCGCCGACATCGTCACCGCCCGCGCCGCGATGGCGCACGCCGCCTGGCAGGACCGGACGGTGGTGACCGCCGAGGACGTCCGCGTCGCCGCTCGGCTCGCCCTGCCGCACCGCCGCCGCCGCGACCCGTTCGACGCCCCGGGGCTGGACGAGGACCGCCTCGACGAGGCGCTGCGGCGAGCCGCCGACGAGCACCCCGACGACGACCCGCCCGCCCCCGACGGCGACGGCGGCGGCCCGGACGGCGGTGGCGGTCCCCACGGTGATGGCGGTCCCCACGGTGGCGGTGGTCCCCACGGCGGCGGTGGTCCCGACGGGGGCGGCCCGGCGGGAGGCGACGACCCGGGGAACGGGCCGGCGGCTGGCGGCCCGGCGAGCGAGCGGCAGGACGGCGACGGCTCCGGCGACGGCACGGCGGGGCCGACCGCCGACGCCCGGGGCCCCGGGGAGCGCGCCCGGCCCGGGGACCAGCCCGCAGCTCCGCCCGGGGAGCAGGGCGGCGGCGGACGGCAGCGGGTGGCCGTACCCCGCACGGGGTTGACGGCCCGGCTGCTCACCGCGCCCGGCGTCGGCGACGGGGTGCCCGGCCGGCGGTCGCGGGCCCGCACCGGCCGGGGCCGCACCACCGGGGCGCGGACCCCGCGCGCCGGCCGGCCCGGCCCGCTGCACCTGCCGGCGACGATCCGCGCCGCCGCCGGGCACCAGGTGGCCCGGGGCCGGGTCGGCGGCCCGCTGCGGCTGCGCCCGGCCGACCTGCGCGAGGCGGTCCGCGAGGGGCGTGAGGGCAACCTCGTGCTGTTCGTCGTCGACGCCAGCGGCTCGATGGGGGCGCGGGAGCGGATGTCGACCGTGAAGGGCGCCGTGCTCGCCCTGCTCACCGACGCCTACCAGCGGCGGGACAAGGTGGCCGTGGTCGCCTTCCGGGGGGCCGGGGCGCGGACCCTGCTCCCGGCGACCTCGTCGGTGCTGGCCGCGTCCGCCCGCCTCGCCGAGCTGCCCACCGGCGGGCGCACCCCGCTCGCGGAGGGCCTCCTCGCCGCCGCCGAGCTGCTGCGGGTGGAGCGGCTGCGCGACCCGCGGCGGCGTCCCCTGGTGCTGGTGCTCACCGACGGCCGGGCCACCGCCGGGCCCCGCCCGCTGGAGCGGGCCGACCGCGCGGCGGCGGTGCTCGCCGCCACCGGCGCGCCGTGCGTGGTCGTCGACTGCGAGTCCGGCCCCGTCCGCCTGCACCTGGCCCGCCGCCTGGCCGCCCACCTGAACGCCCCCCACCGCCCCCTCACCACCCTCACCGCCCCCACCCCCACCCCCGGCGATCTTGCACTTCGGGCCCGGACGAAAGGGGCGAACCAGGTGCAGGCGGGGGCCGCAACCGCAAGATCGCGGAATGCCGGCAGGACGAGCCGGCAGGACAGGAGTGTGCGCTGATGCCGCAGGGTAGGCCGGAACGGGTGCCCGACGACGGGCTGACCACGCGGCAGCGGCGGCACCGGCCGCTGCTGATCGTCCACACCGGTCAGATGAAGGGCAAGTCGACCGCCGCGTTCGGGCTGGCCCTGCGCGCCTGGACCGCCGGGCTGCCGATCGGGGTGTTCCAGTTCGTCAAGAGCGCCAAGTGGCGGGTCGGGGAGGAGAACGCCTTCCGCGCCCTCGGCGAGGTGCACGGGCGCACCGGCCAGGGCGCGCCGGTCGCCTGGCACAAGATGGGCGAGGGCTGGTCGTGGATCCAGCGCGGCGGCGAGGCCGACCACGCCGCCGACGCCCTGGAGGGCTGGCGGCAGATCCAGCGCGACCTGGCCGCGCAGCGCTACGGCCTCTACGTGCTCGACGAGTTCACGTACCCGATGAAGTGGGGCTGGGTCGACGTCGACGAGGTCGTGGCGACCCTCGCGGACCGGCCCGGCTTCCAGCACGTCGTGATCACCGGCCGCGACGCCGACCCGCGCCTGGTCGCCGCCGCCGACCTGGTCGCCGAGCTGACCAAGGTCAAGCACCCGATGGACGCCGGCCAGAAGGGCCAGAAGGGCATCGAATGGTGAGCACCTCGTGGGCGCTGCCCCGGGTGGTGGTCGCCGCCCCGGCCAGCGGGCACGGCAAGACGACCGTGGCGACCGGCCTGCTCGGCGCGCTGCGCCGCCGCGGCCTGACCGTCAGCCCGCACAAGGTGGGCCCCGACTACATCGACCCCGGCTACCACGCGCTGGCCGCCGGCCGGCCCGGCCGCAACCTCGACCCGTGGCTGGTCGGGCCGGAGCGCGTCGCGCCGCTGCTGCGCCACGGCGCGAGCGTCCCCACGCCCGCCGACGTCGCCGTGATCGAGGGGGTGATGGGCCTGCACGACGGCGCGGTCGGCCGCCGGGGGTACGCCTCCACGGCCCACGTCGCCACCCTCGTCGACGCCCCCGTGCTGCTGGTGCTCGACACCACCGCCCAGGGCCGCTCCGCCGCCGCCCTGGTGCTGGGCATGCGCGCCTTCGACGAGCGGGTGCGCGTCGGCGGGGTCATCCTCAACCGGGTCGGCTCGCCCCGGCACGAGAGGCTGCTGCGCGACGCCCTCGACGAGGTGGGCGTGCCGGTGCTCGGGGCGGTCAGCCGCTCCGCGGAGGTCGCCGCCCCGTCGCGGCACCTCGGCCTCGTGCCGGTCGCCGAGCGGGCGCCGGAGTCCCTCGCGGTCGTGGCCGCCCTCGCCGACCTGGTCGCCGCCACCGTCGACCTCGACGCGGTGCTCGACCTGGCCCGCGGCGCCCCGCCCCTGACCGCCCCCGCCTGGGACCCGGTAGCCGCCGTCGGCGGCCCGGCCGGCACCGGCGGCCCGACGGTCGCGGTGGCCGCCGGGGCGGCGTTCACCTTCTCGTACGCCGAGACCGCCGAACTCCTCGCGGCGGCCGGCGCGACCGTGGCCCCGTTCGACCCGCTGCGCGACCCCGGCCTGCCGGCCGGGACCCGGGCGGTGGTGATCGGCGGCGGCTTCCCGGAGGCGCACGCCGACGCGCTCGCCGGCAACGCGGCGCTGCGCGCCGAGCTGGCCGCGTTCGACGGGCCCGTCGTCGCCGAATGCGCCGGCCTGCTCTACCTGGGCCGCTCCCTCGACGGCGCGCCGATGTGCGGGCGGCTGGACCTGACCGCCCGGATGACCGGCCGGCTCACCCTCGGCTACCGGGAGGCGGTGGCCGCCGCCGACTCCCCGGTGGCCCGGGCCGGCGAGCGGGTACGCGGCCA
The DNA here is from genome assembly GCF_042889525.1 of Micromonospora sp. NPDC002575. Classification (NCBI taxonomy): domain Bacteria; kingdom Bacillati; phylum Actinomycetota; class Actinomycetes; order Micromonosporales; family Micromonosporaceae; genus Micromonospora; species Micromonospora sp. NPDC002575. Next base: position 110,198 of record NZ_JBIARA010000013.1, on the reverse strand, counting down.
CGAGTTCCACCGCACCGTCACCGACCCCGGCCACGGCGACACCCCGGCGTGGCGCTTCGACGACGCGGAACACGGCTTCGTCGACGGCCGGGTGCACGCCTCCTACCTGCACGTCCACTGGGCCGGCCAGCCGCACGCCGCCCGCCGCCTCGTGCAGGCGTGCCGGTGACCGCCCCGGCGTCGCGGCCCGGCGGGCCCACGTTGACCGGCGTCGGGGTCGGGCCGGGCGACCCCGAGCTGCTGACCGTGAAGGCCGTGCGGGTGCTGCGCGAGGCCGACGTGGTGTTCGTCCCGGTGCTGGCCGAGCGCTCCGACGCCCCGGCCGGCCCCGACGGGACCGGGACCGGCCCGGGGGCGGCGGGCTGCGGCGGGCGGGCCGAGGCGACCGTCCGGTCGTACGTGGACGGTGGCCGGGTGCGACGGCTGCCGTTCGCCCTCGACGACCGGGGCGGCGTCACCGCCCGTCGCCGGGCCGCCTGGGACGCCGCCGCCCGCGCCGTGACCGCCGCGTTCGACGCCGGGGCGGCCCGGGTCGCGTTCGCCACCATCGGCGACCCGAACGTCTACTCCACCTTCGGCTACCTGGCCCACGGCGTGCGCGCGCTGCGCCCGGCGGTGCGGATCGACACGGTGCCCGGGATCACCGCCATGCAGGACCTCGCCGCCCGCAGCGGCACCGTCCTGTGCGAGGGACGCGAGCCGCTGACCCTGCTGCCCGCCACCGCCGGGCCGGAGCTGTTCGCCGCCGCCCTGGCCGGGCCGGGGACGGTGGTGGCGTACAAGGGCTGGCGGCGGCACCCCGAGCTGGTGGCCGAGCTGCGCCGGCAGGGCCGCCTCGGCGACGCGGTGCTGGGCCGGGGGCTCGGCCTGCCCGGGGAGCGGATCGGCCCGGCGGACCCCGACGACGGCGACCTGCCGTACCTGTCGACGCTGCTCGTCCCGGCCCGCCGGGACACCCGGGGAGGCAAGCTGTGACCACCGCAGGAGACACCGCCGGCGCGCCGGCGGGCACGGGGAAGGTGTGGTTCGTCGGGGCCGGCCCGGGCGCGGCCGACCTGCTCACCCTGCGCGCCGCCCGGGTGATCGGCGCGGCCGACGTGGTGGTCTGGGCGGCGAGCCTGGTGCACGCCGACGTGCTCGCCCACGCCCGCGCCGACGCCGAGATCGTCGACTCCTCCGGGCTGCCGATGGAGGGCGTGCTGCCGGTCTACGAGCGGGCCGCCGCCCGGGGGCTGACCGTGGCGCGGATCCACTCCGGCGACCCGGCGCTGTGGGGGGCGGTGCAGGAGCAGCTCGACCTGTGCCGGGCCCTCGGGCTGGCCGTCGAGGTGGTGCCCGGGGTGTCCGCGTTCACCGCCGTCGCCGCGCTCGTCGGCCGGGAGCTGACCATCCCCGAGGTCGCCCAGTCGGTGATCCTCACCCGGCTCGAAGGCGGCAAGACGCCGATGCCGCCCGGCGAGCGGGTCCGCGACTTCGCCCGGCACGGCACCACCATGGCGCTGTTCCTCTCCGCCGCCCGCTCCGGGCAGGCGCAGGCCGAGCTGCTGGCCGGCGGCTACCCGGCGGACACGCCGGCCGTGGTGGCGTACCGGGCGACGTGGCCGGACGAGCTGGTGGTGCGCTGCACCGTCGGCACCCTGGAGGCCACCGTCAAGCGGCACCGGCTGTGGAAGCACACCCTGTTCCTCGTCGGGCCGGCGCTGGCCGCCGCCGGCACCCGCTCGCACCTGTACCACCCCGGGCACTTCCACACCTTCCGCCGGGCCGAGCCGGCCGCCCGCGCGCAGCTGCGCCGCCGCCGCGACGACGCCACCGGCGCGGGCGGGGACGCCGAGCCCGGGACACCGGCCGCGCCGGGACGGGCCGGATGACGTACCCCGAGCCGGAGCTGCGCGAGCCGGACCTGCCGCGTACCGCGAAGGTCCGGCCCACCGCGCTGCGCACCGGCTGGACGACCGGCGCGTGCGCCACCGCGGCGGCGAAGGCCGCGGTGACCGCGCTGGTCACCGGCGTGCCGCAGCGGCAGGTCGAGATCGGCCTGCCCGCCGGCCGTCGGGTGGCCTTCCCCGTGGCCCGCTGCGAGCTGGCCGCGCCGCCCGGCGCGGGCGCGGAGGCGGTGGTGGTCAAGGACGCCGGGGACGACCCGGACGTCACCCACGGCGCGCACCTCACCGCCACCGTCGGCTGGCGCGACGCCCCCGGCCTCGACCTGGCCGGCGGCCCGGGCGTCGGCACGGTCACCAAGCCCGGCCTGGGCCTCGCCGTCGGCGGCCCGGCGATCAACGAGACCCCGCGCCGCATGATCGGCCAGGCCGTCGCCGAGGTGGTCGACCTGACCGAGGTCGGGGTGCGGGTGGTCATCAGCGTCCCCGGCGGGGAGGTGATGGCCCGCAAGACCACCAACCGGCGGCTCGGCATCCTCGGCGGCATCTCCATCCTCGGCACCACCGGGATCGTCCGGCCGTTCTCGACGGCGTCCTGGCGGGCCAGCGTCGTGCAGGCCGTGCACGTGATGGCCGCCCAGGGGGAGCGGACGGTGGTGCTGTGCACCGGCGGGCGCACCGAACGGGCCGCCCGCGCCCTGCTGCCCGACCTGCCCGAGGTGTGCTTCGTCGAGGTCGGCGACTTCACCGGCGCGGCCGTCACCGCCGCCGTCGGCGACGGCCTGACCCGGGTGGCGTTCGTCGGGATGGCCGGCAAACTGGCCAAGCTCGCCGCCGGGGTGCTGATGACCCACTACACCCGCTCCAAGGTGGACCTGTCGCTGCTCGGCGCGGTCACCGCCGACGCCGGCGGGGACCCGGACCTGGTGGCCGAGGTGGCGGCGGCGAACACCGGCCGGCACGCGTACGAGCTGTGGGAGGCCGCCGGGCTGCTGCGCCCCGCCGGGGACCTGCTCTGCGCCCGGGTCCGCCAGGTGCTGCGGCGCTTCGCCGGGCACGCCGTCGACGTCGACGTGGCGATGGTCGACTTCGCCGGCGACCACCTGGTCGCGTCCTCGGGGCGGTGGCCGGCATGACCGGCGGCGGGGGCTGCGTGACCGTCGTCGGGGTCGACGCGGGCGGCGGGCCGCCGCACCCCGCCGCCGCCGACGCCCTCGCCGGCGCGCGGCTGGCCGTCGGCGCGGCCCGGCACCTGGCCGCCGTCGCGCTGCCCACCGGCTGCGCCACGGTCACCCTCGGCCCGCTCGCCCCCGCGCTGGCCCGGCTCGCCGCCGCCGTCGCCGCCGGCACCCCGGCGGTGGTGCTGGCCAGCGGCGACCCGGGTCTGTTCGGCATCGTCCGCCGGCTGCGCGCCGACGGGCTGCCCCTGCGGGTGCTGCCCGCCGTGTCCAGCGTGGCCGCCGCGTTCGCCCGCGCCGGGCTGCCGTGGGACGGCGCGGCCGTGGTCAGCGCGCACGGCCGCGACCTTCGGCCCGCGCTCAACGCCGCCCGGGCGCTGCCGGCGGTCGCCGTGCTCACCGCCCCCGGGGCGGGGGCCGCCGAGATCGGCGCGGGCCTGGTCGGCTGGCCGCGCCGCCTCCTCGTCGCCGAGCACCTCGGCACCCCGGCCGAGCGGATCGTCGAGACCACCCCGCAGGCCGCCGCGGCCACCGCCTGGGCCGACCCGCACGTGCTGCTCAGCCTCGCCGACCCGCCACCGACCGACCCGCCCGGGCCGCCCGGCCCCGCCCGTCCCGGCACCGGCGCGGCGGCTGGCGCGGTGGCGACCGGGGCGTCGGCGACCGGGGCGGCGGTGGCTGGGGCGGCGGTGGCCGGGGCGCGCGCCGACAACCAGCCGGCAGCCGCGCCCGCCGGGGGCTGGGCGCTGCCCGAGGACGCCTACGCCCACCGCGACTCGATGATCACGAAGGCGGAGGTGCGGGCCCTCGCCGTGGCCCGGCTGCGCCCCCGCCTCGGCCGCCTCGTCTGGGACGTCGGCGCGGGCAGCGGCTCCGTCGGCATCGAGTGCGCCCTGCTCGGCGCGGCCGTGGTCGCCGTCGAACGCGACCCGGACGCCGCCGACCTCGTCCGGCGCAACGCCGCCGCGCACCGGGTCGACGTGCGGGTCGTCGCCGGGCCCGCCCCGGCGGCGCTGGCCGGGCTGCCCGACCCGGACGCCGTCTTCGTCGGCGGCGGCGGCCCGGCCGCGCTCGCCGCCGTGGCCGCCCGCCGGCCCGCCCGCGTGGTGACGACCCTCGCCGCCCTGGACCGGGTCGCCCCCGCCCTCGCCCTGCTGCGCGGGCACGGCTACCGCGCCGAGGGCGTGCAGCTCTCCGCCGCCCGGCTGGCCGACCTGCCCGGCGGGTCGGTGCGGCTCGCCGCCGCCAACCCGGTGTTCGTCCTCACCGCCGACCACCCACCGACCCCCGGGGAGAGCAGATGACCCGCATCGGACTCGTCGCGGCCACCGCCGCCGGCCGCCGGCACGCCCGCACCCTCGCCGCCGCCTGGCCGCACGCCCGCCTCGTCGAGGCCGACACCGCCGCCGACGCGCTGCGCGCCGCGTTCACCGGCCACGACGCGGTGGTCGCGTTCCTCGCCACCGGCGCGGTGGTGCGGATCCTCGCCCCGCTGTTGGGCGACAAGCGCACCGACCCGGCCGTCGTGGTCGTCGACGAGGCCGCCCGGCACGCCGTGGCGCTGCTCGGCGGGCACGCCGGGGGCGCGAACGCCCTCGCCGCCGACGTCGGCGCGCTGCTCGACGCCCGGCCGGTGGTCACCACCGCCACCGACGCGGTGGGCCTGCCCGGCCTGGACACCCTCGGCTGGCCCGTGGAGGGGGCGGTCGCCGCGGTGACCCGGGCCCTGCTCGACGGCGAACCGGTGCGGCTGGTCGCCGACGCGGCCTGGCCGCTGCCGGCCCTGCCGCCGCACGTGCGCGCCGACGCCCCCGCCGACGCGCCCCGGCTCCTCGTCACCGACCGGGTGGTGCCGCCCGACGGGCGCACCGCCGTGCTCCGGCCGCCGTCGCTGGTCGTCGGCGTGGGCGGCAGCCGCGGCGTGCCCGCCGGGCAGGTGCGCGACCTGCTCGACCGGGTGCTCGCCGCCGCCGGCCTGAGCCCGGCCAGCGTCCGCTGCCTGGCCAGCGCCGACGTCAAGGCCGACGAGGCGGGCATCCGGGCGACCGCCGACGCGCTCGGCGTACCCCTGGTGACGCATCCGGCGGCGGACCTGGCGGCCGTCGACGTGCCGCACCCCAGCGAGGTGGTCCGCGCGGCCGTCGGCACGCCCAGCGTCGCGGAGGCCGCCGCGCTGCTCGGCGAGCCCGGCCGGCGCGCCGACGCGACGCTCGTCGCGCCGAAGACCGCCTCGGCGATGGCCACCGTCGCGGTGGCCCGGCACGCCCCGCGCGGCCGGCTGGCGATCGTCGGCCTCGGCCCCGGCGCGGCCGACCTGCGCACCCCCCGCGCCCTCGCCGAGCTGCGCCGCGCCGCCGTGGTCGTCGGCCTCGACCAGTACGTCGACCAGGTGCGCGACGTGCTGCGCCCCGGCACCCGGATCCTGGCCAGCGGCCTCGGCGCGGAGGAGGAACGCGCCCGCGCCGCCGTCGCCGAGGCCACCGCCGGGCACGCCGTGGCGCTGGTCGGCTCCGGCGACGCCGGGGTGTACGCGATGGCCAGCCCCGCCCTGGAGCACGCCGACGACCGCGTCGACGTCGTCGGCGTCCCCGGGGTGACGGCGGCGCTCGCCGCGTCGGCGCTGCTCGGCGCGCCGCTGGGCCACGACCACGCCTACCTGAGCCTGTCCGACCTGCACACCCCGTGGGAGGTCATCGCCCGGCGCGTCGCCGCCGCCGCCGAGGGCGACTTCGTGGCGCTGCTGTACAACCCGCGCAGCCGCGCCCGGGACTGGCAGCTCCCCGCCGCCCTGAAGACGTTCGCCGCGCACCGGCCGCCGGACACCCCGGTCGGGGTGGTGCGCAACGCCAGCCGGCCCGGCGAGCGGGTGCGCCTGGCCACCCTCGCCACCCTCGACCCGGCCGTGGTCGACATGTACAGCGTGGTGGTGGTCGGCAGCAGCCTGACCCGCGTCGTCGCCGGCCGGATGGTCACCCCGCGCGGCTACCGGTGGCGCGGGTGAGCGCCCCGCCCGCCGCGGGGCCCTCGTCCGGTCCCGCCGCCGCGTCCTCGCCCGGTCCCGCCGCCGGGCCGCCGGCGCGCGCCGCCGTGACCATCGTCGGCTGCCAGGGCTGCGGCGCGTGTCTGCTGACCTGCCCCACCCACGCGATCCGACCCACCCCCGGCGGGCTGCTGGTCCGCGCGCAGGCGTGCACCGGCTGCCTGGAGTGCCTGGAGATCTGCCCGGTCGACGCCATCCGCGTCACCGGCACCGACCCCTGTGGAGGAACCCGATGAGTTCGACCGTGGTCAGCGCCGCGCCCCCGGCGGGCCGGTGGAGCCGCGCCGAGCGGGTACGCCTCGGCGGCATCGTGCTCGCCGTCGCCGTGCTGCACGTCGCCGGCTGGAGCCTCTACCTGTACTGGAACGGCCAGCCCGCGGCGGCCGGCGGGCTGGCCGGCGCGGGCACCCTCGCCTACGCCCTCGGGGTGCGGCACGCCTTCGACGCCGACCACATCGCGGCCATCGACGACACCACCCGGCTGATGCTGCTGCGCGGCCGGCGTCCCGTGGGCGTCGGCTTCTTCTTCGCCGTCGGCCACAGCGCGGTGGTGCTGCTGCTCGCCCTGATCGTCGGGCTTGCCTCGACCAGCCTCGCCGGCCCCGGGCTGGCCCAGGCCCGCGAGGTGGGCGCCACCGTCGCGATCGTCACCGCCACCCTGTTCCTGAGCCTCGTCGCCGGGCTCAACGCCGTGGTGCTGGGCGGCCTGGCCCGGCTGTGGCGGCGGCTGCGCCACGGCGACCTCGACGAGCAGGAACTGGACCTGCACCTGCTCAACCGGGGCCTCGTGCAGCGGGTGCTGGGTTCGCGGGCGCGTTCGCTGGTGCGCTCGTCGTGGCACATGGCGCCCGTCGGGTTCCTGTTCGGCCTCGGCCTGGAGACGGCCAGCGAGGTGACCCTGCTCGCCCTGTCCGCGAGCACCGCCGCCGCCGGTGGGCTGCCCGTGCTGGCCCTGCTCACCCTGCCGCTGCTGTTCGCCGCCGGGATGTCCGCCATGGACACCGCCGACAGCCTGCTGATGAGCCGGGCGTACTCGTGGGCTTACCGGCAGCCGGCCCGCCGGCTCTACTACAACCTCGCCACCACCGGCATGACCGTGCTCGTCGGCGCGCTCGTGGCCAGCGTCTACCTCGCCGGGCTCCTCGTCGACCACCTCGGGGTGTCCGCCCTGGCCGGGTACGCCGCCCTCGCCGAGCACTTCGAGCAGCTCGGCTACGCCGTCGTGGCGCTGTTCGCCCTCGCCTGGCTCGCCGCCGCCGCCCTGTGGAAGCTGCGCCGCTACGACGAGCGCTACGGCGCCCCCGCCACCGACCGTCCCGCCGACCGGGTCGAGCGCGCCGAGCCGGGGGAGCCGGGCCGCAGCGACCGCGCCGTGCCCGGGGCGGCGGACCGGTGAGCCGCGTCGTGCACCCGATCGAGCGGCAGTCGTACGCGATCCTGCGTTCCCGGGTGGACCTGACCGGCCTGCCGCCGCTGACCCGGGCCGTCACCGAGCGGGTCGTGCACGCCAGCGCCGACCTCGACTACGTCACGGACCTGGTGTGCGACGAGGCCGCCCTGGCCGGCGGGCTGGCCGCCCTGCGCGGCGGCGCTGCGGTCGTCGCCGACGTGGCGATGGTCGCCGCCGGGATCACCCGCCCCGGCCCCGGGCCGGTGTGCCCGATCGCCGAGCCGGCCACGGCCGCCCTGGCCCGCGCGGCGGGGATCACCCGCTCGGCGGCGGCCGTGCGGGTCGCGTACGACCGGGTCGGCCCCGGCGCGGTGTGGGTGGTCGGCTGCGCGCCCACCGCGCTGTTCGAACTGCTCGCCCTCGGCGTGCGGCCGGCGCTGGTGGTCGGCCTGCCGGTCGGGTTCGTCGGCGCCGCCGAGAGCAAGGCGGCGCTGCGCGCCAGCGGCCTGCCCGCCGTGTCCAACGTCGGCGAGAAGGGCGGCTCCGCGGTCGCCGCCGCCGCCCTCAACGCCCTGCTGTACCTGGAGGAGACGTGACCGACCGACCCGCAGGAGACGTGGTGCCTGCCGACCCCGGCGCGCCGGGCGGCGCGGGGCGCACCCCGCTGCTGATCGTCGGCCACGGCACCCGCAGCGCCACCGGCGTCGCCCAGTTCGCGGCCCTGGTCGACCGGATCCGCCGCCGCCGCGCCGTCGACGACGTCGAGGGCGGCTTCATCGAGCTGTCCCGCCCGCCGCTGACCGACGCGGTCGGCGCGCTCGCGGGCCGGGGGCACCGCCGGCTCGTGGCGCTGCCGCTGGTCCTCGCCGCGGCCGGGCACGGCAAGGGCGACATCCCGGCCGCGCTGGCCCGGGAGAAGCAGCGCTTCCCCGGCCTCCGCTACGCCTACGGCCGGCCGCTGGGCCCGCACCCGCTGCTGCACGACACCCTGGCCGCGCGGATCGACGCCGCGCTGGCCGGCGTCGACCGGGCCGGGACGTGGGTGGCGCTGATCGGCCGGGGCTCCACCGACCCCGACGCCAACGCCGAGGTCACCAAGGTGGCCCGGCTGCTGTGGGAGGGGCGCGGGTACGCGGGCGTCGAACCGGGCTTCGTCTCGCTGGCCGAGCCGTCGGTGCCGGCCGTGCTGGAGCGGCTGCGCCGCCTCGGCGCGCGCCGGATCGTCGTCGCCCCGTACTTCCTGTTCGCCGGGGTGCTGCCGGACCGGATCGTGGCCCGGTCGGCGGAGTTCGCCGCCGCCCACCCCGGCCTCGACGTGCGGGTGGCCGACCTGATCGGCGACTGCGACGCCCTCGCCGACCTGGTCCTCGAACGGCACGCCGAGGCGCTGCGCGGGGACATCCGGATGAACTGCGACACCTGCGCCTACCGGGTGGCGCTGCCCGGCTTCGCCGACAAGGTGGGCCGGCCGCAGACCCCGCACGACCACCCCGACGACCCGGTCGGCGGCCACCATCACCATCACCACCATCACCACGTGCGAGGAGGGGCCCCTCGGTGACGCATCGGGAACGATCACGAACGCCCTTCATATCCGCGTCGATCGGGCCTACGCTCTGGGCAGTTCCACAGTGATCACAACGGAGGTTCACATGAGGAAGATGACCGTACGCCGCACGAGCACCCTGCGCCTGCTGTCCGGCGCCCGCCGGCTCTGGATCGAGTGGTGCTGGTAGCACCCGGCGCGGCGGGCGCCCCCGGGCGCCCGCCCCTGCGGGGCCCGGCCCGGTCGTCGAGCGGCGAGCCGGGCGGCTACGACTGCCACCGCGACCACGGGCCGTACGCCGGGGTCGCCGACTTCCTCGGCCGGATCGCCGCCGACCGTCCCCGCCTGGCGTCCCGGCACGCCGTCGAGTTGCACGCCATCGTGCCGGGGCTCGACCGCGCCGCCCGCCCCGCCGCCGACGAGGAGCCGATCCGGTTCCACCCCGCCCGCCGCACGGCCTGCCTGGCCTACGGCGCGACGGAGTTCGTGGTGGCCTGGGCGGGCACCCTCAGACGCCCGGTGACGGTGCGCTTCGACCACGTCGACGCCGCCGACGAGACCACCCGCGAGCTGCTGGACGCCCTGTCGCGCCGGGTCGGGCCGTACCCGCTGCGCCTGGACCTGCGCGACGGCGGCGTCGCCCGGCCCGACGTCGCGGACCCGCCACCGGCGGCGCTGCGCGCGGCCGTGGGGGAGTCCCTGGCCCGCGGCTTCTACCACCACGCCGCCCGCGCCGCCCGGCGCGGGCGCGCCGCCGTGACCGCGTCGGGCGACCTGCGGCACTGGTGGGCGTTCACCACCGGCCTGGCCACCGCCCTGGCGGCCCTCGACCGCGCCGCCGAGGCCCTCGACCTCTACGACGAGGCCCGCGCCGCCACCGACGACCCGAAGATCACCATGTCGGCCGCGTACGCCACCGCCATGCTGTACGCCCGGCACCTGCCGGCGGCCGACCAGGACCCGCAGCGGGCACGGCACTGGCTGCACCGGGCGCTGCGCCTCGCCGCCGGCCTGGCCGACCCGCGCCAGCGGGTGCTGTCCACCGTCTTCTACGAGCAGGGCCTGGCCCTGCTGGACAGCCGAGAGGGCGAGCCCGCCCGCGCGCTGCGGCTGATCGACGACGGGCTGGCCCGCCTGGCGGCGGTGCTCGCCCCCGGCGAACGCCCGCAGGACCTGGCCCGGCTGCGCCACAACCGCGCGCAGGTGCACCTGGCCCTGGGCGACGCCGACCGGGCCCTGGCCGAGCTCGACACCGTGATCGCCCACGACCCCGACAACTGCGAGTACTACGTCGACCGGGCCGCCCTGCACCGGGCGGCGGGCCGCACCCGGGCCGCGATCCGCGACTACGACACCGCGATCCGCCTCGGGCCGCACCTGCCCGAGGCCTACTACAACCGGGCCGTGCTCCAGCAGCAGCGGGGCCGCCCCGGGCGGGCGCGCGCCGACCTCGACCGGGTGCTGGCCATCGAGCCGGGGCACCTGGACGCCCGCATCGCCCTGGTCAACCTGCACCTGGAGCGCGGCGCGCACGACGCGGCCGAGGCGGGCGCGCGGGCGGGGCTGGCCCTGGCCCCGCAGGAACCCGCGCTGCTGTGCACCCTCGGGCTGGTCCGCTCCGAGCGCGGCGGGGCCGACGAGGCCGACGAGCTGTTCACCCGGGCCCTGTCCGGCGACCCCGCGCTGGTCGAGGCGTGGACCAACCGGGCCGCCGTCCGGTTCGACCGCGGCGACGTCGCCGCCGCCGTGGCGGACCTGGACCGGGCGGTGGCGCTGGCCGCGTCGGCGTCGGTGCCCCGCTACAACCGGGGCGCCGCGCTGATGCGGCTCGGCCGCTGGGACGAGGCCGCCCGCGACTTCGCCCACGCGCTCGCCCAGCCGGGCCTGGACCGCGCGTTGCGCCGCGACCTGCGGGCGGAACTGGCCCGCTGCCGGCGCGCCGGCAGCGGCTGAGCAGCGGCCGAGGGGCCGCCGACACCGCACCCGCTCCGGGTCGCCCCGGCGACTGTCGGCTTTCGGACACCACCTGCCGGCGGCGGGGAACACCCCCTCGCGGTGCCGCGGTGACCAGCGCGGTCACGGCGGTCGGGGCCCGGACACACCCCTATTCGACGGGCCGAACAGAGGGCCGTCCACTGTGTACGTTGACGGTTCACTCCCGTTCGCCGGTGGCACCGCGGGACGGTCCGCGCGTCGTGCGGGTCCGCCGCCGCACCGAGGGCCCGGCCGACGGGGCAGCCGGACCTCGTTCGAAGGACTACGAATCATGTACGACGCGATAGTCGTCGGTGGACGCTGCGCAGGCGCCTCCACCGCCCTGCTACTCGCCCGGCAGGGCCACCGGGTGCTGGTGGTGGACCGGTCGTCCTTCCCCAGCGACGTCATCTCGACGCACTTCCTGTGGCCGCACGGCATGTCCTACCTCAACCGGTGGGGCCTGCTGGACCAGGTCACCGCCGTGACCCCCACGCACACGGTCATCGACATCGTCAACGACGGCATCCCGCTGAGCGGCTCGGTGCCCACGTCGCTGCTGCGCGAGCACTTCCGGGACCTGCACGGCGACGACTCGGGCGTCGTGCAGACCTACGCCTCGGTGCGCCGTCGCGTGCTGGACCAGATCCTCGTCGAGGCGGCGGCCAAGGCCGGCGCCGAGGTCCGCACGCACTGCGCCGTACGGGAGCTGATCACCGAGGACGGCCGGGTCGTCGGCGTGCGGGGGCGCGCCGCAGACGGCCGGGAGTTCGAGGAGCGGGCCCGCATCGTCGTCGGCGCCGACGGCCGCAACTCGTTCGTCGCGCGCACCCTAAACCTGCCCCGCTTCGACGAGCGGCCCCGCTGCACGTTCGCCTACTGGAGCTACTGGTCCGGCTTCGACCCCGGCCGGGGGCAGATCCACCGGCGTGGCCGGCTCGGCTGCGCGGTGGTGCCGACCAACTTCGGGCAGAACATGGTCCTCGTCTGGGGGCCCAGCGAGTGGTCCCGGGAGTTCCGCGCCGACGTGCCCGGCAACGTCCAGCGGGGGCTGGACTTCGTCAGCCCCGAGCTGGGCGAGCTGGTCCGCACCCAGGGCGTCCGGGAGGAGCGGATCTACGGCACCCTGGACCAGTCGGGCTTCCTCCGGCCGCTGCACGGGCCCGGCTGGGTGCTCGTCGGCGACGCCGAGTCGGCCAAGGACCAGTGCACGGCGATCGGCATGACCCACGCGTTCCGCGACGCGGAGCTGGCCAGTGCCGCCCTGCACCGGTGGCTCACCGGCGAGTCGTCGCTCGACGAGGCGATGGCCGCGTACGAGGGCCGCCGGCGCAGCCAGAACTCCGCCGCCTACTACGACTACGTGTGCACGCTGTCCGAGATGCGGCCGTACCGGCACGACGAGCTGCAACTGTTCGTCGCGTTGCGCGGCAACCAGGAGGAGACCGACCGCTTCATCGCCACGCACGCCGACGTCGCGCCGGTGTCGGAGTTCTTCCAGGCGTCCAACCTCTTCCTGCTCAACGACGCCGCCAAGGAGTCCTCCGCCGGCTACCCGGTCTTCGACGACTTCGCCGCGACGTCGCGCATGTACCAGCAGAACCCCTTCGCCTGATGCCGTACCAGGGAGCCGACACCGTGACCAGCACCGACCTGCAGCAGCGCGACGACGGCGAGCTGATCGAGGCCATCCTCGACGCCGCCCGGCGCGGCGACGTCGAGACCATGGCCCGCGAGGCGGCCGAGGTCTCCGAGATGACCCGCAACTGGGCCACCCACATCCCCTGGGACGACCTCGCGACCCTCGACGCCTCCGGGGCCGACGGCGAGCTCGCCCGGGTCGTGGCGGACCTGACCGAGATGTGGGAGCCGGCGCACCTGCGCAACCCCGTCGACCCCGACGAGGAGTACGCGCTGGACAAGAACGCCTACGACTTCTACCGCCCCGCCGGGCGCGACCTGCTCGCCCGCACGGAGGACTTCTACGGCTGGGTGCAGGCCCGCCGCCGCACGGAGACCTGGCAATATTCCAGGGTGCTGGAGGCGGCCCCGGACAGCATCGCCGAGATCACCAACGACCTGGGCAAGCGGACCCGGGGCATCAACTTCAACTCCCAGGACTACCTGTCGTTCAACACCCACCCGGCGATCCGGGAGGCGGCGGTCCGGGCGATGCGCGACTACGGCCCGCACAGCGCCGGCTCGCCGATGGTGCTGGGCAACACCCGCATCTCCGACGAGCTGGAGGTCGCCCTCGGCGAGCTGGTGGGGCTGGAGCACGTCACGCTCTTCTCGACCGGGTGGTCGGCGGGCTTCGGCGCGATCGTCGGGCTGGTCCGCCAGTCCGACCACGTGGTCATCGACCGGCTCGCGCACTCCTGCCTCCAGCAGGGCGCGCGGGCGGCGACCCGCAACGTCGTGCGCTACGAACACCTCAACGTCGAGGCCGTGCGCCAGCACCTGGCCGACATCAGGTCGCACGACAGCCGCAACGGCATCCTCGTCGTCACCGACGGCCTCTTCTCCGTCGACGCCGACTGGCCCGACCTGGTGACCCTGCAGCGGGTCTGCCGGGAACACGACGCGACCCTGCTGGTCGACGTCGCGCACGACCTCGGCGCGATGGGGCCGGGCGGCACGGGCGTGCTGGGCATGCAGGACCTGCTCGGCGAGGTCGACATCGTGATGGGGGCGTTCTCGAAGACGTTCTGCTCCAACGGCGGCTTCGTGGCGTCGCGCTCGCCGGCCCTGAAGCAGTACGTCAAGATGTTCAGCGGCAGCCACTTCTTCAGTAACGCTCTGTCACCCGTGCAGACCGCCGTGGTGCGGGAGGCCGCCCGGATCATCCGGTCCCCCGAGGGCGACGAGCTGCGCGCCCGGCTGTTCACCGCCATCCACGCGCTGCGCGACGAGCTGACCGGCCGGGGGCTGACCTGCATGGGCGAGCCGTCGCCGATCGTGCCGCTGCTGATCGGCAACGAGAAGCTCGCCCGGACGGCCAACCGCCTGCTGTTCGACCGGGGGGTGCTCGCGTTCATGGTGGAGTTCCCGGTCACGCCGACCGGGTCGTCGCGGTTCCGGCTCCAGGTGCAGGCCGGCCACCGGCCCGAGGAGGCCCGGGAGGCGGCCCGCATCATCGAGGGGGCCATCGCCGACTCGCGGGCGTACCTGTCCAGCGCGTTCGGCAGCGCCGCCCGGTAGTCGCGGGCGCGGGGCGGCGGGCCGGCACCGGCCCCGCCGCCCCGCACCGGCCGGTCAGCCGCCGGCGGGGGCGGGCGAGACCGGCACGGCCCGGCGGCGTCGCCGGGCCAGCGCCCCGAGGACCACGTCGACGACGACGAACGCGAGCAGGGGGCCGCCGAACCAGGGCAGCGCCCACCCGACGGCGACGGTCAGCGCGAGGCCGGGCGGCAGCGCCCACCACGGCAGGCCGCGCAGTCCGCCCCGCGCGGGCGGGGCGCCGACGGCGGCGCGGCGGTCGGCCCGGGTGGGGCGGCGCTGCCACCACATCCGGTAGCCCCAGACGATGACGCAGAGCAGGCCGAGGGCGAGCGCGGCGAGCAGGACCTGGTTGACCGGGCCGAACAGCAGGCCCATGTGCGCGGCGACGCCGAGGCTGCTGAGCTTGGCCAGCAGGGGCCAGTCGGCGAAGTCGCTGCGGGCGGTCACCGTGCCGGCCACGGGGTCGACGGCGATGCGGTCCCGGCCCACGGGCCAGGTGCTGTCGGTCTGGGCGACCGTCCACGCGTCGCCGCTGGCCTCGGCAGGGACGATCCGCATCGGGCCGGTGAGGCCCGCGCCGGTGGCGGCGGCCAGCACCCGGTCGAACGCCGCGGGGTCCGCGGACCCGGCGGTGACGCCGCCGTGCTGGTGCTCCCCGCCACCGGACGGCGGCGCGCCGGTGAGGCTGGTGGAGATCTCGGGGGTGCCGGCGCGCAGCGCGTCGAGCGCGCTGCCGAAGTGCCCACCGGCGTACCGCGACCAGGTCAGGCCGGTCGCGGAGAGGAAGAGCAGGCCGACGGCGAGCCAGACCCCGGTGGCCGCGTGCCAGGCCCGGGTGCGCCGCACCCCCCTGCGGGCGGACAGGTCGGGCACGAGCAGGTGCCGGACGCGGGCACAGGCGACGCCGCGCCGACGCCACCACAGGACGACGCCGCCGACGGCGAGGATCCACAGCCAGCTCGCGGCGATCTCGGAGTAGTGGCGGCCGAGGTCGCCGAGGTGCAGGTTGCGGTGCAGGTCGTCCAGCCACGTGGTGACGGGCGTGTAGTCGAACCAGGTGGTCAGCTGCCCCTCGACCCGGGCGGTGTGCGGGTCGACGTAGACGGTGTGCTGCCGGTCGCCGAGGTCGGGCTGGGCGAACACCACCCGGGTGGTGGCCCCGTCCGTGCCCGGCAGCACGGCGGCGACGGTGCCCTCGGGGTGGGCGGCGCGGGCGGCGGCGACCTGCTCGGCGAGGGGCTTCGGCGACCCGCCCGGCGCGGCGGTCAGCACGTCGCCGTAGAGGGCCCGGTCCAGTTGCGGGGCGACGGTGTACGCCAGGCCGGTGAGGGCGGCGACGAGCAGGAACGGCGCCACGAGGACACCGGCGTAGAAGTGCAGGCGGAGCAGGAACGCCGCCCATGCCGGGTTGCGGCGCGCCGCCGGGGTGAGCGGCTCCGACGTCGACCCGTCGGGCAGTTCGGTGATGGACATGTGCTTCCGATCGGAGTAGCCGGGATCGTTCCCGGTGGGACTGCCCCCGTACGACAGGGGGCGGGTCCCGTCGTGCCGGCGTCGCGGGGCCCACCCGGTGGGATGGTCGGGCGCGGAGCCGGGGAAGTTCCCGGCCCGTGGCGCGACCGTCGCGGCTACCGGGCGCGTCGTCGGCGCAGCGCGAGCACGGCGACGAGCGCGCCGCCGGCCAGGGCGCTGGCGACCAGGGCGACGCCGGCCGCCCCGGCGAGCGGGCCGGGCCCGCCGCCCCGGGCGACGGGCCCTGCCGCGCCGGCAGCCCCGCTGCTGGCCGGCGCGGCGGTGGGCGGGGCGGTGGGCGGGGCGCTCGCCTGGGCCGGTGCGGTGGGCGTGCCGTCCGCCGGGGTCGGTGCGGTGGCGGCGGGGCCGGCGACGGTGAACCGGTAGGAGCCCTGCACGGGGTGCCCGTCGGTGGACACGACCCGGTAGGCCACCGTGTAGGCGCCGTCGGGCAACGCCTCGGCGACGGTGACCGTCGCCCGTGTCCCGGCGACGACCGGCGCGCCGGTGGGCACCACCCGGCGGGCGGCGTCGCTGAGCACGACGGTGGTGAGGTCCGGGTTCAGCTTCTGCAGGAACCGCACCGTGATCTCGGACGGCGGCGTGGTCAGCCGGGCGTCCGCGGCGGGGACGGCCGAGGCCAGGCTGTTGTGGGCGGCGGCCGGCGCGGCGGGCGCGACCAGGACCGCCAGGGCGGCCAGCGCGGCGGCGGTGCCCGCGAGACGGGGGTGGCGGACGGGTCTGCGCATGGGCTGGCCCCTTTCCTGGTGGTGCCGCTCGGCAACCGGTGCGCCGGTGCCCCCGGGCAGGCGGTGGTGGCGGTCAGGCGAGCAGCTGCTGGCCGATCCAGCCGCCCTCCGGGCACCCGGGCGGCACGGCGAACACGGCGGAGCCGATCGGGGTGGTCCACTCGTTGAGCAGGTCCCGTTCGGCGAGGCGACGCTGGATGGGCAGGAACTGCGTCGTGACGTCCGCCTGGTACGAGGCGAAGATCAGTCCGCTGTCGGCGGTGCCGTCGGCGGCCGGCACCCCGTCGTAGTTGTAGGGGCGGCGCAGGATGCGCAGCCGGTCGTCGGTGACCCGGGCGCGGGTCAGGTGCGAGAAGTCGGGGATGACGGTGAGCCCGGCGGCGTCGACGGCGGCGAAGTCGGGCTCGTCGTGTTCGGCCGTGCCGGTCAGCGGGGCCCCGGTGTCGAGCCGACGGCCGACGGCCAGTTCCCGATCGGCGCGGCCGAGCAGGTCCCAGGTCTCCAGGTTCATGCTGATCCGCCGCACGACCAGCGTGCTGCTGTCCCGCAGCCACGCCGGCCCGTCGGGCACCCACACCGCGGTCTCCAGCGGCCCGCCGGGTAGGGGGTTGGCGGTGCCGTCGAGCTGGCCGAACAGGTTGCGCTGGGTGCGCCCCGGTTCCGCGCCCGCCGCCCGGCGGAAGCCCTGCTGCACCCACGCCACCGTCGCGAACGGCCGGCTGTCCTTGACCAGGACCCGCTGGGCGTGGGCCACCGTGACCGGGTCGTCGGCGCAGATCTGCAGCAGCAGGTCCCCGCCGGACCAGCGGGACTGGAGGCGGTCGACGCGGAAGGCCGGCAGCGCCGCCACCGACGCCGGTCGACGGTCGTCGAGGCCGGCGGCCCGGTAGAGGCCCGGCCCGAAGCCGAACGTGACGGTCAGCCGCGCGGGCAGCAGGCCGAGCTCGGGTTCGGTGTCGGCGAGGGCCGGCCGGCCCCGGGTGAGGCGGGCGGCGTCGTCGGTGAGCAGCCGCAGCAGCCGGCCCAGGGCGGCCCGGTCGGTGGCCGGGGCGAGGGTCAGCGCGACGAACGACGCGTGCGCCTGCGGCTCGGTGTCCACCCCCGCCTGGCGCGCGCCGTGGAACGGCACCACCGCGCCGCCGACGTCGGCCACCGGGACCGCTCCGCCGGGGCGTACGTCGGTGTCGCCGGTGCGGGCGGCGGTGATCGCGGCGGCCCCGGCGAGGGCGCCCCCGGCGGCCAGGGCCCCGCCGGTGAGCAGGGCGCGCCTGCGCACCGGACGGCCGCTGGTGGCGTCGGTCATGACGCGGGGCTCGTGGCCGGCCGCGGCGCGCCGCTCATGCCCGCCGTCGGGGTCGCGCCGTGGCCGGGGGCGTAGCTCTCCTGCGCGCCGGTGAACGGCTTGGCCACGGCGGTGAACGACTGCGTCCGGCCGTCGGCGAAGGTGAGCGTGACGGAGAGCTCGTCGCCGGCCTTCACCGGCTGCCGGAGGTTCATCAGCATCAGGTGCTCGCCGCCGGGCTCCAGCACGTGGCTGCTCTTGGCCCTGACCACGATGCCGCCCTGCTTGGCCTGCATGACCATCTTGCCGTCCTTCATGGTCATCTCGTGCAGCTCCATGGGGGACACGTCGGTGGCCGCGCCGGTGATGGTCACGTCCGCCTCCCCGTCGTTGACCAGGGTGCCGAAGGCGGCGGTCATGCCCTCGTCCGCGGCCTTCACCCACGGGTCGCGCACGGTCAGCACCCCGGCGGCGGCGCTCGCCGACACTGACGGTGACGATGGCGGGTTCGCCGCAGCCGTGGGCGGGTTGTCCGGCGAGCCGCAGCCGGCGGCGACCGTCGCCGCGAGGACGGCGGTGAGCAGGGCTGTCGTGCGCCGAGGCCGGTGGGGCGCGGTGAGGATGGGCATCGGTTCCCCTTCGATGATCGACTGCACGTGGATGGTCGGCGTCACCGGGGGTAAAGTTCCGCGGCTGTCGGTGACCCACGCCACTCGCGGGATCCGGTCGGGGCGGCTGCGTCGGGGGTCCCGGGTGCCTGCGTCCAAGCGGGGAAACTTTTGCCATCTGCGGAAAAAGTTCGGAGAGGCTTGACGGAAGTCCGGGTACGGCGAGGATGATCCGATGCGTCGTCCCCATCCGGTCCCCGGCCGCTGCGTCTCGGGCCTGCTCGCTGTCGTCCTCGCCGCGGCCGTCGCCGTCCTCGGGGCCGCCCCGCCCGCAGCGGCCCACGGCACCCTGGCCATGTCCACCCCGGCGACCGGCGCCACGGTCGCCGAGCCGTTGGCGACCGTGCAGCTCTACTTCACCGAGAAGGTCGCCGACAACGCGTACTTCGCGGTCACCGCGCCGGATGGCGGCCGGGTCGACAACGGTTGGACGCACGGGTCGCCCGCGCCCCTGGACCAGCCGGTGCGGGAGTACCTGCTGGTCGACGGGAAGTTCGAGCCGCGCGAGTACGCCACCGGCTTCCCGGCGGTGGTCACCCTGGCGCACCTGCCCGCGGCGGGCCAGTACACGGTCAGCTACCTGTCGGTGGCCTCCGACGGCGAGCCGGTGCGGGGCACGATGAGCTTCCGCTACACCGGCCGGGTCACGGCCGCCCCGCAGGGCTGGCGCCCGCCGACCACGGGGCCGGACCCGGCGCTCGTCGCCGCCGCCGAGCAGCACGCGACGTCCGGACACGGCTCGCCCCGGTCCTCGGGCGGGCCGGCCGCGCCGGCCGCGTCCCCGGTCGCCCCCGGGGCGGGCTCTCCCGCGGCGGCGGCCCCCGTCGACCCCGGGGACACCGGCGGGCCCGGTTGGCTCGGATGGCTCGGTCTCGCCGTGGCGGTCGCGGCGGTGGCCGGCGTCGTCGGGTGGCGTCACCACGCCGCGCGGGCGGGTGGCCCGGCAGCCCGCTGGCCGTGGACCCGCCGTCCCGCCGGCCGGGCGGCGCGCCGCGTCCCGGCCGCCCGGGCCGCCAAACGGCCGAAGTCACCCGGCCCGGCCCCGCGCCCGGCGGCCCGCAACGGCGGCCCCCGACGCAGCCCGGCCGAGCCGGGCGAGACGCCCGAGAACCGGCCGACCGGCGGGCTCCGGCTCGGCGACCGGGGCCTCGCCCTGGTCGTCGGCGGGCTGGTGGTCGCCCTGGTGGCCGGGTTCGGGCTCGGCCGCGTCGGTGCCCGCGACGGGCGGGCCGCCACGGCGGCCGTCGGCGGGTCGACCGCCACCGGACGCCCGGTCGCGGCGGGGGACGGGCACCAGCACGCGGCGGGGACCGGGGCGCACACGCATCCCGGCGACGGCGACCCGGCGCAGGCGCAGGTGACCGGCACGACGGTCGGCGCCGGCGGCTACACGCTCAAGCCGGTGACGCGGTCCCAGCCGGCCGGCGTGAACGTGGACTACCGGTTCCGGATCGTGGGCGCCGACGGGCGCGCGGAGACGCGCTTCGCGGTCGTGCACGACAAGCCGCTGCACCTGGTCGTGGTCGGCCGGGACCTCGACGGCTACCAGCACCTGCACCCCACCATGGCCGGCGACGGCACCTGGAGCGTGCCCCTGACACTCAAGCGGGCCGGGGGTTACCGCGTCTACGCCGACTTCGCCACGACCGCCGCCGACGGCACCGCACGGCCGCTGGTCCTCGGCGTCGACCACCAGGTTCCCGGCGCGCACACCCCCGCCACCCTGCCGCCCGCCCAGCCGCGGGCCACGGCCGGGCCGTTCGAGGTGGAGATGGTCGGCGCTCCGACGATCGGGGCGACGGTGCCGCTGTCGTTCCGGGTGGGCCGCGCGGGCGCTCCCGCGCCGACGCTGGAACGCTACCTGGGCGCGTACGGGCACCTGGTGGTCGTGCGCGAGGGCGATCTGGGATACGTGCACGTCCACCCGGATCAGGAACTGGTCGACGGGGCCGCCAGGTTCTGGCTGACCGCGCCGGGCCCGAGCCGCTACCGGGCGTTCTTCGACTTCCAGGTCGACGGCAAGGTCCACACCGCCGCCTTCACCCTCGACCTGGGGTGAGGCCCGAGGGCCGGCCGGCACCGATCCCGGTGCGGCCGGCCCCGGTCGGGCTAGCCCTCGATCCGGACGATGTTGCGGATCTTGTTGGACGCGTCCAGCGCCGCCACCTTGTACGCCTCGGCGAGGGTCGGATAGTTGAACACCGCGTCGATGAGGTAGTCGACCGTGCCGCCGCAACCCATGACGGTCTGCCCGATGTGCACGATCTCGGTGGCGCCGGTGCCGAACACGTGCACGCCGAGCAGCCGGCCGTCGGCCGGTGACACCAGCAGCTTCAGCATGCCGTACGAGTCGCCGACGATCTGCCCGCGGGCCAGCTCGCGGTAGCGCGCGATGCCGACCTCGAACGGTGTGGAGCTCTCCGTCAGCTGCTCCTCGGTCTTCCCGACGAAGCTGATCTCCGGGATGGTGTAGATGCCGATCGGCTGCAGCTCGTTGAGCGCGCGGACCGGCTCCCCGCAGGCGTGCTGCGCGGCGATGCGGCCCTGCTCCATCGAGGTGGACGCCAGCGCCGGGAACCCGATCACGTCGCCGACGGCGTAGATGTTCTCCACCGCCGTGCGGTAGTCCGCGTCGACGGTGATCCGGCCGCGCCGGTCGGCCTGCAACCCCGCCGCCTCCAGCGCCAGGCTGTCGGTCTGGCCCTGCCGGCCGGCCGAGTACATGACGGTGTCCGCGACGATCTTCTTCCCGCTCTTCAGGACGCACAGCGCCGCGCTCTGGTGCTTCTCCACCGCCGCGACCTCCTCGCCGAAGCGGAACGTGACGGACAGGTCGCGCAGGTGGTACTTGAGCGACTCGACGACCTCCTCGTCGCAGAAGTCGAGCATCCGGTCGCGGCGCTCCACCACGGTCACCTTCGTGCCGAGCGCGGCGAACATGGAGGCGTACTCCATGCCGATCACGCCCGCGCCGACCACGACCATGCTGCGGGGGATGGACTCCAGGTTGATGACCCCGTCGGAGTCCACGATCGTCCGCTCGTCGAACTCGACGCTGTCCGGGCGGGCCGGCCGGGTGCCGGCGGCGATGATCGCCTTGTCGAAGGTGACCCGCGACTCCTGCCCGGACTCGCCGTCGACCCAGATCGTGTGCGCGTCGGCGAACCGCCCGGTGCCGGTGATCAGCGTCACCCGGTTGCGGGCGAGCTGGTTGCGGATGACGTCGGTCTGCCGGCTGATCACGTGCTGGGTCCGGGCGGCCAGGTCGCCGACCGTGATCTCGTCCTTGAGCCGGTAGCTGCTGCCGTACAGGTCGCGCTGGCTCATGCCGCTGAGGTAGAGCACGGCCTCGCGCAACGTCTTGGAAGGGACGGTGCCGGTGTTGATGCACACCCCACCGATCATGTCGCGGCGGTCGACGATGCCGACCCGCCGACCGAGCTTGGCCGCGGCGATCGCAGCCTTCTGACCGCTGGGCCCGGAGCCCAGCACCAACAGGTCGTAGTCATACACGCCGTAAGCCTCGCAAGATCCCGCAACCCGCGCCACCGCACGTTCGGCGGCGGCCCCCGGCCCATCGGCGTCGCCGGGCGTACGCCCCGGCACGCCGGCCCGGGGGCCGACGCGCCGGGGCGCAGGCGCAGCCGTCAGGGGGTGGTGATGTTGAAGCTCCTGACGGTGGCGCTGCCGCCGAGGGCCTGGGTGGCGTAGTTGAAGACGCCGAACCGGTAGCCCATGAAGAACGGCCAGTTGTTGTCGAGGGTGAGCGCGTTGCCGAGGGAGACGAAGTTGGTGCCGTCGGTGCTGTAGGAGAAGCGGGCCTGCCGGCCCGCGCCCGGTCTGATGTCGGCGTTGACGCGCAGCCAGATGCGTCCGCCGCTGATCGCCGCGCTGGCGATCTCGGTGCCGGTGTTGGTGGTGTTCCAGTTGCTGTCCATGGTGATGTTGTTGGTCATGACCACCCGGTTGGCCCCGTTGTCGCGTCTGACGCCGATCCAGGCGGACGAGTTGCGCAGCATGGACAGGCCGCTGCGGTCACCGTCGCGCATCGTGGAGTAGTCGAGCTCGATGGTGGCGGTGCTGGTCGGCCCCTGGATGCGGTGGGTCAGGGTGTTGCGGGCCTTGTACAGGTCGTTGGTGACCGTGGCGGTCTGGAGCCGGAGCCCGTTGTTGACCGACCACTTGGTGTCGTCGGGGTTGTGGTTCCACTCGTACTGGGGGCCGAGCGTGGTGCCGGGGAACGTGTCGTTGCCGATCATGGGCTTGACCGGGCGGGTGGGCAGGGGGTTCGGGTACGAGGCGCCCCAGGCGCCGTTGACGGTCTGGATCTGGGGCCAGCCGTCGGAGGTCCAGTTGATCGGGGCGAGGGCGGGCACCCGGCCGCCGGGGTAGGCGTCGATGAAGCTCATGTAGTACCACTGGCCGTTCTGGGTCTGCACGAGCCCGCCCTGGTGGGGGACGCCGCCGCCGGAGATGGGGCCGGGCATGTTGAGCAGGACCTGGCGCATCTCGTACGGCCCGAACGGGGAGCTGGACTTGAGCACGTACTGCCCGTTGGCGGGGCGGGTCAGCCAGATGTAGTAGCTGCCGTTGCGCTTGTAGAAGCGGGCGCCCTCGAGGGTGCCGACGCTGGACGGCGTGGAGAAGACCTGCTGCGCGCGCACCTGCGTCTTGCCGTCGGCGGAGAGCTGGGCGACGCTGATCTGGGTGTTGCCGTACGCGACGTACATGGTGTCGTTGTCGTCGACGAGCAGGCCGGCGTCGTAGTAGCAGTTGTTGATGGTCGAGATGCGGTTCCAGCCGCTCTCGACGCTGGTGGAGCTGTAGACGTGGGTCTTGGAGAAGTCGATGCAGCCGAGCCAGTAGAACGTGTTGTTGCTCTTGCGGTAGTTCATGGCCGAGGCCCAGATGCCGTCGACGTAGGCGTGCGACCCGTTGAGGTCGTACTTGGTGCCGAAGTCGAGGCGCGGCACCGAGTGGCCGGCGAACTCCCAGTTGACGAGGTCGTAGGAGCGCAGGATCGGCGCGCCGGGTGAGTAGTGCATGGTGGAGGCCGAGTAGTAGTAGGCGTCGCCGACGCGGAAGATGTCGATGTCGGCGAAGTCCTGCCACAACACCGGGTTCGTGAACGACCCCGAGGGCGGCGGCGTGGTGGGCGGGGGAGTTGTGGGCGGCGGCGTGGTCGGCGGGGGCGTGGTCGTCGGCGGCGGCGTGGTCGGGTTGCCGGTGGGGACCGAGCCGGTGCAGGTGACCCCGTTGAGGGCGAAGCTGGTCGGCGCCGGGTTGCTCGACGTCCAGGTGCCGTTGAAGCCGAAGCTGACGTTGCCCCCGGTGGGGATGGCGGCGTTGAAATCGGCGTTGGTCACCGTCACCTGGGCGCCCGACTGGCTGGCCGTGCCGTTCCACAACTGGCTGATCGTCTGCCCGGCGGCGAAGGACCAGGTCAGTCGCCAACCGTTGATGGCGTCGCCGAGGTTGTCCACGACGACGTTGGCGCCGAAGCCGCCCTGCCACTGGTTGGTCACCGCGTAGGTGACCTTGCAGCCGACGGCGGCCTGGGCGGAGACGGCCATGGTGGCCCCTGCGACGCTGACGGCGATGGCCGTCGTCGCGGCGAGCCAGAGCCGAAGACGCGAGCGTTTCACTGCCTTTCCTCTCCTCTGTGCAGATCCTGGATCTGCTGGTCGGTGGCCGGCGGGCGGGACGCCGACCTCGCGCGGGGCGCGACGCCGACGCGGCGTGACCCCCGACCGCCGCGACGCCGCACCCCCGGCAGGGCCGGCGGACGGAAGTCGGTCGGATGGCAGCGCGGCACGGCCGCGGCTGGTGAGACTGGACGATCGTGGCTGCGCAACGTCACGGGTCTGCCGACATCAGCCCCGGGCCCGGCCGACAGAGGCTCCCATCTCCGGCGGGCACCTGGCCTGGTGCAGCGCTCGGCGGATGGCCCCGGACATCTGTCGTCGGTGCCGCTCGTGCCTCCGGCTCCGGTCCCGGATCGGAGCCGTGCTGCCGGTCGGAGCGCGCCCTTCGCTCCTGCAGCGGACATTAGCGTGTTACCGTTCACATCGGCAAGTCATCGACCCGGAACAATGTTTCGGGCAGCTCCTCGGTGCGGCCGGCGACGGCGAGCAGCGCCGGCAGGCGGCGGGATCGTGGCACGGCCCTGCTTCTTTTCCGGGTCGGTCGGCGTCGACTCTCTCGGGATCGCCTCTCTCGGGATCGCCTCTCTCGCGATCGCCGCCGCGCCCGGGGCGATACCGCCGAATCGGTGCCGCTCGGCCGGCGGCGGTCGCCGTGTCCGGTATCCGGCCCGTCGGCGGGCGGATGGCGGCTCGCGGCGATCGGCGGCGGTGGCTCACAATGGAGGGCCGGTCACGTGGCCGTGCGGCGGGGGAGGATGCAGTTGAGTCAGGCAAGCGAGCCGGGCCCGGCCCGGCCGGCCACCGTGGAGGACACCCCGCCGCGCCTCACGCGGGCCCGGCAGGCCCGGCTGGTGGGGCTCGCGGTCACGCTGGCCGTCCTCGCGGCGGCGCTGATCCCGATCGTGCTCGCGTTCGGCCCGCCGACCCGCGACGAGCTGCTGGAGCAGGCCGGGCTGAAGGGCAGGCAGCAGCTCCTCATCGGGGTCAAGGACGACCAGCCCGGCATCTCCCAGCGGTTTCCGAACAACGTCTGGAAGGGCTTCGACGTCGACATCGCCTTCATGATCGCCGGCTACCTCGGGTTCGACCGGTCCCAGGTGCGGTTCCTGCCGATCGAGAGCGAGGACCGGGCCCGCCGCCAGGCCCGCGACGGAGACGGGTTCGTCACCGTCGACCTGGTGATCGCCTCGTACAGCATCACCAAGCAACGGGAGGAGGAGGGCGCGGTCTTCTCCGCCCCCTACCTCTACACCGAGCAGTCGGTGATCACGCTGGACAGCGTCGGTGATTCGGAGCAGGTGAGCAGCCTGGAGGACCTGAGCGGGAGGACGGTCTGCACGCTGACCACCTCGACGTCCGCCCAGCGGCTGCGGGAGGCCGGCGCCAAGCCGATCGGCCGCAACCGGATCAGCGACTGCGTCCAGCTGCTCTACGACGGCAAGGTCTACGCGGTCACCACCGACGCCGCGATCCTCGCCGGGTTCGTCACCGGCGACCGGCCCGACGACGACGGTCAGCGCTTCCCGGTCGACCTGCGGGGCGTCAAGCCGCTGCGGCACTGGGACATCGGCTCCTCGGCGCAGGAGAGGTGGGGCGTCAACACCGGCCCCAACGAGGCGCTGCGGGACCTGGTCGACCTCGCCCTCTACGCCTCGGCCAAGGACGAGGAGAACTCGACCTGGGAGAACGCGTACGACGCGAACCTGCGCTGGCAGCAGCGGTACAACCTCCCGCAGTCCGTCGCGGAGCAGCGGCAGCCCGAGCCGAGGAAGGTGGAGGTACGGCAGTGGCCGTGGGAGAGGATCGCGCTACCGGCGCCGGCGCACCCCGGGCCCTCGCCGGCCCCGGCAAGACGGGCCGGCCGCGCCGCATGGCGGGGGCGCGGCAGGCGCAGCAGTGGCTGCTGACGCTCCTGCCCGCGTTCCCCGTCCTGCTGCTGGTGCTGCGGCTGTGGCAGCTCAGCCGGCAGGACATGTCCACCATGCTGCTCCTGGTGCAGTACGTCAGCCCGCTCGGCCTGCTCAGCGCCCTGCTGATCGCGCTGGTGTGGGCGTTCCCCCTGGTCGTGCTCACGTTCGGCGTGCTCGGCCGGCTGCTGCGGCTCAGCGCACCTGAGCGCTTCGACCCGGAACGGTCGCTGTTGGCCTCCGGGACGGCGCGCACCCCCGGCTGGGTGCTCACCGGCGCCGTCGCGCTGGGGGCGCTGACCTGGCAGCTCCGCTTCCTGCCGACGCTGCTGATGCTGGGGCTCTGGCTGCTCGCGCTGCGCAACCGCTACCTGCACCCGGACCAGCCGACCCGGATCCTGCTGGTGAGCGTGGCGCTGCCGCTGGCGGCGGCCGTGTTGGCGTACACCGCGCTGGGCCCGGCGATCTGGGCGGCCCTGCGCCAGGGCGAGCTGGCCACGGCCGCGTTGCTGGCGGTGCCGCCCGCCGCGGCGGTGCTGCTCACCGGCCCGGTCCCCGGCTGGAGCGCCCCGGTGCTGACGCACGGCCTGGCCTACGCGGTCGCCGCCGTGCTGCCGCTGGTGATGGGGGCGGTCTTCCTCCGGGTTCCGGTGCTGCCGACCGCCGCGGTCGAGCTGGCTCCGGCGGCCCCCGCCGACGCGGACGCCGACGCGGATCCGACGCCGGCCGACCGGGCGGGTCCGGAGGTGGTCCTCGGCGCGCTCATCACGGTCACCGACACGTCGACGGTCGTGCTGGACCGGGCCGCCGGGGTGCGGTTCCTGCCGAACGGCCGGGTCCGGTCGCAGGTGCTCTGCCCGGAGGCGACGCGGGTGCCGTTCAGCGTGGTGTCGGTGCACGGCTGGCCGGTGGAGGAGACGGTCCTGGACTGGATGATGCCCCGGCGGCCGGTCGCCGACCCGGACGTACGCTGCGACGGCCGGCTCCCCGTCGCCAGGTGACCGCCGGCTTGGCCGATTGACGGGACGGGCGCGTGTCACTAGCCTGGGTAAGCGCTTTCCTGTGACCCGTCCCGCCTGCACACCGGCCGGGCACCGGTGTCGGCAACCCCGCACGCGGGGTCTGACACACCTGTGAAGGAGCACCACCATGCACAGCAGAGAGCGCCGCAGGGCGCTGTGGGTCTCCACGGTCGCGGCGGCGATGCTCAGCGCCGCCGCCGGCGTCGTGGTCACCGCCGGAACGGCCCAGGCGGCGGTCGGCTGCCGGGTCGCGTACTCGGTCGCCTCGCAGTGGGGCGGCGGCTTCAGCGCGAACGTCGACCTCACCAACGCCGGCGACCCGCTGACCTCGTGGACGGTCACCTGGTCGTTCACCGCCGGCCAGACCGTCACCCAGGGCTGGAGCGCCAACTTCAGCCAGAGCGGCGGCGCCGTGCAGGCGTCGAACGTGAGCTACAACGGCAACCTGGCGACCAACGCCACCACGTCGTTCGGGTTCAACGGCACCTGGAACGACAGCAGCAACCCCGCACCGACGAGCTTCGCGGTCAACGGCGTGACCTGCGCCGGTGGCGTCACCCCGACCACGCCGCCGGCCACCACCGCCCCGCCGACGACCCCGCCGACGACGCCGCCGCCCACCACCCCGCCGCCGACCACTGCGCCCCCGACGACCCCGCCCGCCAGCGGCGCGATCTACGCCTCGCCGCAGGGCGCCGACGGCGCGGCCGGCACCCAGTCCAACCCCACCACGATCACCTCGGCGATCACCCGGGTCGCGGCCGGCGGGACGATCTACCTGCGCGGCGGCACCTACAGCCTCGCCAAGACGGTCACCGTCGCGCCGGGCAACAACGGCACCTCCAGCGCCCGCAAGAAGCTGATCGCCTACCCGGGCGAGACGCCGGTGCTGAACTTCTCGGCCATGAGCGAGGACCCGGCCAACCGGGGCCTGGCGCTGAACGGGTCCTACTGGCACGTCCAGGGGATCATCGTCGAGCGCGCCGGGGACAACGGCATCTTCGTCGGCGGCAGCAACAACATCATCGAGCGGACGATCACCCGCTTCAACCGCGACAGCGGACTGCAGATCTCGCGCATCGCCTCCGACACGCCCCGCGACCAGTGGCCGGCCAACAACCTCGTCCTGAGCGCCGAGTCGCACGACAACCGCGACTCCGACGGCGAGGACGCCGACGGGTTCGCGGCCAAGCTGACCGTCGGAAGCGGCAACGTCTTCCGCTACGCCGTGTCCCACAACAACATCGACGACGGCTGGGACCTCTATACCAAGAGCGACACGGGGGCGATCGGCCCGGTGACCATCGAGGACTCCCTCGCCTACAACAACGGCACCCTCAGCGACGGCAGTCAGGCGGGCAACGGCGACCGCAACGGCTTCAAGCTCGGCGGCGAGGACATCGCCGTCAACCACACCGTGCGCCGGACGATCGCCTTCCGCAACGGCAAGCACGGCTTCACGTACAACCGCAACCCGGGCTCGATGTCGATCTCGAACAACATCAGCATCGACAACACCGAGCGGAACTTCTCGTTCGACGCGGGCACCTCGGTGTTCCGCAGCAACACCTCGTGCCGCAGCGGCAGCGGGTCCAACGACAAGACCGTCGGCAACGTCGACAGTTCCAACCAGTTCTGGACCGGCGCGAACGGCTCCCGGTGCGCCAACTACTCCGGCGCCCTGAAGTGGTCGTTCGCCTCCGACGGCCGGCTCGTCGTCACCCTCGGCGGCCGTACCGTCACCTTCTGAACCGCCGGGCCGGGGCGGCGCGACGGCCTGCCGCCCCGGCCCGCCGCGGCTCGGCTCCCCGCGCCCCGGCGGGCTCCGCCACGGGCGGCGCGGCGGTGCGGGCGAGCGCGCCCAGCGGGTCGGCCAGCAGCCGCGCGAAGCCGAGTTCGGCGGCGCCGACGAGGGTGGCGTCGTCACCGAGCGCGCAGGTGCGCAGCCGCACCCGCTCCCGGGCCACCGGCAGCACGTTGCTGGCGATCCGGGCGCGGACCGGCTCCGCCGCGCCCGGATACACGTCGCGCAGCATCCCGCCGAAGATCACCACGCCGGGGTTGAACAGGTTGATCAGGTTCGCCACCCCGATGCCGAGCCAGTCGCCGATGCGGCGCAGCGCCTCCCGGGCCGCCGGGTCGCCGCCGTCGGCGTCGGCCACCACGTCCCGCAGGGCGTCACGGCCGAACAGCCCGGCGGGCCGCCCGGCGGCGTCGAGCAACGCCCGCTCGCCCACCTCCGCCTCCAGGCACCCACGGGAGCCGCACCCGCACGGCCGCCCGTCGTACGGGTTGACCACCATGTGCCCCAGCTCGCAGCCGTAGCCACCCTCACCGTCGAGCAGCTTCCCGCCGACGATGATCCCGCCGCCCACGCCGACATCGCCGTGCAGGTAGACCAGGTTCCGGAAGCCGACGCCCGCCCCGCGCTGCTGCTCGGCCACCGCCCCGAGGTGGGCCTCGTTGCCCACCGACACCGGCGGGCCGAACCCGAGCCGGCGGCCGAGCTCGACGCCGAACGCCTGGTCCACCCAGCCCAGGTCCGGCCCGAAGCGGACCATGCCGTCGCCCGGCCGGATCATCCCGCAGTACGACGCGCCGACGCCGACGCACGTCGAGCCCGGCGGGGCCGACTCCCGCAGTTGGCGACCGAACCGGGCGAGCACCTCGACCACCCGGTCGAGGTCCGGGCCGGCCCGGGGCCGCGCCGCCCGTCGCCGGTCCAGGATCACCCCGCCCAGCCCGATCCGGGCGGCGAACAGCCAGTCCACGGCGACGTCGAACGCCAGCACGTACGCCCGGCCGGGCTCGGGCCGCACCAGCAGCGACGGCCGGCCCGCGCGCCCGGTCTCCGTCGGCGTCTCCTCGCGGACCAGGCCCACGGCGGCGAGATCCGCCGTCAACGCCCCGATGGTGCTGCGGTTGAGACCCATCCGTTCGCCCAGCGCCGCCCGGGACACCGGGCCGTCCAGGTGGACGTGGCGCAGCAGGGCGCCGAGGTTGCGTCGGCGGATGTCCTCCTGGCCCACCATGACCTCCGGGTACGCGGCGTCGCGGAACCCATTATCGCGGCGCGGGACCGCGAGGGCCGCCCCGCGGTCAGCCGGCGCGGACCTGCGACCAGTCGAGCGCGTCGAGGTTGACGACGATCGCCTCCTGGGTCGTCCGCGCGATCACCACCACCGCCTCGACCTCCGGGTCCGGGTTCTCCTCCCGATGCGGCACGTAGGGCGGGACGAAGATGTAGTCGCCCGGACCGGCCTGGAGGCGCGTCTCCACCGGATCCTCGCTCTCCAGATCGAGGAAGACGAAGGCCGGCGTTCCGGAGACGACGAAGATCGCCGTCTCGGAGGCACCGTGGTGGTGATTGGCCGACGCCGTTGCGCCCGGCACGTGGGTCTGCCCCATCCACAGGTTGCGGGCGCCGACGGTCTTGCCGCTGACCGCCTCCAGGCGTCTCATCCCAGGCGTCTGCGTGGTCTGCCCGACGAGCCCGTCCGGCGCGATCCGGTGCAGCCGCCGGTGGAACGGGTCGATGTCGGCCGGCAGCAGGACGCCGCTGGGTGTGCGGACGAGGTCGCCGTCGAAGGACTCGGCGGGAACGTGCACGATGCTCATCGGGCTCCTTGCGCGGCGAGGACGGGCGCGTCCGACGGCGGACGCCCCTGGGTCGCGGACAGCAGGCGGCGCAGCGCGTCGGCGGCCCCGTCGGGCACGTCGGAACGCAGCCCCCGGCGCGCCCACACGGACAGCTCCAGCGGCTGCGGCACCGGCAGGTCGTCGCGGGCGACCAGGCCCTGGGGGGTCTGCCCGAGCGTGGCCATCAGGCCGACGCCCAGCCCGGCCTGCACCGCCGCCTGCACACCGGCCAGGTAGGCCGCCTCGGAGCCGACCTCGGCGGGCAGACCGTGCGCGGCGAGGGTGTCCAACGCCCGGGTGCGCAGCGCGCAGGGGGCGTCGAAGGCCACCAGCGGGATCGGCTCGTCCCGGGGCGGCCACCGCCAGTCGGGGGCCGAATACCAGGTCAGGTCCAGCTCGCCGACGATCCGCGCGTCGGGCTGCTCCGCGCGGCCGAGCAGCAGCGCGAGGTCGATGCGGCCGTCGGCGAGCGCGGAGCGCAGCGGTGCGCCCCGGTCGATGCGGAACCGCACGCGCCAGTCGGGGAACGTCTGCGCCAGCGCCGCGGTCAGCTCCGGCAGCAACTGCGCGGCGGCATGCTCGGTCGAGCCGACGACCAGGGTCTGCTCGGGCTCGACGCCGAAGCCGCGTAGCGTCTCGTCGTGCGCGGCGAGGATCAGCCGGGCCTGGCGCAGCAGGACCTCCCCGTCGGCGGTGAAGCGCGAACCGCGCCCCTGCCGCTGCACGAGTGGCCGCCCGATCGCGGCCTCCAGCCGGCGCACGTGCTGGCTCACCGCCCCCTGACTCAGGTAGAGCGCGGTCGCCGCGCGCTGGAAGCCGCCACAGTCCGCGACAGCGACGAAGCTGCGCAGCGGGGCGATGTTCAGGATGCGGCTCATGGCTGGTCAGTCTAGGAGCGGGGGAGCCGCAGATTATGAACAGTGTTTCACAGAACGTGAACAACGATCAGGAGTCGTGATGGGTCCCCATCACGATCCGTTGTTGGACATCGGCCCTGCTCAGGGGCAGGCTTGGGCCCATGAGTCGGAGAGCCGCCGTGAAGCTGACACGTCGCCGCTGGCTCGACAACGCACGCAGCCGCGCAACGCTCTGTTGCTGAACCGGCGACGTCGCTGATCGAGCGAGTCGCACCGCCGCGCCCGCCCTGCGAGGCGCCCGCACCGCCTGCGCGTTGATCCTCCGGGGCCCCGCACCGTCGCGAGCACCCCGCCCACACCCGTACCGCCCGCCGGCCCCGGCGGGCCGACGGCTCGCATCCCCACGACCGTTCCGCCCGACGCCGGGCCCTGCCCGGCGGGCGTCGGCGTGGTCCCCGCATGCACCCTCCTGACCGAAAAGGCACCCTCATGACCGAAAAGACCCTCAAGCTGGGCGCCGTCCTGCTCGGCGTCGGCGGCCCCGGCCAGCACCACACGTGGCTGGACCCGGAGATCCCCGGCGACGCCAGCGTCGACATCCGCTGGTACATCGCCCGGGCCCAGCAGGCGGAGGCGGCCGGGTTCGACCTGGTCTTCATCGTCGACAGCCAGTTCATCACCCCGGACTCGCCGCACCACTACCTCAACCGGCTGGAGCCGCTGACCCTGCTGTCCGCCCTCGCCGTGCACACCACCCACATTGGGCTGGTCGGCACGCTCACCACCTCCTACAACGATCCCTTCAACGTCGCCCGCCGCCTGGCGTCCCTCGACCTGATCAGCGGCGGCCGGGCCGGCTGGAACGTCGTGGCGACCGGAGACGGCGGCACCGCCGGCAACTACGGCCGTGCCGAACACTACGACTACGCCACCCGCTACGGCCGCGCCCTGGAGCACGTGCGCGTCGTGCAGGGGCTCTGGGACTCCTACGAGGACGACGCCTTCCCCCGGGACAAGGAGCGGGGCGTCTTCTTCGACCGGTCCCGGCAGCACGCCCTGCACCACGTGGGAGAGCACTTCTCCGTCGTCGGGCCGCTCAACATCGAACGGTCCCCGCAGGGCCAGCCGGTCATCTTCCAGGCCGGCGACTCCGACGAGGGACGCGATCTGGGCGCCGCCGTCGGCGACGCGATCTTCACGCACGCCCAGACCGTCGAGCAGGGGCAGGCGTTCGCCCGCGACGTCCGCGCCCGGGCGGCGGCGAAGGGCCGCGACCCCGGGCAGGTCCTCATCTTCCCCGGCATCAGTCTCGTCGTGGCCGACACCGACGCCGAGGCCAGGGAGAAGGAGCGCGCGCTGCGCGACGGCAAGAGCTTCGACCGGGCGCTGGCCGAGCTAGGCCGTCCCTTCGGCTGGCACGACTTCTCCCGCTACGACCTCGACGCGCCCTTCCCGGCCGTCGGCGACGCGGGCGACCGCAGCTTCAAGACCCAGGCCGAGCGGATCAAGAAGCTCGCCCGGGACAACGGATTCACCCTCCGGCAGACCGTGCAGCACCTGCTCGACTCCCAGCGCTCGCCGTTCGTTGGCTCGCCGCTGACCGTGGCGAACGAGATCGAGCGGTGGTTCCGCGCCGGCGCCCTCGACGGAATCAACGTCAGCGTCACCGTGCCCAGCGAGTTCGCCCGGTTCACCGACGCCGTCCTGCCCATCCTGCGCGAACGCGGCGTCGTGCGCAGCGGTTACGCGGCGAGCACCCTGCGCGGCAACCTCGGCCTGCCGATCCCCGAGAACAGGCACACCGCTGGCCGCAGGGCCGCCGCGCGCCCCACCCCCGCCGATCTCAGCCGCGTCCCGTGACCGCCCCCGACACGATCCAGAAGGGCACCACCATGACCATCGCACGACGTACGAGATGGGCCGCCGCGCTCGGGGCGGCGCTCGCCCTGGTGCTGACCGGCTGCGCCACCGACGCCGGCGGCTCCGGCGGCGCGCCCACCCTGCGGTGGGCGGTGGCCCTGCCGGCCCACTGGGATCCCGTCGTCAGCGGCAGCGGCGCCCAGTTCCGCATCCTCTCCCTGGCGTACTCGTCCCTGACCGAGATCGACGAGTCGGGCAGGGCGGCGCCCGGCCTGGCCCAGGGCTGGGACTACAACGCCACCGGCGACGAGGTGACGTTCCACCTGCGGCCCGGCCTGAAGTTCACCGACGGCGAGCAGCTCGACGCCGAGGCGGTCAAGAGCTATCTCGAACGCGCCAAGACGCAGCAGAACTCGGCCCTGTTCGGCGACCTCACCTCGATCAAGGAGGTCACCACCCGCGGCGAGCTCGACGTCGTCGTCCGGCTCACCCAGGTGGATTACCAGATCCCGCTGCTGCTGGGCCAGCGCGTCGCGCAGATCACCAGCCCGAAGGCCGCCCAGGACCCGGCCAAGCTGGACCAGTCCCCGGTCGGCGCGGGCCCGTTCGTCGTCACCGAGAACGTCCCCGGTTCGCACGTCTACCTCGCGAAGAACCCGGACTACTGGAACGCCGCGAACATCCACATCGACCGGGTGGAGCTGCACGCCGCACCCGACGCCGCCACCGTCGTCTCCAGCGTGCAGACCGGCGTCTACGACCTCGCGTACCTCGACCCCACCCAGGTGAAACCGGCCAAGGCCGCCGGGCTCGACGTGGTCTTCCAGCCCGGCTTCAACGCGGCGAACATCAGCCTGAACGTCAACAAGAAGCCGTTCGACAACCCGAAGGTCGTCGACGCCGTGCGGCACGCCGTCAACCGCCAGGAGTTCGTCGACAAGGTCACCTTCGGCTACGGCAAGGCCACCGACCAGCCGTTCCCCCCGGGCTACGTCGCCTACGACGAGCAGTCGGCCAACCGCTACCCCCATGACCCGGACCGGGCCCGCAGGCTGCTCGCCGAGGCCGGCTACACCCCCGGCCAGATCAAGATCGACCTGGTCGTCTCGGCCCAGTCGACGGCCGCCGAGATCGTCCAGTCCCAGCTCGGCGCCGTCGGCATCGACGTCGCCATCAAGGTCGACCCGAACTGGTCCACGCCGTTCTTCGCCAAGGACCTCACCCTTTCGCTATACGGCACCACCGGCCGCGAATCCCCGGTGCAGACCCTGACCGCCCACTTCGGCCCGAACGGCCCGCTCAACCTGAGCACCCCGTACGAGCCCGACGGCTTCGCCGAGGCCGTCTCCCTGGCCCGCCGTACGCCCCTGCAGTCGCCCGACTACGCCCGCAACCTCCAGGCGGCCACCCGCGCCGGGCTGGCCAGCCGGGCGCTGGTCTTCACCTACTCGCAGCCGAACATCCTGGTCAAGAGCACCAAGCTGTCCGCGTTGCCGGCCGTCCCCGGGCAACTGCACTGGACCGGCGTCAAGGTGACGCCGTGAGCGGCGTCCGGCTGCGCCGGGCCCTGGGCCGCACCGCGGCCGGGATCGCCCGCTCGGTGGCGATCTTCGTCCCCGTGTTCGGTGTGGCGACGTTCGTGACGTTCGCGCTGCGCGCACTCAGCGGCCTCAGCCCGGCGCAACTGCAACTCGGCGAGTCGGCCACCCCGGAGTCCATCGCCCGCATCGAGCACCAGTGGGGCCTGGACCGGCCCTTCCTCACCCAGTACCTCGACTGGTTCGGCGACGTGCTCTCCGGCGACCTCGGCACCAGTTGGCACAACGGTGCCGACATCTCCCGGCTGCTCGTCGAGGGCGCGGTGATCAGCCTGTCCGTCGCCGGGCTCGCGTTGCTCATCGGCGTCGTGTTCGGGTTCGGCTTCGGCGTTCTCGCGGCGCTGCGGCGCACCACCTGGGTCGACCGGACCATCACCGGGTTCATGACCGTCGTGTCGGTGATGCCGTCGTTCGTCGTCGGCATCATCCTGGTCGCGGTGTTCGCGGTCGGGCTCGGCTGGTTCCCGTCCGCCGGCTACGCGCCGGCGGACCGGGGGCTGGGCGTCTGGCTGGCGCACATCACCCTGCCGGCGATCGCGCTCAGCTTCGACACCGTCTCCGACGTCGCCCGGCAACTGCGGGCCGGGCTCGTCGCGGCCTACCGGGAGAACTACGTCACCGGGGCCGTGGTGCGCGGACTCGGCCCCCGGCGGATCTTCTTCCGGCACGTGCTGCGCAACGGCATCGGTCCCGCGCTCACCGTGCTCGGGATGAAGTTCCCCAACCTGCTCGGCGGCGCGGTCGTCACCGAGGCCATCTTCGGGATGCCCGGGTTCGGCCAGTTCGCCGCCAACTCGGCCCAGCGCGGCGACGTCCCCGCCGTACAGGGCGTCCTGGTCGTCTCGATCGTGCTCGTCGTCGTGTTCAACCTGCTGGTCAACATCGTCCTGAGCCGGGTCACCCCGGCGTCGGCGAGAGGAGTCTGACGTGCTCCGCCGGATCCTCGGCCTCACCTCCGGCCGCATCGCCGTGGGCATCCTCGCCGCGATCGCGCTGCTGGCGGTGTTCGGGCCGCTGCTGGCCCCGCAGGACCCCCTCGCCGGCGGCGCCGACATCCTCGCCTCGCCGTCGGCGCGGCACCTGCTCGGCACCGACTACCTCGGCCGCGACGTGCTCAGCCGGCTGCTGGCCGGCTCCCGGCTCAGCGTCCTGGGCGCCGTGCAGGTCACCCTGATGGCGCTCGTCGTCGGCGTCGTGCCCGGCATCCTGTCGGTCTACCTGGGTCGCGGGTTCGAATGGGTGACCCTGCGGCTGGCCGACACCCTGATCGCGCTGCCGTTCCTGGTGTTCGCCGTCGCGGTGACCGCCCTGCTCGGCAACGGCATCCCGCAGGCGATGTTCACCGTCGGCATCATGGTCTCGCCGCTGTTCTTCCGGGTGTCCCGGGCGGCGACGCTGGCGGTCGCCCAATCCCCGTACGTCGAGGCGGCGGTCATCTCCGGCGCGTCGGTCGGCTGGGTCGTGCGTCGGCACGTCTGGGCCAAGGTGCTCCCGCCCATCGCGATCGCGCTGGCCAACACCGCCGGCGTCGGCTTCGTCGTGGTGTCCAGCCTGACGTTCCTCGGCATCGGCGTACGCCCGCCGGCCCCCACCTGGGGCGGGGTGCTCGCCTCCGACCTCGGCTACCTCAGCTACCGGCCGTGGGCGCCGCTCGCGCCGACCGTGCTGATCATGGCCACCGTGTGGGCGTGCAACCTGCTCGCCGACGCGATCCGCGACGTCTCCGGCGAGGCCGGCCGCGCGCTGCTGAACACCAGGACGATCCGCGGCCGGCTCGCCGCCACGGGAAGGGGCGTCTGATGACCGACGAGGTGCTGACCCTGCGCGACGTGCGCATCCACGACGCCGTGGGGGACCGGGACGTCGTGCGCGGGGTGTCGTTCTCCCTGACCCCCGGTCGGGCGGTGGGCATCGTGGGGGAGTCCGGCAGCGGCAAGACCCTCACCTGCCGCGCCGTCCTCGGCATCCTGCCGGAGCACTTCACGGTGGCCGGCGGCACGATCCACCTCGCCGGCCGGGACGTCGCCGGCCTGACCCGGCGGGAGTGGACGGACCTGCGCGGCGCGACCGTGAGTGCCGTCTTCCAGGACCCCGCCTCCTACCTCAACCCGTCGCTGCGCGTCGGCGTGCAGATCGCCGAGGTGCTGCGGGTCAAGCGGGGGCTCAGGGCGCGGGAGGCCCGGCGGCGGGCCGTCGAGCTGCTGGCCACCTTGCGGCTGCGCGACCCCGAGGGGGTCTACCAGCAGTACCCGCACGAACTGTCCGGCGGGATGCTGCAACGGGTCCTGATCGGCACGGCGATCGCGGCCGACCCGCAGGTCCTCATCGCCGACGAGGCCACCACCGCCCTCGACGTCACCGTGCAGGCCGAGATCCTCGACCTCCTCGCCGAGTTGCGGGAACGCGCCGGGCTCGCGCTCGTCGTCGTCTCCCACGACCTGGCCGTCGTGGCACAGCTCTGCGACGAGGTGCTCGTCATGCGGGCCGGCGAGGTCGTCGAGCAGGGTCCCACGGCCGACATCCTGTTCCGCCCCCGACACGAGTACACCAGGCTGCTCATCGCCGAGCACGAGCAGTACGGCCTCGACCGCTTCCTCGACGAACCCGGGCTGGCTGTCCCCCGCGCCCGCGGCACCCGGGTGGACGAGGTCGCCGCCGGCCCCGCCAAGGAGCTAGACCATGTCGCCTGACCCGACGACCCGGCCCGTCCTCGACGTGACCGGCCTCGACGTGCACTACCGCCGCCGGCACGGGCGCCTGCACGCGCTGCGCGCCGCCACCCTGTCGGTCGCGCCCGGCGAGACCGTGGGCGTCATCGGCGAGACCGGCTCCGGCAAGTCGACCCTCGCCCGCGCCGTCCTCGGCCTGGTCCGCCCCTCCGCCGGTCGCATCGTGGTGGCCGGCGAGGACGTCACCGGCCACTCCGCCCGCCGGTGGCGGGCCCTGCGCCGCCGGGGCGTCCTGCAGTACGTCTTCCAGGACCCGCTGCGCAGTCTCGATCCCGACCTGAGCGTCGCGGAGTCCCTGGCCGAACCGCTGCTCATCGCCGGCCGGACCCGCGCAGACGCCGCCGAACGGGTCCGCGCGCAGCTCGCCCGCGTGCATCTGGACGCCGCCCTGCTGTCCCGGCTTCCCGGCGAGCTGTCCGGCGGCCAGCGCCAACGGGTCGCCGTGGCCCGGGCCCTGGTCACCGACCCGGAGCTGGTCATCCTCGACGAGCCCGTCAGCGCCCTGGACTCGGCCAACCGGGTACGGGCCCTCGAACTGCTCAAACAACTGCGCGACGCCGGCACCGCACTGCTGTTCATTTCCCACGACCTCGGCTCCGTCGTCGGCGTCGCCGACCGGATCGCCGTGCTCTACCAGGGCCAGATCGTCGAGGTCGGCCCCGCCCGGACCGTCGTCAACGCACCCCGGCACCCCTACACCCGCCTGCTCGTCGGCTCCGCGCCCACGTTGCGCTCCGCCGCCGCCGACCGCGCCCGACGCGCTGCGCTGCGCGACCTGCTGCACTCCGCCGCGCACTCTGCCACCGACGCCTAAGGAGACTGCGCCATGCCCGAACAGCACACCGTCACCGGCGGCCGGGACGTGCACACCGTCCACTTCCCGTCGACCACGCCACCGGCGAGCACCGGCGTCCTCGTCGTCGGGGCGGGCCCGGTGGGGCTCGCCGCCGCCGTCGAACTCGCCGCCCGGGGCGTGCCGGTCGCCGTCGTCGACGCCGCCCGCTCCGCCGCCCTCGTCCGCGCTGGCGCGATGGGACACTCGCCCCGCGTCGTGGAGCACTTCCGCCGGTGGGGGCTGCTGCACCGCATCCGCGCCGAGTGGACCTTCCCGCCCGAGTGGAACCGGGGCGTCCGCCTGGCCACCTCCCTCGTGGGCCACGACCTCGCGCCCCGCCCGGCCGCCGACGCCGAGCGCGCCCGGTTCTCCCTCGCCCGGCCGATCCGCCGACCGCAGACCGCCCTACAGCGGGTCTTCCTCGACCACCTGCGTCAACGCGACGTGCCCGTCAGTGGCGGCTGGCGGGTCGACGCGCTGCGCGACACCGGCGACGGCGTGGACGTCACCGTCGTGTCCACGGACACCGGCGAGACCCGCACGGTCCGGTCCGCGTACGTCGTCGGCGCCGACGGTGGCGGCAGCACCGTGCGCCGCCTCGCCGGCATCGCCCGCGAGGGCGAGTACGCCGACGAGAAGATGTTCCGCCTCGTGGTCCGCACCAGCGACGCCACCGACCGCCTCGGCCCCGCCCCGAGTGGCACGAACATCGTGTTCAACCAGCGGGCGTCGGGGTTCCTCGCCGCGATCAGCACCCGCGAGTGGCGGGTGTACGCCGGCCCGTACCCGCTGGACGCCCAGCCCGCCGAGGCCGAACTGCTGGCCATCGCCCGCGCGGCGTTCGGGGTCGACCTCGACCTGGAGCTTGCCTCGGTTACCTCCTTCTACCAGGCCACCCGCATCGCCGAGACGTTCCGCGCCGGCCGGGTGCTGCTCGCCGGCGACGCCGCCCACGTGCGCACCCCCGGCGGCAACCTCGGCGAGGGGTTCGGCGACGTGGTCAACCTCGGCTGGAAGCTCGCCGCCGTCCTCGCCGGTCACGGCGCCGACGCGCTGCTGGACTCCTACGACCACGAGCGGCGCCCGCACAACTGGCGGGTCGCCGACCACGCCCTCGACCGCGCCCGCCGCACCCGCGCCACCCTGCGCCTGATCCGCGAGATCGGCGTGCCCGACGACGCCGACACGGGTCCCGAGGCGGCCCACCGCCGCGCCGAGATCGGCGCGTTGCTCACCGGCGACCGCGGCGGGGACGCGCCCGGCGTCGTCTACGACGAGCGCTACGACGCCTCCGGCGTCATCTGGTACGAACCGGACCAGCTCACCTCCGAGCCCCCCTGGGCTGCCGACACGTACGCCGACGACCCGCGCCCCGGACACCGGGCACCCGACGCCTACGTCGACCCGTGGGGCGACACCCTCTACGACCGGCTCGGCGACGACTTCGGCCTGCTGGTCGGCGACGGGGGCGAGGGCGTCGCGCACGCCTTCGGTGCCGAGGCCGCCGCGCGGGACCTGCGCCTGTCCGTCGTGCACCTCACCCACGGCGCGGCCCGCGACATCTACCCCGGCGGCGCCGTGCTCGTGCGCCCCGACCAGCACGTGGCCTGGCGGGGAGCGACCCTGCCGGCCGGCGGCGCCGCCGCCGTGCTCGACCGCGTCCTCGGCCGGTCGACCGCCGCGCCGGACGCCGCCGGAGCCCTCGTCGCCGCCGTCCCCGCCACCTGAGCCGCCTCCCCGGAGAAAGGGCCCCTCATGGCCGACTACCTCGACTTCACCGGCCCCGCCGAGCTGCGGGTCCGGGGCACGGTCCTCGTCGTCCCCGGACGCGGCGAGAGCCAGGCCAGCTACGCGCGTCTCGGCCGCCGGCTGGCCGCCGACTCCTACCGGGTGCGGGTGGTGCCCAGCCCCATCGTCGACGACGCCGACGTCGCCGGCTCCCTGGACCGGTTCGCGTCCGTGCTCGCCGACGCGGTCACGGGCACCGGCGCCGACGCGGCCGAGGAGACCGACGCCGACGGCCCGGTACGCCCGCTGGTGCTCGTCGGCGCCGACACGGGCGCCGCCGTCGTGGCCGCCCTCGTCACCCGCGCCGACCCCGACGCGGTGTGGTGGCCGGCCGCCGTCGTGCTGGCCGGACTGCCCGGCCAGGCCGCCCACCGCCCCGGCGACTGGGCCGACGAGCTCGACACCCGCACGCACTGCGCGGTGCACCGGGGCGTGCTCAGCGACGACCCGTCGGTGCATCCGGGCACCCTCGCCGAGGCGCTGCCCGCGCCGCTGCTCGACGCCGCGTACGCCGGCCGGGCCGGGGTGGAGCACCTGCTGCTGGTGGGGGACGCCGACCCGTACGCCGACCGGGACCGGCTGACCCGGCTGGCGCGTGCCCTGCCGCTGGCGCGGTTGTCGGTGGTCCGGGGCGCCCACCACGACGTCCTCAACGACCTGCAACACCGGTCCGTGGCCGCGGAGATCGTCGGCTTCCTCGAGCGCCTGCGCCTCGGCGCGCCGCCGGCACCGATCGTCGCGGTGCAACACAGCGCCTGGTGACCAACCGACCCCGCACACCGGAGGCCAGCTCATGACCACACCCCTGGACGCCCCGCCGACCGACGCCGACGCCGACGCGCTGCGTACGCTGCTGCGCCACCAGGCCAGCACCGTCGTCGTGGTCACCGCGCCCGGCCCGCCGACGGCCGGCTTCACCGCCACCTCGTTCACCTCGGTCTCGCTGACGCCACCGATCGTCTCGTTCTGCCTGAACCTGCGCTCGTCGAGCTGGCCCGCCATGGCGAAGGCCCGGCACGTGGGGGTGCACCTGCTCGCCCACCGGCAGCAGGAGCTGGCCCGGACCTTCGCCACCAGCGGCATCGACCGGTTCGCCGCGCCGACCCGCTGGCACCCCGGACCGCAGGGGGTGCCCGTCCTCGACGACACCCTGGCCTGGCTGCTGTGCCGGGTGGTCGACCGGGTGACCGTCGGCGACCACGCCATCGTGCTGGCCGAGCCGGAGCTGCTCCGGCACGACGACGTCGGCTCGCCGCTGCTCTACCACCAGGGCCGGTACGCCGGCCTGACCGCCGGGGCCGAAGCGGTCGTCAGGCGCGGCGCGGCCTGACCGGAGGCGGCGGGCACCGGCCCGGTCGAGCCGGTCCCCTCGACCGGGCCGATGCCGGCCCCCGCCCGACGCGGTCGCCCGCGTCGCTGTCTGTCGTACTTCCCGCCGGCCGGATATATTGACGGTGATGGCTGACTGGTTTGGAGGGGTATGCCGTGAGAATCCCGTCGATGATGGTGGCGGCGGTCGTGGCGGGTCTCGCGGCGAGCGGCGCCGGCGCCGCCGCCCTCGCCGATCCGCCGTCGTCCGGCGGCCCCCGCCCGGCGGCCAACGTCGCCCTGGCCGTCGGCGACTTCGACCTCGGCCGCCCGCAGGTCGCCGCCAGCGGCCTGACCGTGCCCTGGGGGATGGACTTCCTGCCCGACGGCAGCGCGCTGGTGACGCTGCGCAACTCCGCCCAGGTGCTGCGGG
Source organism: Micromonospora sp. NPDC002575 (assembly GCF_042889525.1). Taxonomy (NCBI): domain Bacteria; kingdom Bacillati; phylum Actinomycetota; class Actinomycetes; order Micromonosporales; family Micromonosporaceae; genus Micromonospora; species Micromonospora sp. NPDC002575. The sequence goes on along the minus strand of NZ_JBIARA010000013.1, from coordinate 68,133 downwards.
TGCGGCCCGGTCAGCCGCCCGAGACCGTGGCCCAGATCTCCGGCGTCACCCCGGTCGGCGAGGGCGGCCTGCTCGGCCTCGCCGTCTCACCGACGTACGCCCAGGACGGCTACGTCTACGTCTACCTCACCACCGCCACGGACAACCGGATCGTCCGGTTCCGGCTCACCGCCCCGCAGACCCAGACGCCGATCCTCACCGGTCTGGCCCGGGCCAGCAACCACGACGGCGGACGCATCGCGTTCGGCCCGGACGGTCTGCTCTACGCCGGCGTCGGTGACGCGGGGCAGACCGCCAACGCGCAGAACCCGGCCAGCCGCAACGGCAAGATCCTGCGGATGCGGCCGGACGGGTCCGTCCCGCCGGACAACCCGTTCCCCGGGTCGCTCGTCTACAGCCTCGGCCACCGCAACGTGCAGGGCCTGGCCTGGGACGCCCAGGGCAGGCTCTACGCCACCGAGTTCGGGCAGAGCACCTGGGACGAGGTCAACCTCGTCGTCGCCGGCGGCAACTACGGCTGGCCGACGGTGGAGGGCCGGGGCAACGACCCCCGCTTCCGCGACCCGCTGCTGGTCTGGACGACCGCCGAGGCGTCCCCGAGCGGCGCGACGATCGCCGGCAACCGCCTCTTCGTCGCCGCGCTGCGCGGGACCCGGCTGTGGAACGTGCCACTCGACGGCGTCGGCGGCGCGGGCACCCCGGTCGCCGAGCTGGTGGGCGCGTACGGGCGGCTGCGCACGGTCGAGTACGGCCCGGACGGGTGGCTCTGGGTCGCCACCAGCAACCGCGACGGGCGCGGCTCGCCGGCGGCGACCGACGACCGGATCCTGCGCTTCCCGCCGCGCGACACCACGCCCCCGCCCACCACGACGCCCCCGCCGACGACCGCGCCGCCGACCACCCAGCCCACGACGCCCCCGCCCACCGGTGCGCCGGCCACCTGCCTGGTGAGCTGGACGCCCAACCAGTGGACCGGCGGATTCACGGCGGAGGTGCGGGTCACCAACCGTGGGCCGGCGCTGAACGGGTGGGCGTTGACCTGGTCGTTCGCCGCCGGGCAGCGGATCACCAGCGCCTGGAACGCGCAGGTCACCCAGTCCGGGGCCGGCGTCACCGCACGCAACGTCGACTGGAACGCCAGCCTGCCGCAGGGCGCCACGGCGAGCTTCGGCTTCCAGGCCAGCTCCGGCACGAGCAACCCGCGCCCCGACGACTTCGCGCTCAACGGGGCCGCGTGCCAGGTGGGGCAGTAGCCGGCGGCACCGGGATTCCCCGATGGACGGTGTGGCCGGGATGATGCGGGGGTGACCAACCCCGGATCGATCCGGCGCCCTCGGTGGCGGTGGCCGGCGGCCGCAGCCGCGGCGGCCACCGCCCTCGCCCTCGCCCCCGGCGTCGCGCTGGCCGGACCCGGCACCCGGCCCGCGCCACCGGTGGGCCGGCCGGTGTGCGACATCCGCGACGGCCGGTTGACCGAGATATCCGGCCTGGTCGCCACCGACGACGGGTTCGTCGTGGTCAACGACGGCGCCGACGAGGAGTCCCGCCGCCAAATCTTCTTCCTCGACGCCCGCTGCCGGGTGGTGCGGGCGGTGCGCTACCCGTCGCGGCCCCGCGACACCGAGGACCTGGCCGTGGGCGCGGACGGCACGATCTGGGTCGCCGACATCGGCGACAACGACCGGGCCCGTCGGACCGTCGCCCTGTGGCGGCTGCCGCCCGGGGCGGCCCGCCCGGTGCTGCACCGGATGACGTACCCGGACGGGGCCCACGACGCGGAGGCCCTCCTGGTCGACGGCGCCGGGCGGCCCGTCATCGTGACGAAGCAGGGCGGCAGCGCGGGGCTGTACCGCCCGGCCGCGCCGCTGCGGGCGGACAGGACGGTGCCGCTGGCCCGGGTCGGGCAGGTGCGGCTGCCGTCCACCACGACCCGCAACCCGTACTCCTTCCTGGGGCGGCGGGTGGTCACCGGCGGGGCGAGCGCGCCCGACGGGCGGCGGGTGGTGCTGCGCACCTACGCCGACGCCTTCGAGTTCGACGTCGCCGACGGCGATCTCGTCGCGGCGCTCACCACCGGCCGGCCGCGCAGCGTCGCCCTGCCCGACGAACCGCAGGGCGAGTCGGTGAGCTACAGCCCCGACGGCCGGTCCCTGCTCACGGTCTCGGAGACGGCGAACCAGCCACCCGGGACGCGGCCGAGGATCCTGCGCTACGCCCTGACCCCCGGCCCGACCCCGACCCCGTCCGCGCGCCGGAACGCACCACCGCCGACCGCTCGCGCCGCCGACCGTGGCGCGGACGACCGCCTCGACGGTGCCGGCGACCGCGCGGCCTCCGGACCCGGCTCCGGGGACCGGGCCGGGCGCGGCGGCACCGCATCCCTTGTGGTGGGCGGCGTCGCGGTGGCGCTGGCGCTGGTCGCCCTCGCACTGGTCGGCGCGCGGGGTGTCCGCCGGCACGGCGGGCGGTAGCCGCGCCCGTCGGCGAGCGACAGGCCCGCCGACCGAGCGGGAGCCGCGGCCCGGCCGGGAGCCGCCACCCGATCGGCCGCGTCGACGGTCGGCCGATCCGGCGAACGCGCGGGAGGTGTCGGTCAGCCGACACCTCGCCCCGCGCCGCTCTGCCACGCTCCCCCTGACTCCGGATTCAGGGGAGAACACGGTGCCGGTCACAGCACAGCGCAAGGTCATCGACATCGCCCGCGACATCGTCGCGGAGGTGGCACCGGACGAGTTGTCGGACTTCGACTTCGTGGCGACCGCCTACCTGCGCGACCCCGCAGCCGCCCGCCGGGCGGGACGGTCCGGCGCGGAGCCCACCGCCGCCGGCTGGGAGGAGGCGGGCAACGCGGTGGGGGTGCTCGCCGCAGCGGTCGTCGTGGACATCTGCAAGGACCTCGTCGTCACCGGCGCGAAGGCCGCCGGACGCCGCTACCGGGCGGCGGGCTGGTGGCCGTTCCGCGGCCCCACCGTCGGCGAGGACACCACCGCCCCGCCGATCCCGTCCGGGCAGGAGGAGCGGATCAGGGCGCTGGCGACGCGGCGCGCCGCCGACCGGGGCGCGCCCGAGGCCCTCGCCGCCGACATCGCCGCCGCGCTGGTGAAGCGGTGGAACGCCCGGCCGTAGCGGACCCGGCCACCGACCGGGCACGGCTGAACCCGTTCACCCTCCCGCCCGCCACCACCGCCCTGTTCCTGCTGCTGATGACGCTGACCCTCAGCGCCGCCGCCTACACCTACGACGCCGTGGCCGGCGGCCTGACCGGCTGGGAGGGCAGCTACCGGCGGTGCGTCGCCGCCGCCGACACCGCCGCCGCGACCGCGTCGCCGCAGCGGGTCACCGACGGCTACCTGGCCTGCAACTCGGCGGTCAACGTCCGCCGGGCGGGCGTCGGCCTGGGTGCGGCGGCGCTGGTGGCGACCGCGATGTTCGTCGGCTACCGACGCCACCCCCGCCGGCTGATCCGCCGGCAGGGACTTCGCCCCCTCGACCCGGCCGTGTACCCGGTCGCGGCTCGGGAGATCGCCCGGCTGGTCGACGAGGCGAGGCTGGCCCGCCCGCCCCGGTTCGTCGTCAACCCGTACCGCACCGGGCCGGGCGGGCGGGCCTTCGGCTGCCACCCCCACTACCACGTACGCCTCAACCGGGGCCTGCTGCACGACACCAGCGACGACGGCCTGCTGGCGCTGCGGGCGGTGGTCCGGCACGAACTCGCCCACCTGCGCAACCGCGACGTCGACCGCACCGTCCTGGCGCTGCTCAGCGGCTGGGCGTTCGTGCTGGTGGTGGCCGCGCCCCTGCTGGCGTTCGTGGCCGTCCGGGCCCCCGCCCTGCTGTGGCCCGTCGGGTGGCGGCTCGCCGTCGCGGTCGCCCTCCTCTGGCTCGTGCGGGCCGCGGTGATCCGCGCCCGGGAGCACCACGCCGACGTGCGCGCGTCCGTGGCCGGCCCCGGCCGCGCCGACCCGCCGTTCCACCCGCCGGCGTTCCCGGAGCGCAGGCCACCGGCGGGCGGGCCGTTCGGCCCGGCGCGGCGCGCCTGGTGGCGGCTGCTGCGGCTGCACCCGACCAACGAGGACCGCGGCGACGTGGTCCGCCGGCCCGAGGCGCTGCTGCGCGCCGGGACCGTCGAGGCGCTGGCGGCCGGCGTGACCGTCGGCGTCTCGCTGCCGTACCTGAGCGCCATCACCACCAACCTGCTCGGCGGCGACCGGCTGCACGGCCTGCTGCTGGCCACGGCGCTGCTCGGCGCGCTGGCCGTCACCGTCGTCGGCACCGGCCTGTGGCGGCAGGCCCTCGTGTCCCTGGTGACCGGCACGCCGCTGCCCACCGGCGTGCGGCCCGGCCTGGCGCTGGCCGCCGGCATCGCCGGCGGCGAACTCGTCGCCGCGCCGCTGGGCGACGACGGGGCCTGGCCGTCGATCCTGCGGCAGGTCCCGGCGCAGGGCGTGCTCGCGCTGGCGCTGCTCGCCCTGGGCTGCCTGCTGTTCGCCCGCTGGTCGGTGGCCTCGGCGGCGGCGTGGCTGCCGTCGGCGGCCGGCCGCACCCTGACCCCGGCGGTACGCGTGGGGCAGGCGCTGGCCGCGCTCGCCTTCGGCGCGGGCCTGACCGCCTGGTCGACGGCGACCTCGGTGGCCGGCACCGGGGAGCCTTTCGCGCTGCCCGTCGGCGTGTTCGGCAGCGCGCTGGACCCGTGGGTGCTGCTGCCGCTGCTCGCCGCGGCGGCGTACCCGCTGACGGCCGCCGTGCGGCGCGGCGGGACCCCGCGGGCGCTGCGCCTCGACCGCGCCGACCGCACGGCCCTGCCCCGGCCGCGGCTGCGGCCCGCGGCGGCGCTGCTGCCGCCCGCGCTGGTCTTCGTCGTGGCGCTGGCCGTCGACGAGGCCAGCTCCGGGCGGCTGCTGCCGGCGGCGGCGACCTGGCTGGGCCGGGAGCTGGACCCGGGCAGCTACCAGCGGGCGCTGCTCAACGTCTACGCGCTGCTCGGCGCGGTCGCCCTCGGGCAACTCGTGGTCGCGTTCGTCGCCGCCGCTCTCGGCGGCCGGGCCGACGTCGGGCTCGGCCCGGCGCACGCCCTCGTCGCGGCGGTGCTCACCGGCTACGCGCTGATGTCGGTGCTGCTCACGGTCACCTTCGTCCGGCTCTGTCTGGGCGTCGGCTGCGGCAGCGTCTACCAGGGCGTGCTCGCCATCGGCAGCGCGTACACCGTGGTCGGGGTGTTCGGCCTGGCCGCGGCGGTCGTGGCCGGCACGCTCGTGGCGGCGGTGGCCCGGCTGGCACGGCGGCGTGGCGCGCGGTGGCCGCAGGGCCACCCCGCCGGGCCGGCCGGGGCGCGCCGGGGCCGGGGCTGGCCCCGGGCCGTCGTGGCCGCCGTGGCCGGGCTGGTCGTGCTCGGCTACGCCGGGCCGGTCGTCGGGATGTGGCTGGCCACGAACGGGCTGCTGCCCGGCCGGGGCGGGGCGTTGGTGCCGGAGCAGGTCGCCGCCGCCGCGCCCCCGCCGGCCGCCGGCACCGTCGCCGCCGCCGACGCCTGCCGGTTCGCGCAGACCGGGCACAGCCGCCTGCTGCTGGTCGACCAGCGGGCGATCGTCAACGTCGAGGTGGGCCGGCGGGCCGCCGGCTCCGGCGCGCCGGGGCTGCGCGCCCTGGGCCAGGTGCTCTACGACGGGACCCGGCGCGGCGAGGTGGGGCGCGCCGACCCGGCGGAGGTGGCCGTCACCAACTACTGCCGGTGGCTGCCCGTCGACGCCGGCCGGCCCGGCCCGGCCATCCCGCCGCCGCCGGACCCCGGCCCGTCGGGTCCGGTGACGGTGACGGCCCGGCTGGCCTTCGGGCAGACGTACGCCTGGCCCGACGGCGTCACGCTCACCCTCGCCGCGCCGCAGCGGGTCCAGCTCCGGGGCGCCTGGTACGCGGTGGTGATCGCCAGCCTCGCCAACGGCCGCCCCGGGGCGCTGGACGTCAACGAGTTCTCCTTCCGGGGCCTGGTGGACGACCAGGTGACCCAGGCGATCGTCGTGCCCGACCCGGAGTACCCGAACGCCGGCCCGACCGTGGAGGCGGGGGCGGTGCGGCGGCTCAACTACGCCTTCGTCGTCCCCGCCGACGCGGCGCGGCTGCGCATGGAGGTCTCCCACCGGGTGCGCGACGCCGAACGGCCGGCGGTGGTGTTTGACGGGCCGCTGAACGCGGCAGGCTCGACGCCGCAGGCGTCCCCGCCGGCGTCGGGCGAACCGTCGACCCCGCCGCCGAGCCCGTCCACGCCGGGCGGGTGAGGGCCCGGGCCGGGGCCTGGAAGTATCGCCGGCTGACGATCCATTGTGGGTGTTAGCGGTAACACGTTATGGTGTCGGCGGCCAGGGTGAAGGGCACGCTCCAGCCACGGGCCGCCGGTCGTCCGCCCGGACACCGGGGCCGGCGGCGCAGCCGCACGGGCACTGCCGACGGTTGGCCTTCCCGCGCCGTATCCGGCAGTTGCGGAGGCGCGCCGACCCGCCGCGCCTCCGGTCATCCTCGTCCGCCGTCCGTGGGCGGACCTCGACGGGGCCACCGCCGCGCCCGGATTCCGCACCCCGCCCCGGCGCGTCCCTCGCCCGGGCAACCACCATCGGGAGGATACGCATGACACGAAGAACTCGCCTGTTCGGCGCCGCGGCGGCCGTCATGGCGGTCGTCGCCACCGCCGTCGCGTTCGCGATCGCCCCCGCCAACGCCGAGTCCAACGGCGGCGTCCGGGTGATGCCGCTCGGCGACTCGATCACGGACGGCTTCAACGTCCCCGGCGGCTACCGCATCGACCTGTGGCAGAAGTTCGCCGCCGGCGGCTACCGGATCGACTTCGTCGGCTCGATGTTCAACGGGCCGGCCAGCCTCGGCGACCACGACCACGAGGGCCACTCGGGGTGGACGATCTCCCAGGTCGACGCCAACGTCGTCAACTGGCTGCGGGCGACGACCCCCCGCACGGTGCTGCTGCACATCGGCACCAACGACATGTACGGCGACCCGACCGCCGCCGCGTCCCGCCTGTCCACGCTGATCGACCGCATCACCTCGACCGCGCCGTCGGCGGACGTCTTCGTCGCGACGATCATCCCGCGGTCCGGCACCGAGAACGCGGTGCGGACGTACAACGCGGCCATCCCGGGCATCGTGCAGAGCAAGGTCAACGCCGGCCGCCGCGTGCACCTCGTGGACATCGGCAGCGCGCTGACCTACGCCGACCTCGCCGACGGCATCCACCCCAACGCGACGGGCTACGGCAAGATGGCCACCGCCTGGTACAACGCGCTGCGCGCGGTGCCGGGCAGCATCGGCGGCACGCCCCCGACGACGACGCCCCCGCCGACCACGCCCCCGCCCACGACGCCTCCGCCCACCACCCCTCCGCCGCCCACCCCGCCGCCCACCACGCCCCCGGCGCCCGGGGCGTGCCGGGTGGCGTACACGGTCAACGCCTGGAGCACCGGCCTGACCGCGTCCGTCACGATCACCAACACCAGCGCCACGACCGTCAACGGCTGGGCCCTGGCGTTCACGCTGCCGGCCGGGCAGAGCATCACCGGCGGCTGGAACGCCACCTACACCCCCGCCAGCGGCGCGGTGACCGCCCGCAACGTCTCCTACAACGGCAGCCTCGCCCCGAACGGGTCGGTGGACATCGGGTTCCAGGCGGACCACACCGGCAACGCCGGCAAACCGTCCGCGTTCACCCTCAACGGCGCCACCTGCTCGACCGTCTGATGCCCGGCGGGCCCCCCGCGCCCGTACCGTTCGTGGGGGGCCCGCCAGGCTGTGACCTGTGTTACCTGTCGCCGGACGGGGAATCAGATGCCGGGCTCCGGATTTGGAGCCTGTTGTGACCGTTGCATCATTTCCCGCCCGGCTGCGCGCCGGCCACGCCGGGGCGTCCCGATGAAGGCCGCCACCCTCGCACCGGCGGCCCCGCCGACGCCGGGCGACGCGATGGGACGCCGGCAGCGCCTGCGGCTCGTCCTCGTGCTCGGCTCGCTGATCGCGGTGGGCCCGCTGACCATCGACATGTACCTGCCCACCTTCCCGGCGCTCGTCGCCGAGTTCCAGACCACGTCGGCGGCGGTCCAGTTGACCCTCACCGGCACGCTCGCCGGCCTCGCCGTCGGCCAGTTGCTGATCGGCCCGCTGTCGGACGCCGTCGGCCGGCGCAAGCCGCTGATCGCCGGCATCGCGCTGCACGTCGTGGCGTCGGTGCTCTGCGTGGTCGCGCCGAGCGTCGCCGTCCTCGGCGCGCTGCGGGTGGTGCAGGGCCTCGGCGTCGCGGCGGCCTCGGTGGTCGCGATGGCCGTGGTCCGCGACCTGTTCAGCGGCGCGGCCTTCGCCACGCTGCTGTCCCGGCTGCTGCTGGTCATGGGGGCCGCGCCGGTCCTCGCGCCGACCCTCGGCGGCGGGCTGCTGCGCTGGACGGACTGGCGGGGCGTGTTCGTGGCCCTGGCCGTCTTCGGGGCGGTGCTCGTCGTGGTCGCCGTGTTCGGCCTGCGCGAGACGCTGCCGGCCGAGCGGCGTCGGCGCGGCGGGGCGCTGGCCACCCTGGCCGTCTACGGCTCGCTGCTGCGCGACCGCACGTTCGTCGGCCTGGTGCTGGTCGCCGGCCTGGCCATGGCGGCGCTGTTCGCGTACGTGGCCGGGTCGTCGTTCGTCCTGCAGGAGCAGTACGGCCTGGACGAGCAGCAGTTCGGGCTGGCCTTCGGGGCGGGCGCGGTCGGGCTGATCGGGGCGACCCAGTTCAACGTGCGGCTGCTGCGTCGCCACTCACCGCAGCGGATCCTCGTCGCGTCCCTGGGCGTGGGGACCGTGGCCGGGCTGGCGCTGCTCGTCTTCGCCGCGACCGGCCTGGGTGGGCTGGCGAGCCTGCTGGGCTCGCTGTGGGTGGTGCTCGCGGCGGCGGGGCTGGCGATGCCGAACGCGCCGGCCCTGGCCCTGTCCCGGCACGGTGAGGCGGCGGGCACGGCGTCGGCCCTGCTCGGCGCGGTGCAGTTCGGCGTCGGCGCGGTGGCCGCGCCCCTGGTGGGGATGCTCGGCACCGGCGCGGTGGCGATGGCCCTGGTGGTGGCGGGCGGAATGGTGGCGGCCATGGCGGTCCTGCTCGTGGTCGTGCGGCCGGCCCGGCTCGCCGGCCTGCCGGCCGACGCGGTGGTCGTGGCGGCGCACTGACCGGAGGCACGCCCTCGTTGTCACCCGGTGAGGCGAGCGTTAACATCGAGTAACTTCGATTGTTGGCGTGGGGGTGGCAGATGTACCGAACCGTCCGCCGGTCGTGGCGTCGGGCGGCGCTGACGGCCGCGACCGTCCTCGCGTCGCTCGCCGCCGCGCTGCCGTCCGCCGGGGCCGCCCCGGCGTCGGCCGCCGCGCCCCCGCCCGGCCAGACGTCCCGTTACACGATGACCGCGTTCACCAACAGCAGCGAATCCAACATGTACGTCTACGAGTCGGCCGACGCCACCGGCTACCGGCTGCTGCGGGGGCCCGCCTACACGCCGCCGACCGGGCTGATCCGCGACCCGAGCATCATCCGGCACACCGACGGGCGCTACTACGTCGTCTACACCACCAACTGGACCGGCAACACCATCGGCTTCGCCACCAGCACCGACCGGGTCAACTGGACGTTCCTGCGCAACCACACCATCCCGATGACGGTGCAGAACACCTGGGCACCCGAGTGGTTCGTCGACAGCGACGGCAGCGTCAACGTGATCGTCTCGCTCTCCACCAACGGGGCCGACTTCAAGCCGTACCGGCTGCGCGCGACGAACGCCTCGCTCACCGCGTTCGCGACGCCCACGCTCCTGGCCGGGATCGGGCCCAACCACATCGACACGTTCGTGGTGAAGGTCGGCGCGACGTACCACGCGTTCGCCAAGCAGGAGACCACCAAGTACGTCGAGCACGCCACGGCGAGCAGCCTGAACGGCCCGTACACCTTCGTCGGGACGGGCGACTGGGCCGGCTGGGGCGGCCCGCGCGAGGGCCAGGCACTGGTGCCGCTCGACAACGGCGGCTGGCGCATCTACTTCGACGGGTACACGGTCGGCAAGTACTACTTCAGCGACAGCTCCGACGGGCTGCGCACCTGGACCCCGCCGGTGGAGCTGCCCGGGCTGTCCGGCTTCGCCCGGCACTTCACCGTGCTCCGCGAGACGGTTTCCGGCGGCGTCACGCTGCCCACCGGTGCGAGGTCGTTGCAGTCGGTCAACTTCCCCGACCGGTACGTGGCCCGCCGCGCCGACAACCTGGGCTACCTCGACCCGGTCTCGACGGCCAGCCCGGCGCAGGCCCGCCAGGACGCCACCCTGACCGTCGTCGCCGGGCTCGCCGACGCCAACTGCTACTCGCTGCGCACCGCCGACGGCCGGTACCTGCGCCACTACGACTTCCGGATCCGGGCCGACGCCAACGACGGCAGCGCGATCTTCGGGCGGGACGCCACGTTCTGCGCCCGGCCCGGCTCGGTCACCGGGGCGGTCTCGCTGGAGTCCTACAACTACCCCGGCCGGTACCTGCGCCACTACGACTACGCGCTGCGCGTCGACCTGTACCAGGACACCGCCACCTTCCGGGCGGACAGCTCCTTCCGCCCGCTGGCCCCGCTGGCCTGAACGCCGTCGCGGGGGGGGGGGGGGGGGGCGCCCGCCCCCCCCCCCCCCCCCCGCGACGGGCGGATCGGTGGACCAGCGGCTCAGTGGATCAGCACCGGGGCCGGGGCCTGCTCGTCGTCGAGCAGGTGGGACACCTGACGCCGGCGCGGCAGGAAGAAGGCCGGCACGAACGTCACCAGCACCAGGGCGAAGCCCACCCAGAACGTCGTGGCGAACGAGCCGGCGACGAACTCCAGGCCCCGCTGGAGCAGCCCCGGGTCGACCGGGAACTGCTGGGCCAGGTCCGGGTTCTGCTTGACGGCGATGGCCAGCCCGGCCTCGGTGACCGGCGCGCCCGTGTTCGGGTCGACCGCCCCCGGGATGGCCGGCGAGTCGTTCAGCTTGCTGGTGAGGATCACCGACATGATCGCCGAACCCACGGACCCGGCGATCTGCTGGAGGATGTTCAGCAGCGTGGAACCCCGGGCCACCTCGTGGTTCGTCAGCGTCTTCAGCGCCGAGGTCATGATCGGCATCATCGTGCCGCCCATGCCCAGGCCCATGACGAACAGCGAGCCGCACAGCAGCCAGTACGACGTGTCGGTGCCCACCTGCGTGAACGCGAAGAAGCCCGCCGCGATCAGCACCAGCGCGAACGGCACCGTCCGGCCGACCGGGATCTTGTCGGCCAGCATGCCGGCGATCGGCATGGTGACCATCGCGCCGATGCCCTGCGGGGCCATCAGCAGGCCGGCGTCGAGCGTCGACTCGCCGCGCACCTGAAGGAAGTAGCTCGGGAACAGCAGCCCGGCGCCCATGAACGCGACCATGAACACGGCCATCGTGACGGACGCGACGGTGAGGTTGCGGTCGCGCAGCAGCCGCAGGTCGAGCAGCGGGTGCTTCGGCCTGAACGAGTAGACGACGAAGGCGACGACCAGCAGCCCGCCGACGAGCATCGGCAGCCACACCTTGCGGTCGCCGAACGTGCCGGTCTCGGGCAGCGACGACACCCCGTAGAGGAAGAGGGCCAGGCCCGGCGAGAGCATCAGCATGCCCACGAAGTCGAACGACTCCGACGGCTCCGGGGCGTCCTTCGGCAGCGCCCACTGCGCGTAGGCCAGCGCGACGACGCCGATCGGCAGGTTGATCAGGAAGATCCAGTGCCAGCTCGCCACGTCGATCAGCCAGCCGCCCAGGATCGGGCCGCCGATCGGGCCGAGCAGCATCGGGATGCCCAGCACCGCCATCAGCCGGCCGATCCGCTCCGGCCCGGCCGCCCGCGTCATGATCGTCATTCCGAGCGGCATCAGCATGCCGCCGCCGAGGCCCTGCAACACCCGGTAGCCGATGAGCTGGCCGATGGAGTCGGCGGTGGCGCACAGGCCCGAGCCGAGCGTGAACAGCACGAGCGCCGCCATGTAGAGCCGCTTCGTGCCGAACCGGTCGGCGGCCCAGCCGGTCAGCGGGATCACCGTGGCCAGCGCCAGCGTGTAGCCGGTCATCGTCCAGGCGACCCGGGCGTAGGAGGCGTCGAACTCGGTCTGGAACGTGGGCAGCGCCACGCTCACCACGGTCACGTCGAGGATCGACATGATCGCACCGAGGACCACGACCCCGGCGATCTTCAGTACGGCGGCGTCGAGCTTGGCCGGCGCCGCGGGTTGACTGCTCACGGAATCTCCTGATGAAGCTGGCGGATGCCGCCGATCGGCCGCGTGCCGCACCCCGGGCGGCAGCACGTCTTGGGTTACCTGTCGGACGCCGGCTGTCGCGCACGGCGGCCCCGTGCGCCCAGTTGGCTGCACCGTCCCTTTCCTGGACGCGCGGCCACCCGAGCGCACCGCGAAACGGTAACAAGGTGGTCCACCGTTTCACGCGCCTAATTCGGCCACGTGAACTGTGGTTACGATCACGGCACCCGCAGGTCGGCGGCGCTCAGTGGATGCGCCGCCCGCGCACGTCCGGCACCCCGGACTTGCGGAAGAAGTACGTGTTGATCTGGTCGCGCCACTCGATGGCGCAGCGCAACTGCTCGTCCAGCCGCTCGGCCACCCGGGCGTGCACCGCCGGGTCGATGATCCCGGCGAGGCGTCGCCACCGCTGCCGCATCCCGGCCACCTCCTGCACCCCGGCGAAGTGGGTGTCGTAGATGTGCTGGATGACGGTCGACCCGCTGTGCAGCACGTGCCCGTACGGGACGTGGTGGAAGAACAGCAGCAGCTCGTCCGGGCAGTCGGCCAGCGACTCGTACACCTGCGACCACGGCGGCGGATACTGCCCGGTGAAGCCGGTGCCCGTGGCGCGGGTGCGGTCCACGCCCACCCCGTCGCGGTCGGCGAAGTGGTAGGTGCCCCACCGCGAGTACTCGTACCCGTCGACGTCGGGGCCGTAGTGGTGGTGGGCCGGGCTGACCATGAACCCGACGCCCAGCGGGGCGGTGTACCGCTCGTAGGTGCGCCACGAGTCGTCCATGACGGCGTGCAGCGTCTCGCGCACCAGCGCCGGGTCGCCGACCGTCGACGCCGGGAAGGTGAGGTCGATCCACTCGTCGAGGACCGCGACCGGGTCGAGGCCGGGGTCCCAGGCGAGCCGGCCGTAGGCGTACAGGTTGGCCTGGGCGAGGGGGTGCCCGGTCCAGAACGGGTCGTCGCCCACGTTGGCCACGGCGGCCAGGCCGCCCCCGGCCGCCGGGCCCGGCCCCGAGCCGGCGGCCACGTCGGCGACCGTCGGCCCGCCCGGCCCCCACGGCGCGAACGCCAGCACCTCGCTCCAGCAGGGCGCGAGATAGCACACGTGCTGCTGCTGGCCCGTGTACTCCTGGGTGACCTGGAACTCCACCGCCAGCCGGGTCGCCGGCATCGCGGCCAGCATCGGCGACACCGGCTCCCGCGGCTGGAAGTCGATCGGGCCGAACTTTGCCTGCACCACCACGTTGTCCCGGAATCGGCCGTCGAGCGGGGTGAAGTGGTCGTACGCGGCCCGCGCCCGGTCGGTCGAGCGGTCCCGCCAGTCCTGCCGGTGGTTGTAGACGAAGGCCCGCCAGTGCACCACGCCCCCGAACGGCGCGAGGGCCTCCGCGAGCAGGTTCGCGCCGTCGGCGTGGTCACGCCCGTACGTGAACGGGCCGGGCTGCCCCTCCGAGTCGGCCTTGACCACGTAGCCGCCGAAGTCGGGGATGCGCTCGTAGACGCGGCGGGTGGCGGCGGCCCACCACGCCCGCACCGCCGGGTCGAGCGGGTCGGCCGTCGGCAGGCCGCCGAGGACGACGGGCGCGGCGAAGGTGACCGACAGGTGCACCCGCACGCCGTAGGGGCGCAGCGCGTCGGCCAGCTCGGCGACGTCGCCGAGGCGGTCGGTGAGCAGCCGCGCCTCGGTCGCGTGGACGTTGACGTTGTTCACCGAGATCGCGTTGACGCCGCACGCGGCCAGCAGCCGCCCGTACGCGCGGACCCGGTCCAGGTCGCGGCGTGCCGCCCCGGCCCGCCAGAAGATCGATCCGCCCGCGTAGCCCCGCTCGACCTGCCCCATCACCGGGTCCACGTCGACGTTGTCCCAGTGGTCGAGCATGCGCAGCGCCATCGCCGGGGTGTGCCGCCGGGCCGGGCGGTCGCCGTCGAACGCCGCCGCGCCGAGGCGTACCACGTGGAACAGCCCGTACAGCAGGCCGGCCGGCGCGTCGGCCAGCACCACGGTGACGCCCTCGGCGCGGGCCAGCGCGAACCCCTCGCCGCCGAGCGGCCCGCCGGCCCCGGCCGCCCGGGCCAGCGCCGCCGCCGGCGCGGGCAGGGCCCCGGCGTCGCGCAGCGCGAGCACCAGGTCCACCTCCCGGCCCCCGGCGGTCCGGTCCGCCCGCCCGCCGTGCCGGGCGCAGGCCCGCTCGACCTCGTCGAAGACGGTGTCGACGAGCCCCCCGTCGCCGCGCACGAGGACGCGGCGCGAGCCGAGCGGGGCGAACGCCGCCGGCGGCAGCCAGGCGGCGTGCACCTGTGCGACGTCACCGGCGGCGATCTCGTCCGTGGCGGGGCCGGTCATGGCGGTCTCGTCCGTGGCGGGGGGCAGGCTCATGCGGTGAACTCCTTGCGGATCGTCTCGACCATCGGGGCGGCGACGCGCAGCAGCGCGAGGGCGCACACCGAGCCCGCCAACGCGAGCACCGCCTCCGAGGTGACCGCCGTCACGGCGGCCCCCGCTGCCAGCACCAGGGCCGTGCCGATGCCCGCCCCGGGGGCACGGACCGTGAAGTGCAGGGCGAGGCGGGCGACGTCGCGGGCCCGGAACGCGAACAGGGAGGTGACCACCAGCGCGTTCACCCCGACGAGGGTCGCCAGCGCGGCGACGCCGACCAGCGGCGCCGCCCACCACCGGGGCACGCCCGCGACGTCCAGGTGGGCGAGGTTCACCGCGACGACGGTGAGCAACGCCAGCAGCGGCACCCAGATCCGCAGCACCCCCGCCAGGTTGGCCCGGTAGCCGCGCCGGAACGCGGCGGCGGGCCGCAGGTCGGTCAGGTCGGGGCGCTGGTGGTGCAGCGCGTACAGCGCGGCCGACAGCGCCGGGCCCAGCGGCAGTGCGCAGGCGGCGTAGAGCGGGATGTTGCTCGCGTCGGATTCGAGCAGGACCAACGGGACCAGGCCGGGCAGGCAGGCCAGCAGCAGGAGCAGCTCGACGACGAGCAGGGTGTAGACCCGCGCGGCGGCCCGCGACAGGGGCCCCTCGCCGAACTGCCGGGCGGCCCGCGCGGCGTCGCCGCTCACGGCCGGTCGTCCCCGCCGGCCGGGTCGCCGTCGCCCTGCCCGTCGCCGTCTCGCCCGTCGCCGCCGTGGCCGGTCCCGTCGCGGCCGGGCAGGCCGAGCAGCCGGTCGCCGTCCCACCACGGCGGGGTCTCGTCGCGTACGGCGGTGAGCTCCACCAGGGTCACCTCGTGCCGGGCGAGGGTGAGGTCGACCTCCACCCGGCCGCCCGCCACCGGCAGGCTCCGGTGGGTGCGGGCCGGCTCGGCGGCCTCCCGCAGCGCGTCGAGCTGGCGCGGCAGCGGGGATCGGGGCCGGCCCATCTCGGCCCAGGCCGCGTAGACGTTGCCCGCGTCCTCGCTCACCGACGAGCGCGCCAGGTACGCCGACGTCGCCCCGGGCGCGCCCAGCGGCACCGACAGCGCCAACGTGTGCCGCTCGGGCACCGGCTCGCGGCCGGTGACGTCCACCGGCGCCCACGCCAGCACGGTGACCCGGCCGTCGGCGTCGCGGGTGACCAGGTGGTCCGCGCCGCGGGCGAGGACCTGGTCGCCCATCCGGGCCAGGAACGCGTACAGGTGGTAGGTGGGCTTCTTGAGCTGGCGGTGGGTGAGCAGGCCGAAGCCGCCGTGCAACAGCGCCGTCGGGATCCCCACCTCCTCGAACATGTCGCTGAACGTCCAGTACGAGAAGGAGTCGACCAGGTCGCCGCCGGCGGCCACCACGGGGGCGAGGTACGCGGCGTGGAACGCGGTGTCGTGGATCGGGTTGTCGGGCCGGTAGGAGGAGTTGAACTCGGTGATGTGCACGGGCAGGTCCGCCAGGGCGGTGCCGGCCAGCAGCCGGCGTGGCGCGGCGAACTGCTCCAGCAGGTGCTCGGCCGGGGCGAGCGTCTGGTGGGTGCCGAACGGCACGTGCTGCGCCGGGCCGGAGGTGTAGGCGTGCCGGCTGACGAAGTCGCACGGCACGTCCCGCGCGGCGACGAACTCGGCGAAGGGCGTCAGCCACTCGTCGGCGCCGGGGGAGATGGCGGGGCCGCCGACCTGGAGGGAGGCGTCGACCTCCTTGACGGCGTGCGCCGACACCTCGTACAGCCGGTGGTAGGCGTCGCGGTCCGCGCCGGCCCAGAAGTCCTTCAGGTTGGGCTCGTTCCACACCTCGATGGGCCAGCCGCGCACCTCGTCGAGGCCGTACCGGTCGACCAGGTGCGCGACCGTGGCGCGGACCAGGTCCGCCCACTCGGTCCAGGACCGCGGCGGGGTGACGTTGCCCCGCCACCAGAACACCGTCTGGTCGCCGGAGGCCAGGCCCGAGGGCATGAAGCCCAGCTCCACGAAGGGCCGGATCCCCAGCTCCAGGTAGGCGTCGACGACCTGGTCGACGTACGTGAACGAGTGCCGCACGCGCCGCGCGCCCGCGTGCTCGTAGGGGCGGTGCACGCCGACGCCGTCGCTGAGCAGGCCGTGCCCCCGGATGTGCCGGAAGCCGATGTCCCGCTGGACGAGCGCCAGCGAGTCCTGGTAGTCGCGCCGCAGCGCCAGCTCGAACCGGCCGGTGCCGACGCAGGCCCGCCAGGCGTCGGTCAGCCGGCCCGTGGGCCGCTCGGGTACGTGGATCCGCATGTCGTCCTCGTCCTGCTCGTCGTGCCGGCCGGGCCGCCGGTCCTGGCCGGACCCCGCTGGTGGGGCCCGGCCGGGACCGGGCGGTCAGCCGTTGTCCTTCTTGAACCGTTCGTACGCCTTGTTGACCAGGTCGATGTACTGGTCGGCGTTCTTGGCCTTCAGCTCGCCGACGTAGGCGTCCCACTCGGTCAGCGGCCGTTGCCCGAGGATGAACTTCAGCGTGTTCTGGGTGACGTAGTCCTTCAGCGGCGTCTCCCACAGCGACACCTGCTCGCGCTCGGCGTCGGTGAGCGGGGCCGGCGGCGGCACGTCGATCGGCTTGCGCGTGTTCATCACCTTCTGGAACTCCAACTCCTCGGGGGAGAAGAAGGACTGCATCAGGTCGAGCTTGCCGCCGTAGGCGAAGACCCCGTTGGCGAAGCCGAAGTCCTTCTGCAGGTGCTTGGTGCCCTTGGGGTTGAGCCCGATCATGTCGACGTCGGGGGCGGGCACCCGCTTGCCGGCGGCGTCCCTGACGAACGTGGTGCCCTCGATGCCCCACTTGGCGAACTCCTGGCCGGCGTCGGAGTAGTAGAGCCAGTCGATGAACTGCATCATCGCCACGAAGTTCTTGCTGTCCCGGGCCTTTTTGGAGATCATGACGCCGTTCTCCAGCCGGGAGGCGGGGTTGATCTCGCCGGCCGGGCCGACCGGCAGCGGGATGTTGACCAGCTTCGCGCCGGGGATGGTCTTGGCCAGGTCCGGCCGGTAGTCGTTGACCAGGGTCTGGGCGTTGCTGCTGATGACGAAGGACTTGCCGTTGGCGAGCTTCTGCCGGGCGGCCTCGTCGCTCTGGGTGAAGCTCTCCGGGTCGAGCAGCCCCTCGGTGACCAGCTTGTTGAGGTACTGGATCATCTGCTTGTACTGCTCGGTGGCCCCGGTGTAGACGAACTTCCCGGCGGCCGGGTCCCAGGTGCTGTGCTGGAACGACCAGCCGGCCTGGGTGCCGAAGGAGTTGCCGGCGATCCGCAGCAGGGCGCCGCCGGGGGTGGGCTTGCTCCACCGGTCCGAGTACGGGTAGGAGTTCGGGTACTTCGCCTTCATCGCCTTGAGCACCGTGTAGAGGTCGTCCCAGGTCTTCGGGACCGGCTGCTTGAGCTCGTCGAGGATGTCGGTGCGCACCGCGACCGTGTATTCCTGCCAGGGCTTCTCGTGCAGGCCCGGCAGCAGGTAGAACTTGCCGTCGGACTGGCGCAGGGTGTCGATCTCCGGCTTCAGCCCCCACTTGTCGATCTTGTCTTTGAAGTTCGGCATCAGGTCCAGGTAGTCGCTGACCGGCAGGATCGCCCCGGAGGAGACGAACTGGTTCTCCGCCGGGTGGTAGGTCTTCGGGATGATCAGCGGGGCGTCGCCGGCGCCGACGAGCAGGCTGCGCTTCTGCTCGTAGTCGCTCAGCGGCACGGCGACCGGTTCGAGCTTGACCCTGGTCCGCTTGGTCAGCTCGGACCAGAACAGCCAGTCGTCCTTGAGCGGATAGTTCGGGTGGTTGTTGTAGAGGATGGAGAAGGAGAGCGGCTCGGTGGCCGTGAACTGGGTCCCGACGCCGTAGTCCGCCATGGCGCCGGCCCGGTTGCCGGACAGGTCCTTGGCGTCGCCGGCGTCCTCGGAGCAGGCGACGAGGGTGAGGGTGAGCAGGCTGGCCGCGGCTATGGCCGCGCGCCGCCACGTTCTGTGGAGCACGGCTCGTCCTTTCCGAACGGTGGTGGGATGGTGGGAAACCTCGCCGGGCTACCCCTTGACCGCGCCGAGCATCACGCCCGACACGAAGTAGCGCTGGATGAAGGGGTAGACCGCCAGGATGGGCAGGGTGGTGAGCACGATGGTCACCGCCTGCAACGTCGCGGCGGCCTGGACGGCGTCGGCCTCGGCCACGCCGCCGGCCGACTGCGCGCCGGTGGCCCCCGCGATGAGGTTGCGCAGGTAGACGGTCACCGGGAACATCTCCTGCTGGTCCAGGTAGAGGAACGCGGTGAACCACGAGTTCCAGAAGGACACGGCGTAGAACAGCACCATCGTGGCGATGATGGCCTTGGACAGCGGCAGCACGATCCGCAGCAACGTCCCGTACGTGTTCAGCCCGTCGACGGCGGCGGCCTCCTCCAGCTCCTCCGGCAGGCTCTCGAAGAACGCCTTCATCACCAGCAGGTTGAACACGTTGATGGCGTTGGGCACGACCACCGCCCAGATGGTGTTCTTCATGCCCAGGCTGGTGATCAGCACGTAGTTGGGGATCAGCCCGCCGGAGAAGAACATGGTGAACACGGCGATGCCGACGAGCGTTCCGCGCCCCTTGAGCCGCGGCTTCGACAGCACGTACGCGTAGCAGGTGGTCAGCACGATGGAGATGGCCGTGGCGACCACCGTGTAGACCACCGTGTTGCGGTAGTTCGTCCAGAACAGCGCGTCGGACATCACCAGCTTGTACGTCGTCAGGTTGAACCCGCGCGGGACGAGGTTCACCCGCCCGGCGATGATGTACGCCTCGTCGCTGAGCGAGCGGGCCACGATGTTGACGAACGGGTACAGCGTGACGATCACGACGCCGGTGAGGATGAGGGCGTTGACCGCCTGGAACACGCGGTAGCCCCGGGTCGGGCGGGGGCCCCTGGGCCGGCGGGCCACCCGCCGACGCTCGCCGGCCTCGCCGGTCTCGGCGGCTTCCACGGTCACCACAGGCTCGTCCCCACCGTGCGCTTGGAGATGACGTTCGCCGTCAGGACCAGGGTCAGCCCGATCACGGCCTCGAACAGGCCGATCGCGGCGGCGTAGCTGAAGTTGCTGGACTCGAAGCCCATCCGGTAGAGGTACGTGGAGATCACGTCGGCGGTCGGGTAGGTCAGCGGGTTGTACAGCAGCAGGATCTTCTCGAACCCGACTGCCATGAACGTGCCGATGTTGAGGATCAGCAGCGTCACCATCGTGGGCCGGATGCCGGGCAGCGTCACGTGCCAGGTCTGCCGCCACCGGTTCGCCCCGTCGATGCGGGCCGCCTCGTAGAGGTTCTCGTCGATGGTGGTCAGCGCGGCGAGGTAGAGGATCGTGCCCCAGCCGACGGTCTGCCAGACCTCGGAGGAGACGTAGATCGTGCGGAACCACTCCGGCCGTTGCAGGAACGGCACGGCCTCGCCGCCGAGGCCGCGCACGATCTGGTTGACCGTCCCGTCCATCGACGTCAACTGCATGACCATGGCGGCCACGATCACGATGGACAGGAAGTGCGGCAGGTAGGACACCGACTGCACGAACCGCTTGAGCCGGCGGGCGCGGACCTCGTTGAGCAGCAGCGCCAGCACGATCGGCAGGGGGAAACAGAACAGCAGGGTCAGCGCCCCCAGCACGAGGGTGTTGGTGAACACCTCCCAGAACGTCGGGTCGGCCAGGAACAGGCGTACGTAGCGCAGGCCCACCCAGGTCTCGCCGAAGACGCTGCCGCCGGGGGAGAACCGCCGGAAGGCGATCACGTTGCCGGCCATCGGCAGGTAGCGGAAGACCAGGAAGAACAGCAGCGGCGCCACGGCGAGCGAGTAGAGCTGCCAGTCCCTGCGCAGCGCCTGCCGCCAGGTGCGACGCCGCCCCCGGCGGCGCGGCGCGGGGCGGCCCGCCGGCGCGGCGGCGTCCCGCGCCGGGGGCACCGGCGGCGGTTCGAGGGTGTCGGGGATGGTCATCGACGGCCTCCAGGACGGGGCGGAGCGCCTAGGCGGACTGCGCGACGGCGGCCGGGGCGACCCGCGCCGTCGACACCAGCCGACGATGGTGGCCGACGGCGCGTTCGGGGCCGACGAGGCGCAGCGGGAGGGCGGCGGCGAACTCGCCGCTGGACCGGCCGAGCCGAAGCTCCACGTCGCCCGGCTCGACGACGCGCCGGCCGTGCGCGCCGGTGAACGACGTGACGTCGGCGGGCACTGCGAACGTCACCCGCGCGCTCTCGCCCGGGGCGAGCGGGACGCGGGCGTAGCCGACCAGGCGGACCACCGGCCGGGTGGTCTGCGCGACCGGGTCGTGCAGGTAGAGCTGGACGACCTCGACGCCGGCCCGGTCGCCGGTGTTGCGGACCGTCACCTCGACCTCGACCTCGCCGTCGACCGCCCAGTCGAGGCGTCCGCCGCCGGTGGCGTCGGCGGCGGGGAGGCCGCCGCGTACGCCCGCGTCGCTCCACTCGAACGTCGTGTAGCTCAGCCCGTGGCCGAACGGGAACGCCGGGGTGGGATCGACCGAGGACACCTCCGAGCGGCGGCCCAGCGGCGGGTTGAGGTAGGTCGACGGCAGCGCGCCGGCGTCCCGGGGCACACCGACGGGCAGCCGCCCGGACGGGTTCACCGCGCCGGTGAGCACCTCGGCGAGGGCCTGCCCGCCGCGTTGGCCGGGGAAGAACGCCTGCACGACGGCCGCGGCGGCGTCGGCCTCGGGCCCGAGCGCGTACGGCCGCCCGGCCAGCAGCACCAGCACCACGGGCGTGCCGGTGGCGAGCACCGCCCGGACCAGGTCGGGCTGCACCCCGGGCAGCCGCAGGTCGGTGGCGTCGCAGCCCTCGCCGGACGTGCCGCGGCCGAACATGCCGGAGCGGTCGCCGACGGCGAGCACGCACACGTCGGCCTCTTCGGCCGCCGCGACGGCCGCGGCGAAGCCGGAGGTGTCGTCGCCGGTGACCGCGCACCCGGGAGCGTGGACGAGCCCCGGGAGCAGGCGGCCGAGGGCCTCGCGCAGGGAGGGCAGCTCCACGCCGAGCCCGTGCTCGGGGTGGCGCACCCCCACGTGGGAGGGGAACGTGTAACAGCCGAGCATCGCCATCGGGTCGTCGGCGACCGGGCCGACGAGGGCGACGCGGCGGCCGGCGGCCAGCGGCAGCAGCCCGCCGTCGTTGCGCAGCAGGACCACGGACTCGCGGGCCAGGCGCAGCGCCACCTCCTGCGCGCCCACGTCGTCGAGGCGCAGCCCGTCCACGCCGTCGGGCAGCGGCTGCCAGCCCTGGTCGAGCAGGCCCAGCTCGGCCTTCTGCGCCAGCACCCGGCGCAGCGCGCGGTCGATGAGCGCCTCGTCGACCGCGCCCGCCCGGACCGCCTCGACGAGCGCGGGACCGAACGCGTCCACGGTGGGCAGCTCCACGTCGATGCCGGCGCGCAGGGCGAGCCGCGCCGCCTCGACGCCGTCGGCGGCGACCCCGTGCAGCGTCTGGAGGAAGCGCACCGCGAAGTAGTCGGCGACCACCGTGCCGGTGAAGCCCCACTCGTCGCGCAGCAGCCGGGTCAGCAGGCCCTCGTCGGCGGCTGCGGGCAGGCCGTCGATCTCGGCGTAGGAGTGCATCACCGAACGGGCGCCGCCGAGGCGCAGCGCCATCTCGAACGGCGGCAGGATGACGTCGGCCAGCTCCCGGCGACCCATCGACACCGGTGCCAGGTTGCGTCCGCCGCGCGAGGCCGAGTATCCCGCGAAGTGCTTGAGGGTGGCGACGATGCCGGCGGCCTCCAGGCCGCGCACGTACGCCGCGCCGGTCGTCCCGACCAGGTACGGGTCCTCGCCGATGGTCTCCTCGGTGCGGCCCCACCGGTAGTCGCGGGTGACGTCGAGCACCGGCGCGAGGCCCTGGTGGACCCCGGCCGCCCGCATCGACCGGCCGATGTGGCCGGCCATCTGCTCGACCAGCTCGGGGTCGAAGGACGCGCCCCAGCCCAGCGGCGTCGGGTACACGGTCGCGCGCCAGGCGGCGAAGCCGGTGAGGCACTCCTCGTGCACCTGCGCGGGGATGCCGAACCGGCTCGCCGCCGCGATCTCGGCCTGGGACGCGGCCAGCGAGCGCGCGCCGGCCACGGGGTCGACCGGCGCGGTGCCGAACGGCCGGGTCAGCTGGCCCAGCCCGTGCCGGATGACGTCGTCCCACCGCAGCTCGCCGTCGACCATGTCGGCCTGGTGCGGCGCGACCCCCTCGCCGGAGGCGTCGGCGCCGACCCACACCCCGACGAGCTGGGCGACCTTCTCCTCCAGCGACATCAGCGGCAGCAGGGCGTCGGCGCGCTCGGTCGGACTCAGCCGCGGATCGCGCCACCGCGCGGCGTCCGGGGACGCCTCCGCGTCGTGGACGGGCAGCTGACTGTTCATGCCACACCCCTTCAGCCGGGCCCGGGAGGCTCCCCGGTGGCCCGCGACGACTGGCGACGGCGAGCCGGCCCGAAATTTTCGGAGATCCCCGCGTGAGCTATTTCGGGCAACTTAAGGGCCTTAAATGGGCATGTCAAGGCTCGTCCGGCCCGAAGCGGATCGACGGTGGTCATCGTACCCGGGCATCGCGCGTGGTACAGTCCTCGAAAATTTCGGAGAGGTTCCATGCCCCAGTTCGACCTGCCCCTCGACCAGCTTTGGCAGTACGCCCCCGCCGTGGCCGAGCCCGCCGACTTCGACGCGTTCTGGCGGGCCACCCTCGCGGCGGCGGCCGAGCACCCCGTGCTCGTCGAGGTCCGGCCCGAGCCGACCCACCTGCGGCTGGTCGACACCTGGGACGTCACGTTCGCCGGCTACGGCGGTGACCCGGTGCGGGCCTGGTACACCCGTCCCGCCGGGGCCGACGGGCCCCTGCCCGCCGTCGTGGAGTACGTCGGCTACGGGCGCGGCCGGGGCCTGCCGCACGAGCGCCTCACCTGGCCGGTGGCCGGTTACGCGCACCTGCTGATGGACGCCCGGGGCCAGTCCGGCCACTACGCGGCCGGCGACACCCCCGACCCGCGCGCCGGCGCCCCGGGCGGCCCCTGGCCGGTGACCTGGGGCATCCTCGCGCCCGAGGACTACTACTACCGGCGGCTGATCACCGACGCCGTGCGGGCCGTGCAGGCGGCCCGCGCGCTGCCGGGCGTCGACCCCGGCCGGGTCGTCGTCGCCGGCAACAGCCAGGGCGGGGGGATCGCCCTCGCGGTGGCGGGCCTCGTCGGCGACCTGGCGGCCCTGATCAGCACCGCGCCGTTCCTGTGCCACGTGCAGCGGGCCATCGAGATCACCGACGCCGAGCCGTACGGCGAGATCGCCCGCTACCTCGCCGCCGACCGGACGGCCGAGGACGCGGTGCGGCGCACCCTGTCCTACGTCGACGGCGTCACCTTCGCCCGCCGGGCGGTCGCGCCCGCGCACTTCGGCGTCGGCCTGCGCGACACGGTGTGCCCGCCGAGCACCGTGTTCGCCGCCCACAACCAGTACGGCGTCGCCAACGGCCGGCCGGAGCCGCCGCAGCGCGTGATGCACGTCTACCCGTTCAACGGCCACGAGGGAGGGGAGGCGGCGCAGGTCCGCCGGCAGCTCGCGTGGCTCGCCGGGGTGCTCGCCGCGCCGGGCGACGCCACCGGCCCCGCCAGCGAGACGACGGAGGAGACTGCGTGAGGATCGTCGACGCCCGGGTCATCGTCACCTGCCCGGGCCGCAACTTCGTCACCCTGAAGATCGTCACCGACGAGGGCGTCACCGGGATCGGCGACGCCACCCTCAACGGCCGCGAGCTGGCCGTCGAGGCGTACCTGCGCGAGCACGTCGTGCCGCTGCTGATCGGGCGTGACCCGGCCCGGATCGAGGACACCTGGCAGTACCTCTACCAGGGGGCGTACTGGCGGCGCGGCCCGGTCACCATGAGCGCCGTCGCGGCCGTGGACACGGCGCTGTGGGACATCAAGGGCAAGGTCGCCGGCCTGCCGGTCTACCAGCTGCTCGGCGGCCGGTCCCGCGAGGGCGTCACCGTCTACGGCCACGCCAACGGCGAGACCGTGGACGAGGTGCTGGCCGAGGTGGCCCGCTTCGTCGACCTCGGCTACCGGGCGGTGCGGGTGCAGTGCGGCGTGCCGGGCCTGGCCAAGACGTACGGCGTGAGCGCCGACAAGATGTTCTACGAGCCGGCCGACGCGGCGCTGCCCACCGAGACGGTCTGGTCGACGGCCCGCTACCTGGCCCACACCCCCGGCGTGTTCGCCCGGGTCCGCGAGGAGTTCGGCCCGACCCTGCGGCTGCTGCACGACGTGCACCACCGGCTCACCCCCATCGAGGCGGCCCGGCTCGGCCGCAGCCTGGAGCCGTACGCGCTGACCTGGCTGGAGGACCCGGTCCCCGCCGAGTTCCAGGAGGGCTTCCGGCTCATCCGGCAGCACACCACCACGCCGATCGCCACCGGCGAGGTTTTCAACTCCGTCTGGGACGCCACCACGCTGATCCGCGAGCAGCTCATCGACTACGTCCGCACCACCGTCGTCCGGGCCGGCGGCATCACCCACCTGCGGCGCATCTTCGACTACGCCGCGCTGCACCACGTGCGCAGCGGCTCGCACGGCGCCACCGACCTGTCGCCCGTCTGCCTGGCCGCCGCGCTGCACCTGGACATCGCGATCCCGAACTTCGGCCTCCAGGAGTACATGCGGCACACCGAGGAGACCGACGCGGTCTTCCCGCACGGCTACCACTTCGCCGACGGCTACCTGCACCCCGCCGAGACGCCCGGGCTCGGGGTGGACATCGACGAGGAGGCCGCGGCCCGCTACCCGTACTCCCCGGCGTACCTGCCGGTCAACCGGCTGGAGGACGGCACCCTGCACCCCTGGTGACGCCGCGGCCCGCCAGGCCGCCGCGGGCGCGGTGTCGGGGGGATCTTGTACCGTCCGGGCCCGTGAGCGCCCAACAGACGTACAGGTATCTCGGATCCTCCGCCCTGGGCCGGTCCGGCCTCGCCCTGTCCACCAGCGGCGGGCCCGCGCCGAACCCCCGCTTCTTCAGCGGCTTCCTCACCACGCCGCAGGCCGCCGCCGTCGGGCTGCTCGCCGTCGCCGAGGTCGCCCGCACCCGCTACTTCCGGCCGGTGAGCCCGGCCAGCCTCGACCCGGTGGTCACCGGCAGCCGCGACCGGCTGCGCTTCGAGTCGTTCTCCGGCTGCTGCGGCGTCTACGCCCGCCTGGACGCCCTGCCCGAGGGGCTCGACGGCGACGTGCTGGAACACGGCACCACCAACGTGGACGTCAACAACCCGCTGCGCGAGGCGCTGTCGCGCGTCGGCGGCCTCGACCCGCTGCGCCTGTCCGTCGGCCCCGACGACCTCACCGTGGAGACGATGGACGGCGCGGTCGTGGAGAAGAAGGTGCCCCTGCCGCAGCGGTGGCTGCGCGGCTTCGCCGAGGTGCAGGTGCTCGCCGCCGGGTTCGAGCCGCGCGCCCAGCTCCCGGCGGCCGAGGCGGCGACGTTCCTGCGCCGGCTGCCCACCGCCGGGGACCGGTCGGTGCTCTGGGCCGTGCCCGCCGGGCGGAGCCTGCGGCTGACCTCCCGGCCCGTGGCCGGCGCGGTCTGCCTGGCCGGCGCGGGCCGGCTCGCCGCCCTGCGCGGCCTGCTGCGCCACGCCCGCACCCTGACCGTCTACGGTCCGACCGTCGCGCCCGGCGTCGGGGCGCTGCCCAGCACCTGGGAGCTGGACACGGGGGCGCTGCGGCTGTCGCTGACCCTGTCGCCCGAGCCCTACCGGGGCTTCTCCGGCGAGGGCGCCGCGCTGGCCGCCCTGGCCGGCGACGACGTCACCGACGACGCCGAGCTTGTCTCGGCGCTGCTGGCCTGGGACCCGACGATCGACGTGGACGCCCTGGCGAGCGCCGCCGGCCTCGACGCCGCCCGGGTGCGGGGCGCCCTCGCCCAGCTCGGCACCGCCGGCCGCGTCGGCTACGACGTCGCCGAGGCGGCGTACTTCCACCGCGTCATGCCCTACGACGCCGGCCGGGCCGAACGCGACAACCCCCGCCTGGTGGGCGCGCGGGCGCTGATCGAGCACGGCGCCGTCGACGCGGACGACGCCGGGGCCACCGTCCGCAGCGGCGACCAGGTCTACCGGGTGCGGCGGCTCGCCGACGACGCGTACACCTGCACCTGCCCCTGGTGGGCCAAGCACCGCGGCCAGCGCGGGCCGTGCAAGCACGCGCTGGCCACCCGGATGGTCGGCGTCGGCGTGCGGGAGGCGGTGTGAAGTCCACGGTCCGGCGTCGGTGGGAGCTGGCGGCCGGCGGCAGCAGCGACCTGTTCGACCTCGTCGACGCCGGCTCGGCCGACCTCGTCGCCGCCGCTCTGACCGGGCTGCCCGAGCAGCGCCGCCGGGCCGTCGGCGGCGAGCTGACCGAGTGGTTCAAGACGCGCCGGTCCACCTTCTGGGGCAGCGGCAGGGGCACCGCCCTGGCCGTCGCCGTGGTCGGCTGCCTGCCCACGGCCGCCCAGGCCGCCGCGATCCTCACCCGCCGCTCCGTCACCGTCGACGGCGACCGGGCGGCCCGGCTCGTCCGCGTCGCCGCCGCCGAGCGGGGCATCGACTGGCTGCCCGAGCTGGCCCGCCGGATGGCCGACAAGCTGGCCCGCGACGCCTGGCTCGGGCACTGGAGGTTCGTCGCCGCGCTGCTGCCCGCCGACGCCGCGCCGCCGACCGGGGAGCGCTTCGTCGAGCTGTGGGTGCAGTCGCTGGCCATTCCCGACCGCCAGCGGCACGGCGCGCCCGTGCCGCTGGTCGACCGGCTGCGCGCCGACCCGCTGCTGCCCGCGCTGCTGCCCCGGCTGTTCGAGATCGACGGGCTCGGCGCGCCCATGATGTTCGACGAGGTGCACACCAACTGGGAGAGCCGGCGCCGGCACGTCCTGCCCACCGCGCTCGCGCAGCTCGCCGCCGAGGGCGTCGTCGACCGGGCCGCCCTGCTCGACGGCGCGCTCGGCCGGCTGCTGCGCGGCGACCGCCCGGCCGCGCTGCGCGCGTTCACCGTCCTGCTCGACCAGCTCCAGCCCGGCACGCAGGAGATCGCCGCCCGCGCCACCGACTACCTGCGCCTGCTCTCCGACGCCCCGGCCCCCGTCGCCGTCATGGCGCAGAAGGCCCTGCGGGCCCTGCCCGACCCGGAGCCGGAGGCCGTGCTCGCCGCCTCCCGCGAGGTCCTGCTGCGCCCCGACAAGGCGCTGGTGCGCGGCCAGCTCACCTGGCTCGACCGGCTCGCCCGCCGGCACCCGGACCGGGCGGCCCAGATCGCCGAGGTGATCGCCGTGGCGGCCGGGCACCCCGCCGTCGACATCCGCGACCGCGCGGCGGCCCTGGCGGCCCGGCACGGCCCCGCCCCGACGGCCGACGAGCACGTCCCGGCCGGCGCCGCACCGGCCACCAGCGACGCCGGCCCGGCGATCGCCGTCGCGCGCGGCGACGACCTGCCCCACCCCGGCCCGCCCGCGCCCGCCCCGGCCCCGATCACCGACCTCGACGAGCTCACCGAGGAGGTCGCCGCGCTCGTCGGCGCCGAACACCGCGGCGAGCCCTTCGACCGGATCCTCGACGGGCTGGTCCGCCTCGCCCCGACCGACGGCCCGCGGCTGCGCGCCGCGCTCGACCCGGTCCTCGCCCGCCGGCACTGGGCCTGGGCCAGCGAACACACCTGGGACCCGTGCTGCCTGTGCGGCCTCGTCAGCGACCTGCTGGAGACCGCCGGCGAACCCCGCCCGGCCGCCCCGCAGCGCGGCCGGTGGGCCGCGCTGCTCGCCTCCGTGCGGCGCACCGGCCCGGTGGGGTCGCCGCGCGAGCTGACCGTCACCGACCCCCGGGTGCCGGTGCCGCACGCCCTGCTGCGCGCCCGCCTGGCCGAGGTCGGCCACCACCTCGGCGAGCCCGGCCACCCCGGCCTGCTCGCCGCCCCCACCTCGGCCAACGGCGCGCTCGACCCGCTGGCCCTGCTGGAACGGCTCACGGCGCTCGGCGAGCGGCAGCCCTGGCGCTGGGACCTCACCCAGGCGCTGCTGCGGCTGCCCGCCGGCGTCGACGACGCCCTCGCCGGCAAGGCGGAGGCGCTGCGCACCCCGGCCGGGGACCGGCTCGCGGCCTGGCTGCGCGCCGGCGGGCTGCCCGACCCGGTCGCCCGGGTCGTCCCGTTGGCCCGCCGCCCCCGCAAGGTCGGCCACGACTGGGCGCACGACCAGCTCCCGCCCCGGCGGATCGCGGTCGAGCTGCGCCCGCCGGCCGGCTACCCCGACCCGTACGGGCTGCTCACGGTCGACCCGCCGCCGATGGAGACGGACCACGCCACCTGGGCGCGGATGTGGCCGTCGGTGCTGCCGCACCACCTCGGCGTCGTCGCCGCGTACGTGCTGCCGCAGGTGACCGCCGCCGCCGACCAGGACCGACGCGACGGCGCACTGGCGCTGCCCCTGCTCGCCGAGTGCGGCGGCGCCGGCGGGCCCGCCGTGGACGTGGCGCTGGCCTACGGGCTCGGCGCGCGCCACGGCGTCGACCGGGTCGCCACGCTGGACGCCCTGCTCGGCCTGGCCGCCACCGGCCGGCTCGACGCCGCCGGGGTGGGCGCGCGGCTGGGCGACCTGGCCGCCGGCAACCTGGTGAAGCTGACCCGGGCCGTCGAGCCGCTGCGCGACGCGGCCGGCGCGGGCGCGCCACTGAGCGTGTGGCGGCTGCTCGCCGCGGCGCTGCCGCCGATGCTCGCCGCGACGACCCCGCCCCGGGGCCTGCCCGACCTGCTGACCCTGGCCGCCGAGACGGCCACGGCCACCGGGGCGCGCGGCGAGGTGCCGGGGCTGGCCGAGGTGGCCGGGCGCGGCGGGACGAGCCGGGTGGTGACCGAGGCGCGCCGCCTGCACCGGGCGCTCACCGCCGGCTGACGGGTCGCCGACCGGCCGGGGGCAGGTGACCACGGGTACCGGGCCGGGCGGGTGACCGCGCTCACGGCCGCGACCGGTCCGCGTGAAAACGGCGTCAAGAAACGGCCCGTCGCCGTCACGGTCGCGTTATGGCCCCTGTCCCCGGGCCGCGCGGCGGGTTGTGATGGCCCGGCGACCGGCCCCGGTCGCGACGACCGTGTCCGGTAGGAGGAACCGACCGTGTCCGACCTGGTGTACGTGCTGGTGACGGCGGCGCTGTTCGCGGCGCTCGCCCTCGTGGTGAGGGGCGTGGAGAGGCTGTGAGCGCCGTCGATGCCGTCGGCCTGCTGCTGGCGATCGGCCTGGGCGTGTTCCTGGTGATCGCCCTGCTGCACCCGGAACGGTTCTGATGACCACGACGACAGCCGGCGCGCTGTTCGCGTTCTCCCTCGTGGTCGCCCTGACCGCCGCCTACCGGCCCTTCGGCGACCACCTGTACCGCGTGGTGGCGGGCACCCGGCACTCCCGGGTGGAGCGGATCGTCTACCGGCTGGTCGGCGTCGACCCGGCCGCCGGGCAGAGCTGGGGCGTGTACGCCCGCGCGGTGCTGGCCTTCTCCGCGGTGTCGGTCCTGGGCCTGTACGCGTTGCAGCGCCTGCAGAACCACCTGTGGCTGTCCCTCGGTTTCCCCCCGGTGCCGCCGCACGGGGCGTGGAACACCGCGGTGTCGTTCGTGACCAACACGAACTGGCAGTGGTACTCGGGTGAGTCGACCATGGGCCACCTCGTGCAGATGGCCGGACTGGCGGTGCAGAACTTCGTCTCCGCCGCCGCCGGCATCGCCGTCGCGGTCGCCCTGGTCCGCGGGTTCGCCCGCGCCCGCACCGGCGAGCTGGGCAACTTCTGGGTCGACCTGACCCGGATCACGCTGCGGGTCCTGCTTCCCGTGGCGGTGCTCGGGGCGCTCGCGCTGATGCTCGGCGGCGTGGTGCAGAACCTGTCCGCCGGCACCGACGTCACCACGCTCACCGGCGGGACCCAGACGCTCACCGGTGGGCCCGTGGCCAGCCAGGAGGCGATCAAGGAGCTGGGCACCAACGGCGGCGGCTTCTTCAACGCCAACAGCGCCCACCCGTTCGAGAACCCGACCGCCTGGACGAACTGGCTGCAGGTCTTCCTCATCCTGGTGATCCCGTTCAGCCTGCCCCGGGTGTTCGGCCGGATGGTCGGCCAGCACCGGCAGGGCCACGCGATCGCCGCGGTCATGGCGATCCTGGCGGCGGCGAGCGTCGCCCTGACCAACGCCTTCGAACTCGCCGGCCACGGCACGGTGCCGCAGGCGGTCGGCGCGGCGCTGGAGGGCAAGGAGATGCGCTTCGGAGTGTCGGGCTCGGCGACCTTCGCCGCCGCGACGACCCTCACCTCCACCGGCGCGGTGAACTCGTCCCACGACTCGTACACCGCCCTCGGGGGGATGCTGCCGCTGGCCAACATGATGCTCGGCGAGGTGGCGCCCGGCGGGGTCGGCTCCGGCCTGTACGGCATGCTGGTCCTCGCGGTGATCACCGTCTTCGTCGCCGGCCTGATGGTGGGCCGGACCCCGGAGTACGTGGGTAAGCGGATCGGCGCGCGGGAGATCAAGCTTGCGTCGCTGTGCTTCCTGGTCACCCCGGCGCTGGTGCTGACCTGCACGGCGGCGGCGTTCGCCACCGGCAACAACGCCACGGCCCTCAACGCCGGCCCGCACGGCCTGTCCGAGGTGCTGTACGCGGTCACCTCGGCGAGCAACAACAACGGCTCCGCGTTCGCCGGCCTCACCGTCGGCACCCCGTGGTGGAACACCGCCCTGGGCCTGTGCATGCTCCTGGGCCGGTTCCTGCCGATCATCTTCGTGCTCGCCCTGGCCGGCTCCCTGGCCCGCCAGGCGCCCACCCCCGCCACCGGGGGAACCCTGCCGACCCACCGGCCGCTCTTCGTCGGGATGGTCGTCGGCGTGACGGTGCTCCTGGTCGCGCTGACCTTCCTGCCCGCGCTCGCGCTCGGCCCCCTGGCCGAGGGGCTGTGACCACCATGGGAGAGAAGGACATGACCACGTCCACGCCGGCCACCGCCGAGACCCCGGCCGTCGGCCCCTGCGCCAGCCGGGTCGACCCGTCCGGCGGTGGCCTGCGCGACCCGGGGCAGCTCGTGGCCGCCCTGCCGGAGGCGTTGCGCAAGCTCGACCCGCGCACCCTCTGGCGCAACCCGGTGATGCTGATCGTGGCGGTCGGCGCGGCCTTCACCACGGTCCTCGCCGCGGCCGACCCGTCGGTGTTCGCCTGGGTCATCACCGGCTGGCTCTGGCTCACCGTCGTCTTCGCCAACCTCGCCGAGGCGGTCGCCGAGGGACGCGGCAGAGCCCAGGCCGCCACCCTGCGTCGGGCCCGGCAGGACACCATCGCCACCCGGCTGGTCGGCTGGACCCCGGGCGCGCCCGCCGCCGCCTACCGGGACGAGGCGGTGCCCGCCACCGAACTGCGGCAGGGCGACGTCGTGCTCGTCGCCGCCGGCGGAACCATCCCCGGCGACGGCGACGTCGTCGAGGGCATCGCCAGCGTCGACGAGTCGGCCATCACCGGCGAGTCCGCCCCCGTCATCCGGGAGTCCGGCGGCGACCGCAGCGCCGTCACCGGTGGCACCCGGGTGCTCTCCGACCGGATCGTCGTACGGATCACCCAGCGGCCGGGGGAGAGCTTCGTCGACCGGATGATCGCCCTGGTCGAGGGCGCGAACCGGCAGAAGACGCCGAACGAGATCGCGCTCAACATCCTGCTCGCCGCGCTCACCCTCGTCTTCCTGCTCGCCGTGGTGACGCTCCAGCCGCTCGCCGTCTTCGCCAAGCGGTACCAGGCCGCCGCCCCCGACACCGGCGCGATCACCGACGCCGGGGTCAGCGGCGTGGTCCTGGTGTCGTTGCTGGTCTGCCTCATCCCCACCACCATCGGCGCGTTGCTCTCGGCGATCGGCATCGCCGGAATGGACCGCCTGGTGCAGCGCAACGTGCTGGCCATGAGCGGCCGTGCCGTCGAGGCCGCCGGTGACGTGAACACCCTGCTGCTGGACAAGACCGGCACCATCACCCTCGGCAACCGGCGGGCGGCCGAGTTCCTGCCCGTCGACGGGGTCACCGCCGCAGAGCTGGCCGACGCGGCCCAGCTGTCCAGCCTCGCCGACGAGACCCCCGAGGGCCGCTCCGTGGTCGTCCTCGCCAGGAACGACTTCGGGCTGCGGGAGCGGGAGCCGGGCCTCGTGCCGCACGCCACGTTCGTGCCGTTCACCGCGCAGACCCGGATGAGCGGCGTCGACCTCGCCCCGGCCGGCGACGCCACCGGCCCCGTCCGGCGGGTCCGCAAGGGCGCGGCGGCGGCCGTGACGGCGTGGGTCCGCGCGCACGGCGGCCACCCCGGCGACGAGGTCGGCCAGGTGGTCGACGAGATCAGCGGGCTCGGCGGCACCCCGCTCGTGGTCGCCGAGCACGTCCGAGGCGAACCGGCGCGGGCGCTCGGCGTGATCCACCTCAGGGACGTGGTCAAGCCGGGCCTGCGGGAACGCTTCGCCGAGCTGCGTCGGATGGGCATCCGCACCGTCATGGTCACGGGCGACAACCCGCGCACCGCGAGGGCGATCGCCGACGAGGCCGGTGTCGACGACTTCCTCGCCGAGGCCACGCCGGAGGACAAGCTCCACCTGATCAGGCGGGAGCAGGCGGGCGGCCGGCTGGTCGCGATGACCGGCGACGGCACCAACGACGCCCCCGCCCTCGCCCAGGCCGACGTCGGGGTCGCCATGAACACGGGCACGTCGGCGGCGAAGGAGGCCGGCAACATGGTCGACCTCGACTCCGACCCGACCAAGCTCATCGAGATCGTCGAGATCGGCAAGCAGCTCCTCATCACCCGGGGCGCCCTGACCACCTTCTCCATCGCCAACGACATCGCGAAGTACTTCGCGATCGTCCCGGCCATGTTCGCCGGCGTCCACCCGGGCCTGGACACGCTGAACGTCATGCGGCTGGCCAGCCCGGAGTCCGCGATCCTCTCGGCCGTCGTCTTCAACGCGATCGTCATCGTCGCCCTCATCCCGCTGGCCCTGCGCGGCGTGCCGTACCGGCCGTCGGCCGCGGCGACGCTGCTGCGCCGCAACCTGCTGGTCTACGGCCTCGGCGGCATCGCCGTGCCGTTCGTCGGCATCAAGCTCATCGACCTGTTCGTCCAGCTCGTCCCCGGAGTCTCGTGATGCGCCCACCCACCTGGCTGGCCCCGCACCTGGCGGCCCTGCGCGCCCTGCTCGTGTTCACCGTCCTGCTCGGTGTGGCGTACCCGCTCGCCCTGGTCGCCGCCGGCCGGCTGCCCGGCCTCGACACCCGCGCCGCCGGCTCGCCCGTCACCGCCGCCGGCCGGACCGTCGGCAGCGCGCTGATCGGCCAGGCGTTCACCGACGCCGACGGCGAACCCGTGCCGCGCTACTTCCAGTCCCGCCCCTCGGCGGCCGGCGACGGCTACGATCCCACCGCCACCGGGGCGAGCAACCTCGGCCCGGAGAGTGTCGTCGACACCCTCGCCGCCGACCCCGCCGACGCGTCGCCGAGCCTGCTCACCCGGGTCTGCGCCCGCAGCCGGGCCGTCGGCGCGCTCGACGGGGTGGACGGGCGGCGGCCCTACTGCACCGCCGACGGGGTCGGCGCCGTCCTCGGCGTGTTCCACCGCGACGGGTTCACCGGCCCGGTCACCCGCGTCGTCAGCGTCAACCAGACCGCCCCCGCCGTCCCGTTCGTGGCCACCTGGCAGGGCGTCGGGGTGGAGCT
Organism: Micromonospora sp. NPDC002575; assembly: GCF_042889525.1. NCBI lineage: Bacteria > Bacillati > Actinomycetota > Actinomycetes > Micromonosporales > Micromonosporaceae > Micromonospora > Micromonospora sp. NPDC002575. The sequence continues at coordinate 33,680 of NZ_JBIARA010000013.1, read as the reverse complement.
GGCCCGGCCCGGCGAGGACTACGTCGCCGCTGGCGCGGTGATCGTCCCGGTGCGCGGCGACGCCCCGGCGGCACCCGCCGTGCCCGCCGACGCGGTCACCGCCAGCGGCAGCGGCCTCGACCCGCACATCAGCCCCGCGTACGCCGAGTTGCAGGTCGCCCGGGTGGCCCGCGAGCGCGGCGCGGAGCCGGCGGCGGTGCGGCGGCTGGTGGCCGAGCACACCACCGGCCGGGTGCTGGGCTTCCTGGGCGAGCCCGGCGTTAACGTGCTGGAGCTGAACCTCGCCCTCGACCAGCGGCTGCCCGCTCGTTGAACCCTCGCCGGGGCGGACCACCGACGACCCGCCCCGGCCGGCCCGCCGACGCCCCGCCCCGACCCACGTCGACCCACGGAAGGAGGAGCGCCGTGCCCACCGGAGAGCTGCGCGTCTACCTCGGGGCCGCGCCCGGCGTCGGCAAGACGTACGCGATGCTCGAAGAGGCCCAACGGCGGGCCGCGCGCGGCACCGACGTGGTGATCGGGCTGGTCGAGACCCACGGCCGCCCGCACACCGCCGCCATGGTCGGCAACCTCGAACAGGTGCCCCGGCGCGTCCTGGACCACCGGGGCGTGCAGCTCACCGAGCTGGACCTCGACGGCGTGCTGGCCCGCCGCCCCGAGGTCGCCGTCGTCGACGAGCTGGCCCACACGAACGTGCCCGGCTCCCGCCACGACAAGCGCTGGCAGGACGTGCGGGAGCTGCTCGACGCCGGCATCACCGTGCTGACCACCGTCAACGTCCAGCACCTCGAGTCGCTCAACGACGTCGTCGCCCGGATCACCGGCACCACCCAGCGCGAGACCGTCCCCGACGCCGTCGTCCGCGCCGCCGAGCAGGTCGAACTCGTCGACATGACCCCGGAGGCGCTGCGCCGGAGGATGGCCCACGGCAACGTCTACGGTCCCGACCGGATCGACGCCGCCCTCGGCAACTACTTCCGGGTCGGCAACCTGACCGCCCTGCGCGAGCTGGCCCTGCTCTGGCTCGCCGACACCGTCGACGACCAGCTCGGGGCGTACCGCGCCCAGCAGGGCATCTCCGACACCTGGGAGGCCCGCGAACGTGTCGTCGTCGCGCTGACCGGCGGGCCGGAGGGGGACACGCTGATCCGCCGCGCCGCCCGGATCGCCGCCCGGGGGCGGGGCGCGGACCTGCTGGCCGTGCACGTCGCCCGCAGCGACGGGCTGGCCGGTGCCGACCCCGCCCGGCTGGCCCGCCAGCGGGTCCTCGTCGAGGGCCTCGGCGGCACCTACCACCAGGTGCTCGGCGCGGACGTCCCGGCCGCGCTGCTCGACTTCGCCCGGGGCGTCAACGCCACCCAGCTCGTGCTCGGCGCGAGCCGGCGGGGCCGCTTCGCCCAGCTGTTCTCCCGGGGGGTCGGCGTCACCACCACCGCCCTGTCCGGGCCGATCGACGTGCACCTGGTCACCCACCCCGAGGCCGGGCGTGGCCGGCGGGCCGCCACCACGCCGGCCGCCCTGTCGCGGCGGCGCAGGCTGCTCGGCTTCGCCCTCGCGGCGCTCGGCATGCCGGCGCTCACCCTGGCGCTGCGCACCCTGCCTGACCTCACCCTCACCAACGACATCCTGCTGTTCCTCGCCGGCGTCGTGGGCGTGGCCCTGGTCGGCGGCCTCTGGCCGGCGCTGGTCGCCGCCCTCGGCGGATCGCTGCTGCTCAACTGGTTCTTCACCCCGCCGTACCGCACGCTGACCATCGCCGAGGCCGACAACCTGCTGGCGCTGGGCGTCTTCGTCGGCGTCGCCGTCGCCGTGAGCTGGGTCGTCGACGTGGCCGCCCGGCGCACCCGGGAGGCCGCCCGGGCCTCCGCCGACGCGCAGACCCTGGCCACCGTGGCCGGTGGCGTGCTGCGCGGCGAGCGCCCGCTGCCGGCCCTGCTCGACCGGCTGCGGGAGACGTTCGCGCTGCGCGCGGTCAGCGTGCTGGAGCTGGTCGCCGAGGCGCGGGGCCGCCCCGACCGGGCCCGCGACCGGGCCGCCTGGCGGGTGGTGGCCAGCGTCGGGGACGCCCCGGCCGGCAGCCCCGACGCCGGGGAGACGGCCGTGCCCGTCGACGACACGCTCACCGTCGTGCTGTCCGGCCGGCGGCTGGAGGCCGCCGACCGGCGCGTCGTCGAGGCGTTCGCCGCCCAGGCCGCCGTCGCGCTGCGGCAGGAACGCCTCGCCGTCGCGGCGGCCGCCGCCGGGCCCCTCGCGGAGGCCGACCGGATGCGCACCGCGCTGCTCGCCGCGGTCAGCCACGACCTGCGTACGCCCCTGGCGTCGGCGAAGGCGGCGGTGAGCAGCCTGCGCAGCCCCGACGTCGAGTTCGACGCCGACGACCGCGAGGAGCTGCTCGCCACCGCCGACGAGTCCCTCGACCGGCTGGGCCGCCTCGTGGCGAACCTGCTGGACATGAGCCGGTTGCAGGCCGGCGCCCTCGGCGTCACCGCCACCGCGATCGGGCTCGAGGACGTGGTGCCCCGCGCACTGGACGAGCTCGGCCCGGCCGCCGCCGACGTCGGCACCGACCTCCCCGCGGATCTGCCCGCCGCGCTGGCCGACCCCGGGCTGCTGGAACGCGTGCTGGTCAACGTCGTCGCCAACGCCCTGCGACACAGCCCGCCCGGCCGGCCGCCCACCGTCGCCGCCAGCGCCCACGCCGGCCAGGTCGAGCTGCGGGTGGTCGACACCGGCCCCGGCATCCCCGCCGACCAGTGGGAGCACGTCTTCCTGCCGTTCCAGCGTCTCGGCGACCGGGACAACCAGACCGGGGTGGGCCTCGGTCTCGCCCTGTCCCGCGGCCTCGTCGAGGCCATGGGTGGCACCATCACCCCCGAGACCACCCCCGGCGGAGGGCTGACCATGGTGCTGCGCCTGCCCGCCGCCGGTCCGCCGGTCCGCCCCGGGCCGCAGGAGGCGGAACCACACGAGCCGGACACCCGGGAGCCGGAGGGGCCGCAGGAATGAGCCGCATCCTCGTCGTCGACGACGAACCCCAGATCCTGCGCGCCCTGCGCATCAACCTGCGCGCCCGCGGCTACGACGTGCGGGTCGCCGAGACCGGCACGGCCGCGTTGAAGGCCGCCGCCGCCCACCCGCCGGACCTGGTGGTGCTCGACCTCGGGCTGCCCGACCTCGACGGCGTGGAGGTGATCCGGGGCCTGCGCGGGTGGACGAGCGTGCCGATCATCGTGCTGTCGGGCCGGGCCGGCAGCGAGGACAAGGTCGCTGCCCTCGACGCGGGCGCCGACGACTACGTCACCAAACCCTTCGGCGTCGACGAACTGCTCGCCCGCATCCGCGCCGTCACCCGCCGTCTCGCCGCGCCGTCGGCGGACGGCGCGACCCCGGCCCCCCGGGTGGGGCGGCACACGGTCGACCTGGTCGACCGCACCGTCACCCGCGACGACGGCGCGCCGGTGCGGCTCACTCCCACCCAGTGGGCCGTGCTCGACAAGCTGCTGCGCCATCCCGGCAAGCTGGTCAGCCAGCGGCAGTTGCTGCACGACGTGTGGGGCCCGGAATACCAGAACGAGACCAACTACCTACGCCAGTACATGGCCCAACTGCGGCGCAAGCTGGAGGACGACCCGGCCCGGCCCCGGCACCTGATCACCGAGCCGGGCATGGGCTACCGCTACCGCCCCTGATCCGGGGCCCGACGCCGCAGGTCATCCCCGAACCGCCGGCTCGGCGGCGTCGCGTTCCCACGGCGCCGGACCCCGCACGCCGGCCCCGAGCAGGCGGCCGTGGTTCCACCAGTCGTCCTCGGCGGCGGGGAGCTGGTCCAGCACCAGCCGGGCCGGCGGGAACGGCCGGCCGGCGCGCAACTGCGCCAGGTCGGTCAGGTGCCGCCGGGCGGCGGCGGGATCGCCGGGCTGGTCCAGGGCGGCCAGCCCGGCGCGCAGGGTGTCGTAGAACTCCCGCTCGTCGACCAGCACGGCGATCTCGTAGGGATCGACGGTGACGAACCGGCCCGGCATGGCCGCCACGCCGGCGCGCAGCAGCGCGGCGTGCTCGTGCAGCGGCCCCTCCGCGGCGAAGATCCGGGTCAGGGCCGGCAGCGCGGCGTCGAGCTGGTCGAGGGCCCGCCGGCGGGGCGCGATCGGGGCGGTGACCGCCACGTCGCCCTCGTCCTCGTCGTCGGACGGGAACGTGGCCGTCACCAGGTCAGCCGGCCGGAACATGGCCAGCCACAGCAGCGGCACGGCCGCCACGTCCTCGGCGAGGACCTGCTCCGCGACGTTGGGGACGCCCGCCCAGGCGGGGCAGATGCCGTCGTGGTCGGTGACGAAGAGGTACGAGAGGTTGGCCATGCCGGGGAACGTACCGGCCGGCACCGACAGCCGGCGGCTACGGCGCGTCGACGACCTCCCGCCCCAGGGGCCAGAACGCGGCGGGGACGAGCTTGAAGTTGGCGATCCCGAACGGGATGCCGATGATCGTGACGCAGAGGGCGACGCCGGCGACGATGTGGGACAGGGCCAGCCACCAGCCCGCGAGCACCACCCACAGCACGTTGGCCAGCCCGGAGCCGACCCCCGCGCCCGGCTTGGGCACCACCGTGCGGCCGAACGGCCACAGGGAGTAGCTGGCCAGGCGCAGCGACGCGACGCCGAACGGGATCGTGACGACCAGCACGAAGCAGATCAGCGCCGCGACCCCGTATCCGACGGCCAGCACGATCCCGCCGCCGAAGACGAGCCACAACACGTTCAGCAGAAAGCGAATCACCCTTCGAGCATGACCGACGCCCGCCACCGGCCGGCCCGCCCGTCGGCCTCCGGCGTGCCGCGCGTGCTCAGCCGGTGATCTCCAGGTGCCGGTCGATCATCGCGTTGACCTGGTCGGGCACCTCGAGCTGGACGAAGTGCCCGGAGCCGGCGGCCTGGCCGATGTGCGCCTGCGGGGCCAGCCGGGCGAGCCGGGCGTAGTCGGCGAACGGCGCGTTGCTGCCGACGAAGAGCAGCGGACGATCCCAGCGGGCCAGCGCCGCCTCGTCGCCGCCCTCGTCGATGTATTCGGCCAGGGCGGCGATCGGCGCGTACGCGACCTCGGTGGAGGGCTGGGCCGTGGCGTTCACCACCCACTCCACCAGCCGGGGGTCGGACTGCGGCAGGAAGTAGGACCGGACGATCGACTCCCGGACCGCGCCGGTGGTGTCGTCGCGCAGCGACCGGGCGACCTCCTCGATCGCTTCGGCGGCGCCTGGCGGCCCGGCCACGGCCGAGTCGAGCATGGCCAGGCCGGTGAAGCGGTCCCGGTCACCGGCGGCGGCGGCGAGCGACCAGACCCCGCCCAGGCTGTGCCCGATCACGACGACCCGCCGCAGGTCGAGCTCGACGGCCAGGGCCCGGAGCCGGGCGGCGAGCTGCTCCACGCCGTAGCCCTCGGGCGGTGGCGGGCTCTGCCCGTGCCCGGGCATGTCGACCGCGATCACCCGGGCGGGGCGGCCGGCCAGGTGCCGGGCGATCGGCTCCATGAACCGGTGGTCACAGCACCAGCCGTGCACCAGCAGGAACGTGTCGCGCCGGCCTCGCCCGTAGGTCCGGTAGCGCATCCCGGCGGCGGTGTGTCGGTCGGTCATCTGGCCCTCCCGGAAGGGGGTGTGGGCCGTCGCGGTGAAGCGCGGCCGTCGGGGATCGCCATAGCGTACTGTGGCCTTCGTGCCATTACATCCGTTTCCTGGGTGGTAGCGGAAGGGGGTGCGCGGGGTGCGCGGTGACAGGGGCGTCCCCCTGAGCGCGCGACTCGACCAGTTCTTCGCCGGTCTCCCGGAGGCCGCCCGGGGCCGGCTGCCCGCCACCCCCACCGGGCTCATCGCCTTCCGCCTCGTCGCCGACGACGCGCCGCCCAGCACCTGGTTCGTGACCCTCGCCGACGGCCGGGCCCGGGTGGACCGCCACGGCCACGACCCGGACTGCGTCGTGGAGACGCGACCCGAGACGCTCGAACGACTGGTCGCCGGCGTCGACCACATCGTGGCGATGCTCTTCCGCGGCGTCGTGTCGGTCGAGGGCGACCTGTCGCTGTTCCTGGTGTTCCGCCGGCTGCTGCCGGCCCCCGCCGACAGCACCGCCTCCGAGCCGGCCGCCGGGATCTCGCCCAGCGCCGAGCGCGACGGCATCGGACGGCAGGACACGACCGGCATCTTCTACGGCAACATGTTCATGATCAGCACCCGCAGCGGCGACGTGGAGACCGAACCGGCCACCCCGCTCGGCCTCTTCTTCTTCGACACCCGCTTCCTGTCGACCTGGCGTCTGAGCGTCGACTCGGAGCGCCTGACCGAGTTGTCGATCGACGACGTGCGCTCCTTCGAGTCGAAGTTCGCCCTGGCGCCGGGCCAGCCCACGCACTACGTCAACGCCACCACGTCCGTCCTGCGGCACCGCTGGCTGGGGGAGGCATTCGAGGAGGAGGTCACCCTGTTCAACTACGGGGCGGAGCCCGCGCGGTACACCGTCCGGCTCGACGTCGGGGCGGACTTCGCGGAGGTGCAGGAGATCCGCGACGGGGTGCGCCGGCCCCGCGAGGTGACCACCACGATCGACGACAGCTCGCTGCGGCTGCACTACCGGCGGGGCACCCTGCACCGGGAGACGGCCGTCTGCGCCAGCGAGCCGGCGCGCGTCGACGGGCGCGGATTCACCTTCACCGTCTCCCTCGACCCGCACGAGACCTGGACGGTCCGGCTGCGCGTGCTGACCCTCGTGCGTGACCTGCACCGGCGGGACCTGCGGGAACGGCTGCGCAGCTCCACCCACCGATCCCGGGCCGAGGCCGGCCGGGAGATCGACGGCATCGTCGCCGCGGTGCCCGGGCTGCGCGCCGACCACGGGCCGCTGTCCGAGGCGTACCGGCGCGGCGTGCGGGACCTCGCCGCCCTCTACTACCAGGGCCTCAACTTCCTCGACCGGCTGCCCGCCACCGGCCTGCCCTGGTCGATGACCCTCCTCGGCCGGGAAAGCCTGGTCAGCAGTCTCCAGGCGCTGCCGTTCCTGCCGCACCGGGCCGTCAGCACCCTGCGGATCCTGGCGCTGAGCCAGGGCGCCCGGATCGACCCGTTCCGCGGCGAGCAGCCGGGCCGGATTCTCCAGGAGAGCCGGTACGGCGAGTCGGCCGCCTTCGCCGACACCCCCGACGCCGCCGACTTCTCCGCCGCCGACACCACCCCGCTGTTCGTCATCCTGCTCGACGAGTACGAACGCTGGACCGGCGACGCCGAGCTGGTCCGCCGCTACGAGTTCGAGGTCCGCGCGGCGATCGCCTGGCTCGACGACTACGCCGACCCGGTCGGCGACGGCTACGTCTGGTCCACCCGCCGGCAGCGCCGGACCGGGCCGGTCAACGAGAGCTGGCGTAGCTCGGTGCAGAGCATCTGCTTCCGCGACGGCCGGCTCGCCACGTTCCCCCAGGCGATCTGCGAGATCCAGGGGTACGCCTACGACGCCCGGCTGCGGGCGGCCCGGATGGCCCGGCTGTTCTGGGACGACCCGGCCTACGCCGACCGGCTCGAACGCGCCGCCGCGGCGCTGCGGGAGCGCTTCGACCGGGACTTCTGGCTGCCCGAGCGGGGCTGCTACGCGCTGGCGTTGCAGTCCGACGGCCAGCGGGTCGACGCCCTGGCGTCCAACGTCGGGCACCTGCTGTGGAGCGGCATCGTCGCGCCCGAACGCGCCGAGCGCCTGGTCGGCCACCTGCTCGGGCCGGCCCTGTTCTCCGGCTGGGGGGTGCGGACCCTGGCCAGCACCGAGGGGCAGTTCAACCCGCTGGGCCACCACACCGGAGCGATCTGGCCGGCGGACAACTCCCTCATCGTCTGGGGGCTGCGCCGCTACGGCTTCCGGCAGGAGGCCGCCCGGATCGCGCTGGCGCTGCTGGAGGCGGGTCAGCACTTCCAGGGCGCGCTGCCCCCGTACTTCGCCGGCTACGACCGGGCCGTCACCCGCGTCCCCGTGCCGCACCACTTCACCGACAGCCCGTACGCGCCCTCCGCCGGGGCGCCGCTGTTGCTGCTGCGCGCCCTGCTCGGCCTCGAACCCCACGACGACCACCTGGCGGTCGACGCCGGGGTGCCGGAGGAGATGGGCCAGATCGAGCTGCTCGACATCCGGGGCCGCTGGGGGTACGCCGACGCCCTGGGCCGGGGCCGGCCCTTCCGGTGACCCGCCCCGGCGGCCCTCACAGGCCGGCGCACGGGGTGTCCGCCACGGCGCACGCCTCGGGCGCCTTGACGAACGGGTCGGCGTCGCGGACGTCGAACCGGACGGACTGCGATCCGCCCGCCGGCACCGCCGGCCCGGTGATCGTGACGGACCGGCCGTCCTGCCGCCATTCGCCGCCCTCGACGTCGCCGATCGTGCTGCCCGAGGGCAGGGTGAGCACCACCGTCCAGTCGCGGGCCGCCGCGCCGGCCGCGTTGTCGACCACCACCTCGCCGGTGTAGCCGAAGATCCGGGTCGCCACGGTCTCGTACCGGGCGGTCAGGGGCGCCTGCGTCGCCGGGGCGGGGGTGGGCGTCGGCGACGGCGTGGGCGGGGCGGACCGGCTCGGGCGGGCGCTGCTGCGGGTGGCGCTGGGGGTGGGCCGCGCGGTCGGGGTGGCCCGGGGCGTGCCGCTGGCGGCGGTGGTCGCGACCGGCGGGACGGTCGCCGGTTGCGGGGCGGCGGCACGGTCGGGGCCCGGCGGCAGCAGCACCCAGGCCGTCAGGCCGGTGGCCAGGACGCCACCGCCGAGCGCCGCGACCAGCGCGGCACGTCGGCGTCGCCGCGGCGACGCCGCGCCGCCGGGCGTCTCGACGACCGGCATCTCGGCCGTCGGCGGGCCCTGGTCGCGGAGCAGGTCGACCTGCTGGAAGGCCAGCCAGTCGAGGATGGCGGGCAGCCGGCCGGTGAGCGTCTGCTGGTAGAACTGCTCGCGGCGCACGCGCTGCTCGACGGGCCAGGCGCCGTGTTCGAGGGTCTCGCGCACCGTCAGCCGGCAGCCCTCGGGCGTGGGGCTGACGGCGCAGCTCAGCAGGGTGCGCCGGCCGGCCTCCTGGCAGCGCAGGGCGATCGCGTCCGGCTCCCGCCGCTCGGTCACCTCCGCGTCGACGGCGGCGTCGAAGCCGGGCAGCCCCGCCGTGTAGAGCAGCAGCCGGCCCGGCCGGCCGGCGGCGGGCTCGACCTCGGTGTACCAGCGGGCCAGCAGCGCCGGGTCCGTCAACGCGCGCCAGACCCGGTCGGTGGGGTGGGGCAGGTCGATCCGCGCGCCGATCTCAATCACGGCGAGACTCTACGGGTTTCGCCGGCCGCCGGTCTGCCGTGGGGCGCAGGCACGGGGTCCTCTCGCAGCCCTCCAGCACTGGAAAGAGTCTTGACAGAAAGGAATTGCATCGACAGACTTCGCTTGAGAGCGCTCTCCGCACGTCGCCGCCGACCGCCACGCCCACCCGGCGTGGCGTCCGGACCGTCCACCGAGGAGACCACGTGACCAGACTCCGACCCGTCCCCCGAGCGCTCGCCCTCGCCGCCGCCGCGCTCGTCGCCTCCACCGTGGCCCTCGTCCTGCCCGGCCATGCCGAGCCCGCCGCGGCAGCCATCGGCCCGATCACCTGGCAGGACGAGTTCAACGCGCCGGCCGGCACACCCGTCGACCAGAGCCGGTGGCGGTTCGACATCGGCGGCGGCGGCTGGGGCAACAACGAGCGGCAGTACTACACCAACAGCACGAGCAACGCCGTGCACGACGGCCAGGGCAACCTGGTCATCACCGCCCGCAAGGAGAACCCGGCCAACTACCAGTGCCACTACGGCCGGTGCGAGTACACCTCCGCTCGGCTGCTGACCGCCGCCACGTTCACCCAGGCGTACGGCCGGTTCGAGGCGCGGATCAAGATCCCCCGGGGCCAGGGCATCTGGCCGGCGTTCTGGATGCTCGGCAACGACATGGGCAGCGTCGGCTGGCCGAACGCGGGCGAGATCGACATCATGGAGAACATCGGCCGCGAGCCGAACACCGTGTACGGCACCATCCACGGGCCGGGCTACTCCGGTGGCGGCGGCATCACCAACAGCCGCACCATCGGCGCGCCGCTGGCCGACGCCTTCCACACCTACCGGGTCGACTGGGAGCCCAACTCGATCGTCTGGTACCTCGACGGCGTCGAGTACCACCGCGTCGACCCCGGCCGGCTCGGCGGCAACCGCTGGGTGTTCGACCACCCGTTCTTCATGCTCCTCAACGTGGCGGTCGGCGGCAACTGGCCGGGCTACCCCGACGCCACCACGCAGTTCCCGCAGCAGATGCTGGTCGACTACGTCCGGGTGTCCGGGTACACCTCCGGCGGCAACCCGCCGACCGGCACCACCCGGCTGCGCGGCGCGCAGAGCGGCCGGTGCATCGACATCCCCAACGCCGACCCCGTCGACGGGGCCAAGCTGCAGATCTGGGACTGCAACACCACCGCCGCCCAGGCGTGGACGTTCGCCTCCGACGGCACCGTGCGGGCGATGGGCAAGTGCATGGACCCGGCCTGGGCCGGCACCGCGAACGGCACCGAGGTCAACCTCGTCACCTGCAACGGCAACCCGGTCCAGCGGTTCACCCTCAACGGCAGCGGCGACCTGGTCAACCTCAGCGCCAACCGCTGCGTCGACGTCCGCGACCAGAACCCGGCCAACGGCGGCAAGCTCCAGCTCTGGGACTGCACGGGCGCGGCCAACCAGAAGTGGTCGCGCTACTGACCCGACCCGACCCGCGCCACGCCGCCGCCGGTACGCCGGCGGCGGCGTGCCCGTCCGGCGTCGGAGATCGGCACGCCGCGCCGGGCGTCGATCGATCCCGGCCCCGGATCCGTACTCCCCGGTGTCGTCCACCGGGGAGAGAGGTCCGCGCATGTCCGCACCCGAGACGTGTCCCGCACCGTCCGACGTCGACGGCCGCCGGCCGCGTGTCGTCACCGGGGTCGTCGTGGAGCCCGATCCCCACGTCGGCGCCGCGCACCGGGCCGACGCGTACGGCGGGTCGGGCTTCTTCGCCGGTCCGGTGATCGACGTCGAGCCCGACCGCCGGGCGGCCCCCCGTCGTCGGCCCGTCGTCGGCCTCGTCCTCGCCGGGGTGATCCTGGCCCTGCTCGCCGCCGGCGGGCTCGCCCTCGCCTCGGGGCCGCCCGGCCTGCGCGCGGCCGGGACCGCGCCGGCTCCGGCGGCCGGCGGCGACGGCCCGGCGGCCGGCGGCCCCGCCCCCCACACGGTCACCGCGCCCCTGGGCGGGCGGTCGCGGGCCGCGTTCGAGCTGGTCACCGGCACCACCGCCGTCGACCTGCGCATCGTCGACCTCGGCGCGGACCTCTACCGGATCAGCACCCCGGCCGACGGCGACAGCGTCCCGCGGCCGGTGCGCACCGCCGAGCAGGTGGCGCTGCACCTGACGCCCACCGGCCGTGCCGGGCCCGGGGCGGTGCAGATCCGGCTCACCTCGCGGGTGGCCTGGCGGCTGGTGATGGGCGGCGGCGCGAGCACCCAGCTGCTCGACCTGCGCGCCGGCCGGCTGCTCGGCGTGGACCTGGCCGGGGGCACCGACCGCACGGAGCTGCGGCTGCCCGCCGGGGACGGCAGCCTGGCCGTGCGGCTGACCGCCGGGGTCAACCAGCTCACGGTCTCCGTGCCGGACCTGCGTCCGGTGCGGGTGCGGGCCGTCCGCGGCGCCGGCTCGGTCACCGTGCACGCCGAGCGCCGCGTCGGCGTGGCCGGCGGCGCGGTCATCACGACCCCGGGCTGGGAGACCGCCGCCGACCGGCTGGACCTGGACCTGGTCGGCGGCGCCGACGCGGTCACCGTGCTGCGGCGCTGACGCCGGCCGCCCGCCGCAGCCCGCCCCGCCCGGCGGGCTGCGGTCGAGACGGTCACCGCGGCGTCAGGGGCCGCAGTAGAGCATCCGGTTCGGCGAGCCGGCTCCCGGGCTGCCGACGACACCGGCGGTGGCGGTGGCGGCGAGGTGCGCCGCCACCTGCGCCGGGGTCCAGGTGGGATGGTCGGAGAGCACCAGGGCGGCGCAGCCGGCGACGTGCGCGGCGGCCATCGGGCTGCCGCTGACCGTGTTGGTGGCGGTGTCGCTGGTGTTCCAGGTCGAGGTGATGCCGCCGCCGGGGGCGAAGATGTCCACGCAGGCGCCGTAGTTGGCCGAGCCCATCTTCACGTCGGTGGAGAGGGTGCCGGAGACCGTGAGCGCCGCGGGCACCCGCGCGGGCGAGAAGTTGCAGGCGTCGCTGGACGAGCTGCCCGAGGGCACCGTGTACGTGACGCCGGAGCTGATGGAGGCGTTCAGCGCGGCGTCCACGGCGCTGCTGGCGCTGCCGCCGAGGCCCATGGTGGCCACGGCGGGCTTCACCGCGTACCGGGTGACCCAGTCGATGCCGGCGATGACCTGCGCCCAGGTGCCGCTGCCGGAGCAGTTGAGCACCCGCACCGGCACCAGCCGGGCGTCCTTGGCCACCCCGTGCAGCTGGCCGCCGATGGTGCCGGCGAGGTGGGTGCCGTGGCCGTTGCAGTCGTCGGCCGGCAGGGCCCCGTCGACCGCGTCGTACCCGCCGGCGACGGAGCCGCCGAAGTCGACGTGGCTGGCGCGGATGCCGGTGTCCAGGACGTATGCCTGCACGTTCGGCGCGGTGTTCGGGTAGGCGTACCGGCCGTCGAGCGGCAGCTTGCGCTGGTCGATGCGGTCCAGCCCCCACGACGGCGGGTCGAGCTGGACGCCGGCCGCCAGCGCCGTCACGTGGTTCTGCTCGACGTACGCCACGGCCGGGTCGGCGGCGAGCCGGCGGGCGGCCCGCTCCGGCAGGCGGATCTCGAAGCCACGGACGGCGGCGTGGTAGACGTGGCCGCGTACGCCACCGAACCTGCCGGCGAGGCGGTCGGCGGTGGCGGCGACCGACGCGGCCGACCCGGCGGCGGCGCGGTCGTCCAGCAGGACGAGGTAGCTGTCGGGCACGGCGGTGGGGCCGCCGGCGTGCCGGATGGGCGCGGTGGCCGCGGCGGCCGGCGATGCGGCGAGCGGGCCCGCGCCGAGGGCGAGCGCCACGCCGAGGGCGGCTGCGAGCGATCGCCGGCGTCGGGTGCCAGGAACGATCATGTCCGGTCCTTTCCGACGCGCCGGCCCCGGGGTGGTCACCCCGGGGCCGGCGGCTGGTGGTCAGGTCAGCTGGTGGGGGAGAGGTAGAGCAGGCGGTTCGGCGAGCCGCTGCCGGGGCTGCCCACCGTGCCGCTGCTGGCGGTGGAGACCAGGTACGACGCGACCTGCGCCGGGGTCCACGACGGGTTGTTCTGCAGCACGCGGGCGGCGGCGCCGGCCACGTGCGGGGAGGCCATCGAGGTGCCGCTGATGGTGTTGGTGGCCGTGTCGCTGGTGTACCAGGCCGACAGCACGGCCGAGCCCGGCGCGAAGATGTCCAGGCAGGTGCCGTAGTTCGAGTACGACGCGCGGGCGCCGTCGCTCTGCGTCGCGCCGACGGTGATCGCGGTCGGCACCGCGGCCGGGGAGTAGTTGCAGGCGTTGGCGCTGGAGTTGCCGGCGGCCACCGCGTAGGTGACGCCGTCGGCGATCGAGTTGGCCACGGCGGTGTTCAGGGAGGTGTTGAGGCCGCCGCCGAGGCTCATGTTCGCCGCCGCCGGGGTGCCGGCCTGGTGGTTGGAGGTCACCCAGTCGACGCCGGCGATGACGCCCGCCGTGGTGCCGCTGCCGGAGCAGTTGAGCACCCGCACCGCCACCAGCCGGGCGCTCTTGGCCACCCCGTAGGTCGACCCGCCGACGGTGCCGGCGACGTGCGTGCCGTGGCCGTTGCAGTCCGCGGCCGGCAGGGCCCCGTCGACCGCGTCGTAGCCGTCGACGGCCCGCCCGCCGAACTGGCTGTGGGTGGTCCGGATGCCCGTGTCGATGATGTACACGGTGATGCCCGAGCCGGTGCTGGTGTAGCTGTAGGTGCCCGACAGCGGGAGGGCGGCCTGGTCGATCCGGTCCAGGCCCCACGGCGGGTTGGTCTGGGTCGCGGTGGTCGTCACGGTCTGGTTCTGCTCGACGTACGCCACGGCCGGGTCGGCGGCCAGCCGCTTGGCGGCCCGCTCCGACAGCCGGACCTCGAAGCCGTTGAGCGCCTCGCCGTACACGTGGCCGACGGTGGCGCCGTACCGGCCGGCGAGGACGCCGGCCGAGTTCGCGACGGCGGCGGCCCGGGTACCGGCCCGGCCGCCGACGGCGCTGTCCTTCAGCACCACGATGTAGCTGTCCTTGACCGCCGTGGCGCTGCCGGCGGACAGGATCTCGCCGGTGGCGGGCGCCGCGCTGGCCGGCGCACCGACCGTGGCGGCGGCCAGCGCGGCGGTGGTGAGGACGCCGAAGGCGGCCAACCGGCGGGGGCTCGTGCGGGGGAGTGTCATCTCCCGGTCCTCCCTTGTTCTGGCCGGCACAGGGCCTGGTGAGCCGCTGGGCCGGTCCGAGCGGTTGTGGGGAGCCTAAGGTCAATCCGCGAACATCGATATATACCGAACGGTTCATAGCGTGGCCCTATGGCCGCCCGGCCGCCCCGCCGGGCCGGACCGCGCGCCCACCCGAGGCGCTCCGGCCCCGCCGATGCCGCGGGGACCAAAAGCCCCATGTGGTACGAAAGCCTCGGGGATCAAGTTCGCAAAGGTGTGGAAAGCCTCTTCTCGCGCCCGGTTGGCGCGTCCTCGGGTTGCGGGAATGTTTCCGCGAAATGTCGGCGTGGCCCTTGACACCGCCCTGCGGCGATCCTTACGGTCCCCTCAGTTGTACATGGTTGTCCATGAACATGGGGTCGGGATGAAGATTGCAGTGATCGGCAGCTACGGCGCCGGGCTGACCATGCGGGTGCCCCGGGTGCCGGTGGCCGGGGAGACCCTCTCCGGCGGCAGCTTCGCCTCGGGCCACGGGGGCAAGGGCTCGAACCAGGCCGTCGCCGCCGCCCGGCTCGGCGCGCGGGTCAGCCTGCTGACCGCCGTCGGCGCCGACCAGTTCGGCGTCGCCGCCCGGGAACTCTGGGCGCGGGAGGGCGTGGACGCCGCGGGCGTGCGCACCACCACCGCCTCCGCCACCATGGTCGGCGTCATCCTGGTCGACGCCGACGGCGAGAACCGCATCGCCATCGCCCCCGGCGCGCTCGACGAGCTGACCCCCGCCGACGTCGCGGGCTTCGCCGACCGCATCGCCGAGGCGGACCTGGCCGTGGTCTCCCTGGAGATCCCGCTGCCGGTGGCCCTCGCCGCGCTGCGCACCGCCCACGAGCGCGGCGTGCGCACGCTGCTCAACCCCGCCCCCGCCGTCGCGCTGCCCGACGAGGCGTGGGACTGGATCGACGTGGTCACGCCCAACGCCAGCGAGGCCCGGGTGCTCACCGGCCGCGACCCCGCGGACCCGGCCACGGGCGACGAGCTGGTGGACCTGCTGCGCACCCGCTACGCCGGGACGATCGTGCTCACCCTCGGCGCCGACGGCGCCCTCGTCGACCACGACGGGCAGCGGGCACGCGTCGACCCGGTCACCGTCGCCCGCGTCGTCGACACCACCGGCGCGGGCGACGCCTTCACCGCGGCGCTCGCCGTGGCCCTGGCCCGGGGCGACGCCCTCACCGACGCGGTGCGCTTCGCCGCCGCGGCCGGCGCGCACGCTGTCGGCGTCGCCGAGGTGATCCCCGCCCTGCCGTACCCGGACGACGTCGCGGCCCTGCTGAGGAGATGAGACAGATGGCCCAGACCACCACCCCCGTGGCGCCCGCGGTGGGCAAACCCGCCGCCGCCCCGCCCGCCCGTTCCCCGCTGCACCGCTTCCTGCACGCCCGGGAGGCCAGCACCTTCCTCGCCCTCGTCGTGCTGTTCGCCCTGGGCACCCTGATCGCCCCGGGGTTCGTGGGGACGGGCAACTTCCTCACCGTCGGCCAGCAGATCGCCCAGATCGGCATCATGGCCGTCGGCGTCACGTTCGTCATCATCAACGCCGAGATCGACCTCTCGGTGGGCTCGATCTACGGCCTCGGCGCCGTCGTCTGCGGGCTGCTCATGACCTCCGACGTCGCCTGGCCGCTGGCCGCCCTCGGCGGCATCGCCGCCGGCGCGGTCGCGGGCCTGCTCAACGGGCTGCTGACCGTCGGCTTCGGCATCCCGTCGTTCATCGTCACGCTCGGCACGCTGAGCGTCTACCGGGGCGTGACGCTGCTGCTCAGCGGCGGCGCGCCGATCTCGCTGTCGGCCAAGGACCCCGGCGTGGCCGAGTTCAACCTGCTCGGCCAGGGCAAGCTGTTCGGCGTCGTGCCGATGCAGCTCGTGCTGTTCGCGCTCGTCGCCGTCGTCGGCACGATCGTGCTGTCCCGCTCCCGCTACGGCTTCAACACCTACGCCGTCGGCGGCAGCGCCGAGGCCGCCCGGCTGTGCGGCATCGACACCGGTCGGGTGAAGGTCGCCGCGTTCACCCTGTCCGGGACGCTCGCCGGCCTGGCCGGCGTGCTCGGCCTGTCGTTCCTGTCCTACGTGCAGGGCGTCACCGGCACCGGGATGGAGCTGACCGCCATCTCCGCCGTGATCATCGGCGGGGCGGCCCTGTTCGGCGGCTCCGGCACCATGCTCGGCACCGTCATCGGCGTCGCGTTCATCGGCGTCCTGCAGAACATCCTCAACCTGCGCGGCATCTCCTCGTTCTGGCAGACCGTGGCGACCGGCGCGGTGATCATCCTCGCCGTCGCCGCCGACACCTGGCTGCGCAGACGCTCCGGGCGTCGGTGACCGTCCCGGCCCGCGCCCCGCGCCTCCTCTCCCTTCCCCCACACACCGCAAGGAGCCACCCCGATGAAGCTGTCCCTCCGGCGTCGGGTCGCGGTCGTCGCGACCCTCGGCCTGGCGCTGCTGGCGAACGCCGCCTGCGGCGCGGTCACCCCGGCCAGCACCGCCTCCACCGAGAACGGCGGCGGGTTCAAGCTCGCCGACTACATCTCCGACGCGGTCGAGAAGGGCGAGCCGCTCAAGATCAAGCTCAGCTACCACGACCCGTCGCTGGCCTTCGCCGTCCCGATCCGGCAGGGCATGGAGCGCGGCGCCAAGGAGTTCGGCGTCGACGCGCAGATGATCGGCCCCTCCGGCGGCAACCCCGCCGACCAGGTCGCCGAGCTGCAGACCCTGATCAACCAGAAGCAGATCCACGGCCTCGCGGTCTCCTCGGCCAGCAACGACGCCCTCAAGCCGGTCATCGCCCAGGCGTACGACGCCGGCATCCCGATCATCTCGTTCAACACCAACAACCCCGAGTCCAAGCAGATGGGCTTCGTCGGTCAGGACCTCGTCGCCTCCGGCCGTTCCCTGGCCAAGGAGCTGCTCGGCGTGCTCAAGGGCAGGACCGGCAAGGTCGTCGTCGCCTCGGTCGACTCCGGCGCCGGCTGGTCCAACGACCGGTTCTCCGGCTTCCAGGAGGGGGTCAAGGACTCCGGCCTGCAGATCGTCGGCCCGGTGAACACCGGCAACGAGCCCAGCGCCGCGTACAACACCATCGAGTCGACGATGGCCGCGCAGAAGGACGCGATCGCCCTGGTCTCGCTCGACTGCTGCAGCTTCACCGCCGGGGCCAAGTGGCTCCAGCAGTCCGGCAACGTCGGCAAGATCCACTCGGTGGGCTTCGACGTGCAGCCGCAGACCGTCGAGTACCTCAAGGCCGGCGTGGTCGACCTGACCATCAGCCAGGCCCCGGCCGAGCAGGGCTACCAGGCGGTCAAGCTGCTGGCCGAGTTCCTGAAGAACGGCACCCCCGTCGCCGGCGTCGACACGGGCGTCCTCGTCGTCACCCCCGCCAACGTCGACGACGTGCCGGTGGAGGGCTGACCGATGACCAGCCCGGCCACGATCGCCGCACCGACGACGGCCGCCGTCGAGGTGACCGGTCTGTCGAAGCACTTCGGCGTCGTCCGCGCCCTTCAGGACGTCACCCTGAGCGTCCCCGCCGGCAGCCTCACCGCCGTGATGGGGGAGAACGGCGCCGGCAAGTCGACACTCATGAAGATCCTGGCCGGGCTGGACACGCCCACCGCCGGTGCGGTCCGGGTGGCCGGCGAGGAGGTACGCCGGTTCGACCCGGCGACCCTGCTCAGCCGCCACCGGGTCGCGCTGGTCCCGCAGGAGCTGGCCCTGGCCCAGGACCGGACGGTCGCCGAGAACATCATGCTCGGCGCCGAACCGGGACCCCGGCCCTTCCCGCACCGGCGACGGATGGACGAGCGCGCGGCCGAGCTGCTGGACCGGCTCGGCCTGCGGGTCGACCCCCGGCGCACCGTCCGCCACCTCGACGCCGCCGCGCAGCAGCTGGTGGTGGTCGCCCGGTCCCTGGCCCGCGAGGCGCGGGTGGTCATCCTCGACGAGCCGACGTCGATCCTGTCACCGGCCGAGTCGGACCGGCTGTTCGAGGTGATCCGCCACCTGCAGGCCGACGGGGTCACCCTGCTCTACGTCTCGCACCGGATGCCCGAGGTGTTCGCGCTGTCCCAGCACATCCACGTGCTGCGCGACGGCCGGCACGTCGCCGACTGGCCCACCGCCCGGGTCAGCCCCGACGAGGTGGTCTCGGCGATGGTCGGCCGCGAGCTGGCCGCCGAGTTCGCCCGGCACGACACCGTCGCTCCCGCCGGGACGGCCACCCCCCGGCTGCGGATGCGGGCCGTGACCGGGGCCGGGTTCACCGGCGTCGACCTCGACGTCGCGCCCGGCGAGGTGCTCGGCGTGGCCGGCCTGCCCGACAGCGGTCGCGTCGAGTTGCTGCGTGGCGTCTTCGGCGCCGACCCGGTCCACGGCGGCGAGTTGCGGCTCGACGGGGAGCCGTTCGCCGCGCCTACGCCGCGCGACGCGATCCGCGCCCGTGTCGCCTACCTGCCCGGGGAACGCCGGCAGCAGGGCATCCTGCCGACGATGAGCGTCGCCGACAACGTCAACGTCCTGACGCTCGGCCGCCGGCAACGCTTTGGCCTGCTGCGGCGCGGGGCGCTGCGCCGCGACGCCGACACCCGCGCCCGTGAGCTGACGGTGAAGACGTCCGGCACCGCGCAGGGCATCACCCAGCTCTCCGGCGGCAACCAGCAGAAGGCCCTGCTCGCCCGCTGGCTGTCCATCGAGCCCCGGCTGATGCTGCTCGACGAACCCACCCGCGGCGTCGACGTCGGCGCCAAGGCGGAGATCTACCGGCTGTTCCGCCACCTGACCGCCGACGGCGTGTCGATCGTCGTCTCCTCCTCGGACCTGCCCGAGCTGCTGACCGTCAGCGACCGGATCGCGGTCATGGCCGCCGGACGCCTGGTCGGCGTGCTCCCGGCGGCGCAGGCCACCGAGGAGAAGGTCATGGCGCTGGCCACCGGCGCGCACACCATGAAGGAGAAAGCATGAAACGCACAGGTCTGCTCCACGCCGAGCTGTCCGGGGTGCTCGCCACCCTGGGCCACACCGACCTCCTGCTCGTGGTCGACGCCGGGTTCCCGATCCCCCGCACGGCGCACCGCATCGACCTCGCCGTCGCCGAGGACCTGCCCGGGCTCACCACCGTGCTCGACCTCGTCGCCGACGAGATCATCGTCGAGGGCGTCGTCGTGGCCGAGGACGTGACCACCCACAACCGTCCCCTCGCGGACTGGCTGGGGCAGCGTTTCCCCGGCGCGCCGCTGACCACGCGCCCGCACGCCGAGATGCTCGGCGAGCTGGCCCACCAGGCGAAGGCGATCGTCCGCACGGGGGCGTTCAACCCGTGGGGCAACGTCGGGCTGGTCTGCGGCGTGGACGTGCCGCGCTGGTTCGACGAGCCCGGCGTCGTCGTACCCGACTACTACCGGGACCGGATGTAGCCCGGCACCCGCCCGCACCACGACGCACCGACTTGGAGAAGAACGTGAGCACTGCCATCCTGCCCGACGCCGAGATCACCCCGGCCGCGCTGGCGCCCTACATCCAACACACGCTGATCGACGTCGGCGTCACCCGCGACCGGATGGTCGCGCACGCCGAGGAGACCCTCCGGTACGGCTTCGACGCCGCCATGGTGCCCGGCTCGTGGGTCGCCGAGGTCGCCGAGGTGCTACGCGGCACGGACGCCGGCGTCGCCTCGGCGCTCGACTTTCCCACCGTCGGCGTGACCACCAGCGCCGGCAAGGCCGCCGAGGCGGAGAGCCTGGTGCGGGCCGGCGCCACGCAGATCGACATCGGCGTGCAGATCGGCTGGCTCAAGAGCGGCCGCTACGACGCCTTCCGCGACGACATCGCCGGCGTCGTCCGGGCGGCCGGCGTGCCGATCAAGGTCATGCTGGAGCTGCCGCTGCTCACCCCGGCCGAGCGGGAGGCCGCCGTCGAGCTGTCCATCGAGGCCGGTGCCGCGTACCTGAAGAACGCCAGCAGCGGCGCGGTGGAGATCGCCAACCCCGACAGCATCGCCTACCTGGTCGCCCGCGCCCCGCAGGGGGTACGGGTCAAGGCCTCGGGCGGCATCAAGTCCTTCGCGCAGGCCGTGTCCCTGCTGCGGGCGGGGGCGGTGCTGCTCGGCACCAGCGCCGGGGTGGCTATCGTCACCGACGAAGTCAACGAGCACACCACGAGTTACTGACCGTCCGTCGCCCCTCGACGGCGGTGGCGGCACCGGCCACCACGTCGAGGGGCGCCGGCCCCCACCGGAAGGCACCATGTCGGACCAGCCCAGCCCGCACGAGGCGACCGAGCGGCTCGACCGCGACGCTCCGGCACCCCTGCACGCCCAGGTGTCGGAGCAGATCCGGGCCCGGATCCTGGCGGGCGAGTGGCCACCGCACTACCGGCTGCGCAGCGAGCCCGAGCTCGCCGCCGACCTGGGCATCTCGCGGGGCACCCTGCGCCGGGCCCTGTCCACGCTGATCCGCGACGGCCTGCTCGTGCAGGTCCGGGGGAGGGGCACGTTCGTTACCTCCACCGCCATCGAGCCGTCCATCGCGCAGAAGCTCACCACGCTGTCCGAGGACTTCGCCCGGCAGGGCGTCTCCTACACCACCCAGGTGGTGACCCAGCGGGTGATGGCGGCCCCGCCGCCGCTGGCCACGCTGCTCGACCTGAACCCGGGGCAGTCGGTGTTGCGGCTGGAGCGGCTGCGCTGCGCCGCCAGCGGGCCGGTGGCCTGGCTGGTCAACTACGTCCGCACCGACCTGGCCCCCGGCCTGGAGCGGGCGGACCTGGCCGACCGGTCCCTGTTCGGCCTGCTGGAGAAGGACTACGGGCTGAAGATCACCACCGGCCGGCGGACGTTCACCGCGACCGCGGCCACCGGGCGGATCGCCGAGGCGCTCGGCGTCCCGGAGCACTTTCCCCTGCTCTACCTGGAGCAGATCACCTACCTCGACGACGGCCGCGCGATCGAGTATTCCGACGTGTGGATCCACAGCGAACGGATGCGGGTCACCTCCCTGCTCAGCCGCCGCTGATCGTGAGCACACCGGGTCGGTCCGATTAGGGGCACCCCGCGCGGTGTCCGACAGGTGGAACGCGGTGCCGATCTCATTGGTATATCTCGATGTGTTACCGGCGCATTGCAATCCTGTGTGTGAGCTGTGGAACGCGGCCGGCCGCCCCCACAGTGGCGGGCCGCCCGAGGTCGGTGAAGGGGCGGGCCGGCGATCCGCGTCGGATGCCGGGAAGTCGCCTCGTGGAATTGTCGTCCGTGGGATTTGCAAGGCGCATGGAGGGGCCGGGGGTGGGCCCCACGCCTCCGGCCCCGGGTGGCGGTTGCCCGCCCGGCGACCGGGCGATGTCACCCGGGGGTGACGCCAGGTCGGGGCGGTCGAGGTGGCGGTGCGCCGGGGAGCCCGGGCCGCGCCCGGCGTCGTCCGGCTGCGCGACGGATCCGTCCGGGGCGCGCCGTCGCCGTCCGGCCGGAACGGGCGTGACGTTTCCCCGTTCCCGTCGGCGCTCATGGGCGCGCGGGTCCGTCCACCATTGGTCGAATGGCAATCGGGGGACCGCGGGGAACAAGCGGGTCTAACGTTTTCCGGCGTCCGCGTCCGTGCCCGCCGAACGGGCGGGTCCGCCGTCGGGGCGAATGCCGCCCTCCGGCGTTTTTCCGCCGCCGTGGCAGAGCCAATCAGCCGGACGGGCATTCGGGCGCGCGAAAGTGCGAATCTCGTCCGTCGAATCTGCTTCGCCTTCTTCTCTCCAGTCTTCGAAACGCTTCCCGTTGCGATTACGGATGCCGTCCGGCTGCCCGCCGGCTCGACGGAGCGCCGGGGTGACCGCCGTGCGGAGCGCGCACGGGCCCGGTCCGGCGGAGGCCGAGCCCGCCGCCCATCGTTGTCCAGTGAAAACTGTTCGTTGGGGCAACCGTCAGATCGTGCAGAAATTGCCACAGGCAACCGAGGCGAGTCTGGGTGGCCGGCGGGTGTCGTGCCGGTGAACCGTCTTCCACCAACCGGGGTTGGCGCCCTGTCGTCCCAGGTCAGCCGGGGTGATGACCGGAATGTAGCGTTCCGCGCGAACGGCAGGGCTGGCACCCTTCTTGGCTCGTTCGCCGCCTTATGTGGATCATCCGCCCTGCCTGCGGGCTTCGCCGGCAAGGCCCATTAACGCCGGGATCTGGCGCGACGCCGCCTGGTTCAGCGCCACCATTCGCGTCGCCGTTACGTATTACTGAAAGTGATTGTCCCTGGTCAGGCGCATTCTCAGCTTGCTTTCAGGAAACTTTGCGGATGTGATGCGCGTCACATTCGGGATGGGTATTTGTCGGGGTTCATGGTCAGCATGCAGGGGCTTGGCGCGCATTCGGCCCTACCGATAGGTGCCTGCGGCAACCGGACGCGATGTCTATCCATTGACCGGCAGGAACGCCGTACGTAGCCTCTTGGCCATCCCACACCCGCATTGGACGGTTGCTTTATCTCGGGCTGACGACTGATCGGAGCAAGCCCCATGTTCGATGTAATCGTTGTCGGTGCACGCTGCGCTGGTTCGCCGGTCGCAATGCTATTGGCCAGGCGTGGCCACCGGGTCCTGATGGTCGACCGCTCCTCCTTTCCGAGCGACGCGGTGTCGACCCACTACATCCACCAGTCCGGGCTCGCCCGCCTCCAGGCATGGGGTCTGCTCGACGAGGTGATCGACGCGAAGACGCCGGCCATCCGCAAGATGAACTACGCCAACCACGGCATCCCCCTGGTGGGCTTCGCCGATCCCATCGACGGGATCGACGCGGTCTACTGCCCACGGCGCATCGTGCTCGACGAGATCCTGGTCAACGCCGCCCGCCGCGCCGGCGTCGAGGTCCTGGAGCAGTTCACCGTGTCCGACCTGGTCTTCGCCGAGGGCCGCGTGGTCGGCATCCGCGGGCGCGAGGGCGACGGGCCGGACCGGGAGTTCCGGGCCAGCGTCGTCGTGGGCGCGGACGGCTTCCACTCCACCGTGGCCAGGAAGGTCGGCGCGGAGCTGTACAACGTGCGGCCCGCCGCCGGCTTCACCTACTACTCCTACTACAGCGGGCTCGACTGGGGCCTGCACCACAAGACGGGCTTCCACGAGCAGTGGTACGGCACCTGGCCGACCAACGACGACCTCAACATGGTGGCCGTCATCTGCACCCGGCGGCAGCTCAAGGAGTTCCGCCAGGACCCCGAGGCCCGCTTCCTGGCGGTCCTCGACGACGTCGAGCCGGAGATGGCCCAGCAGCTGCGCGACCAGGGCCGGCGCGAGGAGCCGCTGCGGCCGATGCGCTACCCGGACAACTACTACCGCCAGTCGCACGGGCCGGGCTGGGCGCTCGTCGGCGACGCCGGATACCACAAGGACCCGATCACCGGCTGGGGCATGACCGACGCCTTCCTGCACGGCGAGCTCCTCGCCGACCGCATCCACGAGGGACTGTCGGGGGCACGCACCATGGACGACGCCCTCGCCGACTACGTCAAGGTGCGCGACGAGGAGACCGCCCCCGTCTACGACTACACCACCAGCGTCGCCGAACTCACCCTGACCCCCTACCTGGAGACGGTGCTCGGCGCGATCAGCACCAGCCAGGAGTGGACCACCAAGATGCTCGGCATCATCGCCGGCGGGGTGGAGGGCCACGAGATCTTCGCGCCGGACAACCTGGACCGGCTCTACGACGACGCCGGCGTGCCTCAGCACAAGCGCATCTACGAACCGTCCTGACCTGAGTGGGGCCGCGCCGGGCGAGCGCGGCACGACGGGGGAGGGCCGCGGCCCTCCGCCCCTCGTTCGGTGCACTTCATCCTCAAGGAGTCAAGCAGATGACGCGCGCGTCCAGCATGTTCGACCTCATCGGCCAACAGGACGACCAGCGGGCCTACTACGACACCGGCGGGCGTGGCCGGTCCCACGCGTTCTACACCGGCGAGGAGCAGTACCGCCGGGAGATGGAACGCATCTACGGCCGCCGGTGGTTGCCGGTGGACCACGTCTCCCGGTTCCCCGAGAAGGGCTCCTACGTCACCCTGACCATCGGCACCGGCTCGGTGCTGATCATCAACGGCGACAACGGCATCCAGGCGTACCACAACTACTGCCGCCACCGCGGCTACCGCCTCGTGGAGGAGGCCGCCGGCAAGCGGCAGAGCCTCGTCTGCATCTACCACTGCTGGGTCTACGACCGCAACGGCAAGCTGAAGAGCCTGAACGGCACCTACTTCGACCACTTCTTCGACAAGGAGAAGAACGGCCTGCTGCCGGTGCGCACCGAGGTCCGGTACGGCGTCGTCTTCATCACCTTCTCCGACGACGCCCCCGACCTCGACGCCTCCCTCGGCGAGTTCGGCGAGTTCGCCCGGGTCTACGAGCTGGCCGACCTCAAGTGCGTGCAGGCCAAGGACTACCCGGTCGCCTCCAACTGGAAGCTCGTGGCGCACAACGTCAACGAGAGCCTGCACTTCCCGACGGCCCACAAGGACCTGCACCGCATCACCGACTTCGACGACGCGGGCACCTACGAGCTCAAGGGCGACATCGTCGGCGCCTGGCAGGTCATCCGGGACAGCTACAACTCGGTCTCCATGACCGGGCGCAGCCAGCGCTCGCCCATGCCGCTGGTCCCCGAGGCCGACCTCAAGAAGATCAACTGGATCACCATCCTGCCGAACCTGCTCTTCGGCTTCACCGCCGACTACGTGATGATGCAGTGGGTCTGGCCCGAGAGCCCCAGCACCTGCATCGTCCGGCACTTCTGGCTGTTCCACCCCTCGGAGACGGCCAAGAGCGACTTCTCGCACGAGGCCGTCTTCGCCCTCTGGGACAAGGCCAACTACGAGGACTGGGAGCTGTGCGAGCGCACCCACCGCGGCCTGTCCAACCCGCTGTGGTCGCCCGGCCAGCTCTCCCTCGACGAGGAGGTCGTCTCCCAGATCGACGCCTGGGTGGCCCGGGAAACCGCCGACTCCGTCGAGAGCGAGGGATGACCGCCGTGGTCAACTGCTTCGTCATCGGCGGCACCCGGGTCCTCGCCCGCTGCGCCGACCAACTCGTCGCGGCCGGCGTACGCGTCGAGGGCGTCTTCACCGACGACCCGGCCGCCGCCGCCTGGGCGGCCGAGCACGGCGTGCCCGTGCTCGACCCGCGCGCCGACCTCGTCGCCGCCCTCACCGACACGCCCGTCGACTACCTGTTCAGCATCGTCAACTTCCGCATCCTGCCCGCCGCCGTGCTGGAGCTGCCCCGGGTGGCCGCCGTCAACTTCCACGACGGCCCGTTGCCCCGCTACGGCGGCAGCAACGTCGCCGCCTGGGCGCTCTACGAGGGCGCGTCCCGGCACGCCGCGACCTGGCACCGGATGACCGAACGCGTCGACGCGGGCGCCGTCCTGCTCGAACGGTGGTTCCCGATCCGGACCCACTCCACCGCGCTGTCGCTGACCTACGAGACGGCCGAGGTCGGCATCGCCCTCTTCGCCGACCTCGTCCCGCACGTCGCGGCGGGGACGCTGCCCGAGCCCGTCGACACCACCGGCAGGGAGCGTCGCTTCTACCTCCAGTCCGACCGCGTCGCCGCCGGCGGCCTCATCCACGCCGGCACCACGGCCGCCGAGGCCGAACGCATCTCCAAGGCCCTCGACTACGGCACCTTCCCCAACCCGCTCGGCGTGCCGACCCTCGTCACCGCCCAGGGCGCGGTCTTCACCCGCCAGGTCCGCCGCATCCCCCGCGAGGACCCACTGCCCGAGACCGTGGCCACGGCCGTCACCGACTCGGCCCTGACGCTGTCCGCCCCCGACGCCGACCTGCTGCTGAGCGACTTCGTGGCCGTCGACGGCAGCGCGCTGTCCGCGCGGGCCGCCGCCCAGCGCCTCGGCATCGCCCCGGGCCGGCCGTTGCCCGCCGCGCCGCCCGAGCGGCTCGCCGCGATCGCCGGGGCGCAGACCCCGCTGCGCCGGCACGAGCCCTGGTGGAAGGCGCGCCTGGCCGACCTGCGTCCGGCGCCGCTGCCCGCCGCCGACTTCTCCGCCGCCGCCGCGCACTACGGCCGCTACCAGCTGGCCTACCTGCCCCGGACCCGGGCCGAGACCGTCAGCGTCGTCCGCGCGTTCCTCGCCGTGCTCGCCGAGCGCATGGAGGCCCCCACCTTCGACTTCGCCTGGTCGCCGTCGTCGGCCCGCGCGCTGGCCGAGGCGACCTGCGGGCTCGCCGCCGCGCGCGTGCCGGTCCGGTTCGACGCCGCCGACGCCGAGACCCTGGCCGACCGGCTCGACGAGGCCGCCGCCCGCCACGGGTACGCCACCGACCTGGAGGTCCGCCTCGGGCTGGCGTACCGTCCGCCCGGCTCGGACGGGCCGACCTTCACCCGCGTCATGGTGCTGGAGCGCGACCCCGACGAGGAGGCCGCCACCGACCCGGACACCGAGATCGCCCTGCTCTGCCTGCACGACGGGCCGCCGATCGTGTTCGTCCGCGAGACCGCGATGACCGCCGACGACGCCCTCGACTTCGCCGAGCGGGTGGAGGACATCGCCCTCGGCGCGATGCTCCCCGGCGCGGCCAGCTCGGCCGCACCGCCCGCCGCCGACGCGTCGGCCGCACCGGTGCAGCCCGCCGCCGAACCGGCCCCCGCGCCGGCCGCCGCCGGGCCCGCGGACAGCGCCGTGACCGACGGAGCCGTGACCGACGCCGCGCCGGCCGCGCAGCCGGCGTCGTCCGGTCCCACCGTGCTCGACCTGGTCGCGACCACCGTGGCCGCCCGGCCGCACGCCGTCGCCGTGCGCAGCGGCGACCGGACCATCGACTACGCCACCCTGGACGCCTGGGCCGACGCCGTCGCCGCCCACCTGTACGACCAGGGCGTCGAGGCCGGCAGCGTCGTCGGCCTGCTCACCGAGCGCGGCCCCGACCTCGTCCCCGCGATGCTGGGCATCCTGCGCGCCGGCGCCGCGTTCCTGCCGCTGGACCCCAACTACCCGGTGGAGCGGCTGCGCCGCTACGTGGAGGTCGCCCGCTGCGACCTGATCCTCGCCGACGCGCCCAGCCGCGCCTTCGGCGAGACCGTCGGCACCGTCCTGCCGATCCCCGGCCCGGACGCCTCCGCGCTGGCCGTGCCGCCCACCGTCACCGGGGATGACCTCGCCTACGTGCTGTTCACCAGCGGCTCCACCGGCGAGCCGAAGGGCGTGGAGATCGGCCACGCCGCGCTGGCGAACTTCCTCACCGGCATCGGCGGGCGACTCGGCTCCTCCGCCGCCGACGTGATGCTCGCGCACACCACCGTCGCCTTCGACATCTCCCTGCTGGAGCTGCTGCTGCCGCTGACCGTCGGCGGCACCGTCGCGCTCGCGTCCCGGGCCGTGGCCCGCGACCCGCACCGCCTTGCCGACCTCATCGGCGAGGTCACCGTCGCGCAGGCCACCCCCAGCATGTGGCGGCTGCTGCTGGAGACCGGCTGGGCCCCCGGCCCGGGGCTCACCGTCCTGTCCGGCGGCGAGGCCCTCGCGCCGGCCGTCGCCGAGCGGCTGCACGCCACCTCCCGCGCCCTGTGGAACCTGTACGGCCCCACCGAGGCGACGATCTGGGCATCCGCCCACCGGGTCGACTCCGTCGGCTCGTACCTGCCGCTCGGCGAGCCGCTGCCCAACCTCGACCTGCACGTCCTCGACGCCGAGCTGAACCCGGTCGCCCCCGGCGGCACGGGCGAACTCCACCTCTCGGGCGTCGGCCTGGCCCGGGGCTACGCCAACCGCCCCGACCGCACCGCCGAGGTCTTCCTCACCCACCCGGCCACCGGCCTGCGCCTCTACCGCACCGGCGACACCGTGCGGCTGCACACCGACGGCGCGATCGAGTGGCTGGGCCGCGCCGACTCGCAGGTGAAGGTCCGGGGCAACCGGATCGAGCCGGCCGAGATCGAACGCGTCCTCGGCGGCTACGACGGCGTCACCGCCGCCGCCGTGATCGCCGTTCCGTTCGAGGGGCGGGGCGAGCCGCGGCTCACCGCGTACCTGGTCGCCGACCACACCCTCGTCAAGGCCGACCTGGACGAGTTCGTCGGGCAGCGCCTGCCGGAGTACATGGTGCCCGACGCCTACGTGCGCCTCGACGCCATGCCGTTGACCGACAACGGCAAGATCGCCCGGTCGCGGCTGCCCGAGCCGTCCCGGGACACGATCATCCGTACCGGCGTGCCCTCCGTCGCCGCCGTCGAGCAGCCGACGGCCGAGTCGACCGAGCCGCCGGCCCACCGCATCGCCCGGATCTTCGCCGCGGTCCTCGGCCACGACGTCTTCCTGGCCACGGACAACTTCTTCGACCTCGGCGGCGACTCGGCCAACGTCACGATCGCGGCGGCGGCCCTCACCGAGGAGTTCGGCGTCGAGGTGACCCCGCCGGCCATCTTCGCCACCGGCACCCCGCAGCGGCTCGCCGAGCTGGTCCAGCCCGGCGTCGCCCCGGCCGACCGGCCCCGCACGGGCACCGGCACGGTGCGCAGCGGCGCCGGCAAGACCCCCGAGCAGGCCGTCGTCGCCGCCGCGGAGGCGGTCGTCGCCGCCGAGGCGGGGACCGCGACCGACGCGGCGCAGCAGCCGGCGAGCACGGCCGCCACCCCGACCGCCGACCGTCCGGAGCCGACCCGCCCCCGGACGCCGGCCGCGCCCCCGGCCGCCCCGGCCGACGGCGGCACCCGCGCCGACCAGGGCGGCACCCGCGCCGACCACGGCGCGGTCCGCGCCGGCCACGCAGACGGCACGGCCGGACCCGCCGCCGCCCCCGCCGACCACGGCGACGCCCTCGCCGTCATCGGCATGGCCTGCCGCTTCCCCGGCGCGGCCACCCCCGACGAGTTCTGGGCCAACCTCGCCGGCGGCGTCACCAGCGTCGGCGACGCGCCGCCCGGTCACCGGGGCTGGGCGCACCTGTGGACCGAGGCCGACGAGGTGCCGACCGGCTGGGTCGACCGCGTCGAGTACTTCGACGCCGCCCGCTTCCACCTCACCGACCGGGAAGCCCGGCGGCTGGACCCGCTACAGCGCATCCTGCTCAGCGTCACCGACGAGGCGCTGGAGAGCTGCGGCCACGACGCCGCCTCCATCGGCACCGCCACCGGCGTCTTCGTCGGCACCATCGCCAGCGACTTCCCCGAGCTGGTGGCCGGCAGCATCGGCCACGGCGACCCGCACGTGGCCACCGGCACCGCCGTGTCCATGGTCGCCAACCGGCTGTCGCACGCCTTCAACTGGACCGGGCCGAGCTTCGCCGTCGACACGGCCTGCTCCTCGTCGCTGGTCGCCCTGCACCAGGCTGCCATGTACCTGCGTACCGGCGAGATCGACGCCGCCGTCGTCGGCGCGGCCAACCTGGTGCTCACCCCGACCAAGACCCGGTCCTTTCTGCGCAACGGCATGCTCTCCCCGAACGGCGTCTGCCGCACCTTCGACGACGACGCCGACGGCTACGTCCGCGGCGAGGGCGCGGGGGTGCTCGTCCTCAAGCGGCTCGCCGACGCCCAGCGCGACGGCGACCCGATCCTCGCCGTCGTGCGGGGCGCCGCGGTGAACCACACCGGCGCCGCCGGGTTCCTCACCGCGCCGAGCAGCACCGCCCAGGAGGCGGTCATCCGCACCGCGATGCGCCGCGCCGGCGTCGACGCCGACGGCGTCGGCTACGTCGAGGCGCACGGCACCGGGACCCAGCTCGGCGACCTCATCGAGCTGGAGGCGCTGCGCGCCGCCCTCGGCGGGTCCGGCCGGGCCACCGTGGCGATCGGGTCGGTGAAGACGAACATCGGCCACCTCGAACCGGCGGCCGGCATCGCCGGGCTGATCAAGACGATCCTGGCGTTGCAGGCCGAACGCATCCCGCCCTCGGCCAACCTCACCTTCCCCAACCGCGGGTTCCGCTTCGAGGACTCCCCGCTGTTCGTCCCCGACCGGCTCGTGCCCTGGACGGGGCCCCGGGTCGCCGGGGTCAGCAGCTTCGGCTTCGGCGGCGTGAACGCCCACGCCGTGCTCGCGGCGGCGCCGCAACCCGCCCCGGCCCCCGTCGACGCCGGCCCCGGCCTGCTCACCCTGTCGGCGGACTCCGCCGAGGGGCTGCGGACCCTCGCCGGCCGGCTGGTCCTGCTGCTGCGCTCGCCGTACTGCCCGCCGCTGGCCTGGCTCTGCGTGGCCAGCCGGCAGCGCCCCGCGGCGACCCACCGGCTCGCCTGCGTCGTCGACACCGTCGAGCAGCTCGACGACAAGCTCATGCTGTTCCTCGCCCGCGCCGAGGGCACCCGCAACCTCCACGTCGGCGTCGTCGACCCGGCGGCGGCGGGCGGCACCATCGCGCCGTTGGACGCCGACCGCGACGCCCTCGACGCGGCGGCCCGCCGCTTCGTCGCCGGCGACACCCTCCCGGCCACCGAACGGGCCCCCGTGCGCTTCCCCACCGCGCCGCACGAGGAGAAGCACCTCTGGCTGGAACCAGCCCCCGCGCAGCTCACGGCGGGCCCGACGGCACCGTCGCGCCCGCACGGCTGGACGTGGGGCGAGCATCCCGAGGCGTTCGAACACGTCGTCCTGGGCAACCCCACGCTGCCCGGCTCCGGCTATCCCGGCAAGGTCGCCGAGGTCGTCGGCCGCGCCGCGTACGCCCTGCGGGACCTCACCTTCCGGGCGACCGTGCAGCCCCCGGCGACGCTCACCGCCGAGCGCACCGGCGACCGGATCACCTTCCGCGACGGCGCCTCCGGCGTCGTCTGCGACCTGGAGCTGACCGAACCGACGCCCGCCGATCCGGCGCTCACGCCCCCGGCGAGCGCGGTCGGCTTCACCCCGGTCGGCCTCGACGAGATGTACCGCGACTTCGACCGCAACGGCCTGCGCTACGGCGCTGGCTTCCGCTGCGTACGCTCGCTGTCCACCGCGTACGGCCAGGCGGTCGGCACGCTGCGCGCCGAGGGCGACCCCGCCGGAGCGGTGGACGCCCGGCTGCTCGACGGCGCCTTCCAGGTGGCCCTCGCCGCCTGCGGGGCCCAGGGCCTGTACGTGCCGTTCACCATCGCGCGGCTGACCGTGCACGCCCCGCTCCCCGCGGCCGTGCGCGTCTACGCCCGACGCGACCGCGGCAGCGCGCCCGACGCGGGGCTGCTCACCGCGAGCCTGGTCGTGCTCGACGGCGACCGGCCCGTGCTGACCGCCGAGGGCATCACCTGGCGGCGGATCTCCCCGGCCCCGCCACCGGGCCAGCCCGGCTCGGCCGGCGCGCAGGACCGGGCCCGGCACGACGGCGCCGCCACCGGGACGACCGCCGCCGGCAACGGCCGCGCCCCGGCCGCGCCCGCGCAACCCGCCGTGCCGACCGGCCAGTACCGCGCCAACGGCTCCACCGCCTCCGGCGCCCTCGGGCCGGCCCTGGCCAGGTGGATCGCCGAAGGGCTGGAGACCGACGTCGAGTCCCTCGAACTCGACCGCCCGCTGGAGGCCCAGGGCCTCGACTCGATGCTCGCCGTCTCCCTGGCCCAGGACATCCGCGCCCGGCTCGGCGTCGACATCCCGGTGACGCTGCTGCTCGAGGTGGGGACGGTGGAGAACCTCGTCGCCGAGCTGCGCGACACGTACGGGGTCACCACCGTGCCCGGCGGCGAGGCCACCCCCGTGGCCGCGGCGCCCCCGGCAGCCCCGGTCGACGCCCCGGTCGTCGAATCACCGGCACCCGCGCCTATCCCGGCGGCCGCGCCGACCCCTCCGGTCGCGGCTGCGCCCTCCGTCGCCGCGGCCCCCGTCGCACCGGTGGCCGCGGCGACGGAGGGGACGGCGGACCGGCACGACATGGCGATCGTCGGCTTCGACGGGGTCTTCCCGAACGCCGGCAACCCGGACGAGTTGTGGGAGGTCCTCTCCAGGGGCGAGGACTGCCTGCGCGAGGTGCCCAAGTCCCGCTGGGACATCGACGACTACTACTCCGAGGACGCCGAGCCCGGCACCGTCTACCTGCGCCGCGCGGGCTTCGTCGACGAGCTGACCGGCTTCGACGCGGCGTTCTTCCGGATCTCGCCCGCCGAGGCGCAGTGGATCGACCCCCAGCAGCGCCACCTCATCCAGTCCGCCTGGCGGGCCCTTGAGGACGCCGGGCTCTCCGGCCGTGCCTCCGAGCGGCCGACGGGCGTCTTCGTCGGCGCCAGCTACCAGCACTACCGCGACATGGTCGTCGGCGACGTCGTGCAGACCGCCGCCGGCCTCGGCAACCACAACGCGATCCTCGCGAACCGGGTGAGTTACTTTCTGGATCTGTCGGGTCCGAGCATGACGATCGACACGTTGTGTTCGTCGTCGTTGGTGGCGTTGCACACGGCGGTGCGCAGCATCCGCAGCGGCGAGTGCGACCAGGCCATCGTCGCCGGCGTGCACCTGGCCATGTCCCCCCAGTACTTCCAGCTCGGCTCCCGCCTGCGGTCGTTCTCCCCGACGGGTGCGTCGCGGGCGTTCGACGCGTCGGCGGACGGGTTCGTGCCGGGTGAGGGTGTGGTCACGGTGGTGATCAAGCCCTTGGCGGACGCGGTGCGCGACGGGGACCGGGTGCGGGGGGTGATCCGGGGAACGGCGGTGAACCACGGTGGCCGCACGAGCGGGTTGACGGTGCCGAGCAGCGCCGCCCAGCGGGAGGTGATCGTGGCGGCGTTGCGGGATGCGGGGGTCGGTCCGGACGGGATCGGTCTGGTGGAGGCGCATGGGACGGGCACGTCGTTGGGTGATCCGATCGAGGTGGAGGGTTTGACGCGGGCGTGGCGGGAGTTCACGTCGCGGACGCAGTTCTGCGCGATCGGTTCGGTGAAGTCGAACATCGGTCATCTGGAGCCGGCGGCTGGTTTGGCCGGTGTGGTGAAGGTGCTGTTGGCGTTTGAGCGGGAGCAGATCCCGCCGACGCTGCACGTGCAGCGGCCGAACGACCATATCCGGTTTGAGGAGTCGCCGTTCTTTGTGGCGGATCAGGCTGTTTCGTGGCCGCGGAGGGTGGGTGTGCCGCGGCGGGGTGCGGTGTCGGCGTTCGGGATGGGTGGGGTGAATGCCCACGTGATCCTGGAGGAGCCGCCGGCTGTTGTGGGGTCGCGTGAGCAAGTGGTTCAGGAGTCGTTTGTGGTGAAGGTGTCGGCGTCGAGTGAGGAGGGTGTGCGGCGGTTGGCGGGGGCGTATGTGCGGGCGTTGTCGTCGGGGCGGGG